>JBBRDB010000146.1:0-6715 GCA_038204345.1 Thermoleophilia bacterium | reverse complement strand
TCTTTACCTTCATGAAGGTGTTGAAGGGATCGAGGATGCCGAGGGTGTCGCAGAAGCGGATCCGGTCGGCGCCCGCCACCCAAGCCGTGCGGGCGAAGGCGAGGAGGAAATCCATGTCGGCGCGGGACGCATCCACGGCGTTCACCGACACGTAGACGTTGTTCTACTTGGCGAATAGGACGGCGCGCTTGACACTGTCGAGCACCCACTCGCGGCTCTGTCGCAGCTTGTGCTCTATGTGGATGTCGCTGGCGGACATGCTGATGGCCACGGCGTCCACTCCGCACTCCAGCGAGGCCTGCACGTCGGAGATAACGGCCCGATTCCAGGCTAGGACACTACAGTTGAGGTCCATAGCCGCGATCAGCCGCACGGCCTCCTTCTCCGCACCTCCCATGGTGGGGATGCCCGCCTCGATCTGGTACACGCCCACATCGTCGAGGAGTTTGGCGATACGCATCTTCTCTTCGGTGGCAAAGACGACTCCGGCGGTCTGCTCGCCGTCACGAAGAGTCGTATCGTCGATCTGCACATGGCCCGGTTTGTCTCCCAACGGGCGCTGGAGAAGGAAGGCGCCGAAGTTCTCCCGCATGGTACCTCCTGTCCGCTCGGGAAGCGCAGAGTCTACCACAGGGCACCCGAACGCCGGCCCGCCGAGCGGCCTTTGAGGGGCCTCCACCACGCACCGGCCCCCCCGCCTCACCCCCCGTCGTGGCCACCCGCGAGGGATAGAACCGGCGGGGCGCACCCGCCCAACCGAGTCGGCGGCCGGCCGCGGTTGGGCACTGACTCCGCCGCCGGCCCGTGCGGGGTTTGACCAGGGGTGCCGCAGGATAGTATTGCGCATGTTATCGTCAACGGATGACCACAGTCTGGAGCTACCAGGAAGGCGGCACGTGGACCCCAGCACAGCCTTCGACATCGATCGCCTCGTCGGCACCTTGAGGGAACGAGGCCGGCGCTCGACCACACTCAAGCGGGCGGTCCTGCGGACTTTCGAAACCGGCGACTGCGCACTCACGGCCGAGGAAATAGGCTCCCGCATCGGTTTCGGGGCGGATCTCTCCGCCCTGTACCGATGTCTGGCCTCACTGGAAGACGCCGGGATCCTCACCCACGTCTACCTCGGGGACGGAGCACGCCGATACGACCTGGCAGACGAGTTCGGCGGCCACCACCACCACCTCGTGTGCGAGACGTGCTCGAGGATCACGCGCCTCGACGGCTGCGTCCTGACCCGAGACATGACGTCCGAGGCCGCCACCTTGGGTCACTCGGTGCGCGCCCACGAGATCGTGCTCAAGGGAGTCTGCGCCGGCTGCCGCGAGGCGCGAGAGGAGCTCCATGAAGCGTGACCTGCGCAGGGCGCTCACAGCGCTTTCCCTTGCCGTGTCGGTGACGCTTGCAGCCGGCTGCGGCGGCCCGGGCGGGGGCTCGGACGGAAGCGGAACCGACGGCAGGCTTCTCGTGGTCGCGTCCGTCCCCGTGGTCTACTCGCTCGCGGCCAATGTCGCCGGCGATTCGGTGAGGTTGGAGAACCTGCTGACCCCGGGGTCGTCGCCTCACCAGGTGAGCTTTACTCCCGCCCAGGCTCGTCTCATGAGCGAAGCCGACCTCCTGATCATCAACGGCGCGAACCTGGAGCCCTGGGTGGACGATCTCGTGGCCTCCTCGGGCAACTCCCACCTCACTGTGGCCGTTGCTTCCGACGGAGTAGAGTTCCTCAAGCCCGGGGAACCAGTGCCACTGCCGTCCGGGACCACGGGGGACGGTGCGCCCGAGGCCGTTGACCCCCACGTATGGCTCGACGTCGCGAACGCACGCATCATGGTGAGGAACATCGCCGAGGCTCTGAGCGCCGCCGATCCGACAGGCGCAGCCGGCTATCAGCAGCGCGCGGATGCCTATTCGAAGCGCCTCGAGGCCCTCGACTCCGAGGTGCGCGCGACCCTCGCACCTTTGACGAACCGCCGCTTCGTGAGCTTTCACAGCGCCTTCCAGTACTACGCTCGAGCCTACGGTCTGGAGCAGGTGGCCGTCATCGAGGAGTTCCCCGGGAAGGAGCCCTCACCCCAGTACCTGGCGGGCCTGGTCCGGCTGGTCAAAGAGCTGGGGGTGTCGGCTGTGTTCTCCGAGCCCCAATTCTCCGCTCGTCCCGCCGAGGCACTCGCCCGCGAGGCCGGGGTGAAAGTCTATGAACTCGATCCGGAAGGGGCCACCGTCTCCGCTGCCATGTACGAAGATTTGATGCGGAACAACACCGCCGTGTTCGTCAAGGCTCTCGGCGGTGGGCAGTGAGCGCCGCGGACGTGAGCGGCGGCGCGAACCCGCCCGGCGCCGCGGACGTGAGCCGTGGCGCGAACCCCACCGGCGCCGCAGATGTAGGTGGCGGCGCGGCCGGCTCTGCGCCGGAGCGCGCCTACCCGCACACCGGCCTGAGCGAACTCTACCCCCATGCGGCCGTCCTGGTGCAGGATCTGTCGCTCGTCCTGGGGGGCAACGTCCTCTTCGAACATGTCTCCTTCGTCGTAGACCAGGGCGAGACCGCCATGATCATAGGCCCCAATGGGGCGGGCAAGACCATGCTCGTTCGCACGATGTTGAACCTTCTCTCGCCGCAGGAAGGGACCGTCATGCTCCTCGGCAAAGACAGCCGCAACCTCGGGAGCGTCCGCTCGCGCATCGGCTACATGCCGCAGCGGCTGGATTTCGACCGTACCTTCCCCATAACCGTCTTCGAGATCATGCTTCTGCGCCTGGAGAAGAGCGGGTTCTGGCTCAACCGCAGGGCCAAGCGGCAGACGGTGCTCGACGCCCTCGAGCGGGTTCACGCTGAGGCCCTCATGGACCAGCGTATCGGGCGCCTCTCCGGGGGGGAACTCCAGCGGGTCTTGCTCGCCTACGCGTTGCTGCTCGATCCGGACCTCCTTATCCTAGACGAGCCCTCCGCCGGTGTGGACGTGGCCGGCGAAGACACGTTCTACGAGCTGATCCACCATATTCGCACGGAGCGCGAACTGACTGTCGTAATGGTGTCGCACGATCTAGACGTCGTCTTCAAGTACGCCGACCAGGTGCTCTGCCTCAACCGGGAACTCCTCTGCCACGGAGTACCCGGCACCGTGCTGCAGCCGGAGATCCTGGAGAAGACCTACGGCGCCCTCGCCGCCTCCTACCATCATCATCACGAGCACGAGCACGACCCACGGGGGGAGGTGCATCGCACATGACCGACCTCCTGCCGTTCCTCCAATACCCCTTCATGCAACGGGCGCTCGTGGCCGTAGTGACCGTGGGTTTTCTGTGCGCCGTCATGGGAGTCTACGTTACCTTGAGGTCGATGTCGTTCTTCTCCGACGCCATCTCTCATTCCGCTCTGGCCGGTATCGCGCTCGGGGTGCTCCTGGGAATCGATCCGGTCGTGGCGGCGGTGGTCTTCTGCGTGGCGGTGGCGGCCGGCATCACCTTCCTCACTGTGCGCACCGAGCTGACCTCGGACACGGTAATCGGAGTGTTCTTCTCCGGATCTATGGCTCTGGGAGTCCTGCTCATCGGGCTGCAGAAGGGCTATCAGACCGACCTGCTCTCCTACCTGTTCGGCGACGTCTTGGCCGTGAACAACCTGGACGTGGCGTTGAGCCTTAGTCTTGCCGGGATCGTCGTCTTCTCGCTGTTCCGGCGCTCTACACTGCTCATCAAGATCGCGTTCAACCGCGACTTGGCGTTGGTCGAGGGCGCTCGGGTGGTGGCGTGGGATTACGCGTTCATGATGCTGCTGGCCCTGACCGTGGCCGTGAGCGTGAAGATCGTGGGGATCGTGCTCGTGAGCGCCTTGATCATCGTCCCTGCCGCAGCCGCACGCAACGTGGCTTCGGATTTCCGGCGGCTCATGGGCATCGCCATCGTCATCGGACTCACCGGTGCCATCGCCGGCCTCGTCGCCAGCTACTACCTGGACACAGCCTCCGGACCCACCATGGTCATGGTGGTCGTGCTGATATTCGTGGCCACCCTGATCGCCGGACGGCGCAGCTGAAGCGTCTGCGACGGCCGTCGGCGCCGTCGAGGTGGCGGCCGTGTTCTCAGGTGGAACGCGCGAAACTAGCATATAATCTGGGACCATCAGGAACACGTCCGCGGGCGCCTCAAGGCACCCCCAGATCGAAGGCGCCCTGCGCTCCCATCAACGATTCACATCCACGGAGGTCAGATATGTCCCCGAATCCCACCAGTCGCCGTATACGCCGCGCCGCGACTCATGGTGCCCTCGGCCGCACCCTCCCCCGCCTGCTGACGCTGCTGGTGGCGGCTGTCCTGCTCCTCAGCATCGCCGCTCTCACCTTATCGGGTTGCTCGAGCGACCAAGCGCCAGAGGCCACGGTGACGACGGAGACACCCGCCGTCACCGAGATAGGGCCCGACCAACTCGCTGAGATGCTGAAGAACAAGGATTTCTTGCTGATCAACACCCACGTCCCTTATGCGGGAGAGATCGAACAAACCGACCTCTTCATCGACTACGAACAGGCGGCCGAGAAGATATCCGAACTGCCGGCCGACAAGAACGCGAAGATCGTCGTGTACTGCCAAAGCGACCGCATGAGCACGATCGCCGCGAAGGTGTGGGCCCAGGCCGGATACACCAACCTCTACAATCTCACCGGCGGTTTTCGCGCTTGGGAAGACGCGGGGTACGAACTGCTCCAGAAGCCGCAGTGACAGTCGGCTGCCGCGGCGTCCTCGGGTGAGAGTGCCGGCCGCGGCGCCGCCGGCGGCGATGGCGTCTCCAGCTGCGAGGTGTCGCCGGCTGCGAGGCGTCGCTGAAACCCTAGGAAGTCGGCACGCTCCGGCTCTTCCGGCGTTCCCAACGGTGGCCGAGCGGCGCGACGGCGAACACAGCGACGCCCAAGGAAAGCACGATGACCAGCGCGTGCCAGACTCCGCCCCAGAGCACGAACGAGGCCGGGTTCCCTTGGTTCGCTAGTTCCTCGCGCGCCCCCGGGATCACCAGCTCCCAGAGTCCTGCGAACGGGTTGAGATAGAGGAAGTAGAACGACTGCTCGGAACCCCCCGCATCCGACCGTAATGCCTGCACCACGACCTCCAGGAACCCAGTCATGAAGACAGAGAGAAACACCAGGATGTACGAGATCACGGCCGCCCACAGCGTCCGCCGCACGAGGGCGGAGGTCGCGGTGGCCAGCGACGCCACCCATACCATGAGCAGGACATCCCAGCCGTAGACCGCGAACAGCGTGCCGGGGCCCACCCCTCCGTAGACATAGGCAAGAGCCATGAGCGGCAGGGACGAGGTCGCGAGCAGCAACTGGAAGACGAGTGCCCCGGCCACCTTCCCGAGGACGATGCCGCCGGACGTGATGCGGCTGCAGACCAACATGTCGAAGGTCTGCCGCTCCCGTTCCCCCGCGATGGCGCCCGCCGAGAAGACGGGGCCGAGCAGCAGGATGAGGGCCGTCTGCGTCACGGCGAGAGCGATGAACAGCACCTGGCCCGCGTCCGCGGTGGTTCCCGATCCCGATGTCGTGCCGCTGATCAGCAGGACGCCCCCCAAAACGACCACCATGATGGCGAGATACGCGGTCAGCGTGGCGGGAGCCCGTCGGCCCCTCACCTGACCCTTCAGTTCGCGCCTTAGTAGTGCCGCCACGCCCGCGAACATCACGCCCCGCTCTCGCGTATGAGTGTCATCGACAGTGTCGCCGGCAGAGCCATCACGTCACCAACCCCTGCGTGGACTCGAAGTAGGCCTCTTCAAGGGCGCGCGGCGCTTCAAGGGCAGCCAGCGGTACGCCGGCCCCGACGAGCGCCGCCACCAACCCTGCCTGCGCCGCGCTGTCGCCGTCGAAGGCGATCTCCACGGCACCCGACTTCGTCGGCTCGACCCGGACGACTCCCGGCTGAACGGCGATGACGGCCAGCCAGCGGCCCGCCTCGCCGACGAGGCGGGCGGACAGCGTCCTCACGCCCCGGCCGACCCCGGCGATCTCCTCCGGCGATCCGGATGCGATAGCGCGGCCCTGCTCGATGATGGTCACGGCCGAGCACATGTCGGCGAGCTCCGACAGGATGTGCGAGGAGATCAGCACGGCGACGCCACGTGAGGCCAGTCGCTTGAGGATGTCCCGCAGCTCTGCGCGACCGCGGGGGTCGAGTCCACTAGCGGGCTCGTCGAGCAGCAGCAGCACGGGTTCATGGATCAGGGCCCGCGCTAAGCACAGTCGCTGCTGCATGCCGCGGGAGAGGTCCTGCACGTCGGTGGTAGCCTTGCCCTGCAGATGGGTGAGCTCTAGGAGTTCCGGGATCCGCTGGGCCCGCAGAGACGGCCGAAGCCCGTACGCCGCTCCGAAGAAATCCAGATACTCCTCCACGGTCAGGTCGTCGTACACCCCGAAGAAATCGGGCATGAACCCAAACAGGGAACGGGCCTCCCGCGGGCGCGACAGCACGTCCACGCCACTTAGGATGACCGAGCCACTGTCGGCCCGAAGTACGGTGGCCAGGATGCGAAGAAGGGTAGTCTTGCCGGCGCCGTTGGTGCCCACCAGCCCGTGGATACCGCCGGCGTCGACCTGGAGATCGACCCCGGAAAGGGCGGTAACTCGACCGTAGCGTTTGACCAGCCCGCGGACGTCGAGGACGCTCATCGCAGGGTCACCTGGTAGACCACGACACCACGTCTATTGGCGCGCTCAGG
>JBBRDB010000145.1:0-6731 GCA_038204345.1 Thermoleophilia bacterium | reverse complement strand
CTGGCGCACTCGGGCGCCGAGGGCTCCTCCGAATACCAGGAGGTAGAGGAGGGCGGTGAGAACGGGCGGCACGATGGTCTGAGACCAGAGCGTCAACACCCGGCGCACCTCCCGTCCCGCGAGCGCCACCGTGGCCCGACGGCGCACCAGCGTGAGATCGCGGAGCGTGAAAGCCGCGCCCATGCCGCGGCCGCGCACGGTCTCATCAGGGTGTGGACCTTCCCCGCGTGAGGGGGCCGGATCTGCCGGTCTCGTGACACCGTGCGGCGCGGAGGCGGCCTCCGGCGCCGGGCCTGGAGCCGGCGCAGGATCGCGAGCCTCGAGGCCCACGGGCGGCGAGCGGTCGAGCCTCCCGAAGCTCCCGGCCGGCCCGGCGTCTACCATCTCAACGGCATCTAGCGTCTGTGCGTCACCGATCTCCCGGTCGGCATCGAACGGCGGCCCGGATCCGGCAGCCGCGGGCAGGGGGTCAAGAGTCGGGCCCATCAACGTGTAGTAGACGTCTTCCAGCCGCTCTCCCGAGTATCGTGCCCGGAGGTCGGCGGGGCTACCCTCGGCAACGATGCGGCCGGCGCGTATGAAGGCGATACGTTCGCAGAGCGCCTCGGCTTCTTCGATGTAGTGGGTCGTGAGGAGGATGGTAGCTTCTTCCTCCCGGTGCAGCCGACGGAGGTAGCGCCAGAGCTCGTGTCGCAGCTCCACATCGACCCCCGCCGTGGGCTCGTCGAGCACGAGCACACGCGGACGATGCATGAGCGCCCGGGCGATCAGCAGCCGTCGGCGCATCCCCCCGGAGAGCCGATTGGGGCGCACCGCGGCTTTTTCGGAGAGGTCGAAGGAAGCGAGCAGTTCGGTGGCCCGGGCCTCCGCCTCCTTCTTCGTCATCCCGAAGTAGCGGCCGTGGTACACGAGGCCTTCCCGTGAGGTGAGAAACCTGTCGAGGTGCACTTCCTGGGGCGCCAGCCCGATGAGCTGCCGCACCGAGCCGGGCTCGGCCACCGCGTCGAAGCCGAAGACCGAGAGGTGCCCGGCCGGAATCCGCACCAGCCCGGCTGCGGCTCCTATGAGAGTGGTCTTTCCCGCCCCGTTGGGGCCGAGAAGGCCGAAGAAGGACCCCTGCGGGATGACGAGGTCAAGGCCGTCAAGAGCCCTCGCGCCCCCCGCGTAGACTTTGACCAAGCCGTGAGCTTCGACGGCTGGAGTCGCGCGGCGGTCGATGGTCGCCTGTCCGTTTACGGCCCGCCTCCGGCGGAGTCATGCGTCAATAGTAGCGGAAGCGGCCGACGCCGGCCCCTCGGCGTATTCAGATGAGGCCCACCTGTCGGCCCACGGCCCCAAAGACCTCCAGCACCCGGTCGAGTTGCGCGTCGGTGTGGGTGGCCATGTAGCTGGTGCGGAGCATCTGACGCCCGGGCAGCACAGCCGGCGAGATAACGGGGTTGGTGAACACCCCGTTCTCGAAGAGGAGTTTCCACATGAGGAAGGTGCGCTGATCGTCGCCGATGACGATGGGCACGATGGGCGTGACGGAGTTGCCGGTGTCGAAGCCCATCTGCCGGAATGCCTCACGCATGCGGGCGCCGGTTTGGTTCACGCGCTCGATCCTCTCGGGCTCGGTACGCATTACTTCCAGCGATGCCAGCGCACACGCGGTGCTGGCGGGAGTGGGGCTCGCGCTGAAGATAAGGCTGCGTGCGTGGTGTTTTACGTAGCTGATGACGTCGGGCTCCCCGGCCACGAACCCCCCGAGTGACGCGAACGACTTGCTGAAGGTCGACATGATGATGTCCACGTCGGCGGTGGCCCCGAAGTGGGCCGCAGTGCCCCGGCCTCCGCCGGTGACCCCCATGCCGTGGGCGTCGTCGACCATGAGCCGCGCCCCGTATGTGCGGCACAAGGCGGCAAGTTCCGGCAACGGTGCCAGGTCGCCCTCCATGCTGAACACGCCGTCCACCACCACCAGCACTCCCGGCTCCCCCTGCAGGCCTTCGAGCACGCTCTCCAGATGGACCATGTCGTTGTGCCGGTAGCGCTCCATGGTCCCGTAGCTCAGTCGCGCGCCGTCGACGATGCTGGCGTGGTCGTCTTTGTCCAGGACCACCACGTCTCCCCGGCCCACCAGTGCGCTCACCGTCCCAAGGTTGGCCTGCATGCCTGTGGAGAAGATCAGAGCCGCGGGCTTGTCCACCCATTCGGCCAACTCCACCTCGAGCTGCTCGTGCAACTCCAGGTTGCCGTTCAGGAAGCGGGACCCCGTGCAACTGGTGCCGTAGCGCTTGATGGCAGCTAGCCCGGCCTCGCGCACCAAAGGGTGACTGGTGAGACCCAGGTAGTTGTTCGCTCCGCACATGATAAGCCGCTGACCGCGCACCTCGACCTCGGTGCCTTCGCTTTCGCTGAGCGGAGTGAAGTAGGGGTAGTAGCCCTCTTCGATGGCCACCTTGACGGCGGTGAACTCACTACATTTCTTGAAGATGTCCATGGGTCTCCTGGATACGACTGTGGCTCAGGGTGCTGGATCGTCCACTGGGTCGGTTCCGGCTGGGGTTTTCGAGAGGGATGCCGTGGACTTCACGGCGCGTGAGACAAGGAGGTCCATCAACGGGTATAGGAAACCACCCAGAAGATTCTGGCCGCGGAAGTAGAAGAACCCTTCGTAGTGGGGGTGGATTATGAAACGTCCGCGCACGACTCCGTTGACGATCGAGCGGGCCACTTTTTCAGGAGAGAGCGGTTTTCCCCCACCGGACAGCACCTTCGTGACCGCGGGCTTGAACTGCGATTCATATGCCAGTTGCTCGGTATCGGTGTCCGGAGGGAACACCACCGACACGTCGATCCCGAGGGGCTTCATCTCGGCCCGCAGCACGTCCGAGAGGCCGGCCACTGCGAATTTCGAGGCTCCGTAGGCGCTGTAGCCGTACACACCTAGGAAGCCGGCGATAGACGAGACGTTGGTGATGTGACCGGAGCCGCGGGCGATCATGCCGGGCACGATCGCCTTGGTCACGTGCACCGTTCCGAAGTAGTTCACGTCCATCATCCAGCGGAAGATCTCGATATCAAGCTCTTCGAAGCGCCCCGGATGAGCTACACCGGCGCAGTTGACCAGGAGATCGGGCACGCCGGTCTCAGCATTGAAAGCGCTGAGTACCGAAGCGACCTTCTCAGCGTCAGCGACGTCCAGGGTCAATGTCCCCACTGCCTGCCTGTCACTGCGGCGCGCCTTCTCGATCTGCTCGCGCGCGAGAGCAATGCGTTCGCCGTCGCGGGCGGCGATCCACACCGACGCACCCCGGGCAGCCAACTC
The DNA here is from genome assembly GCA_038204345.1 of Thermoleophilia bacterium. Taxonomy (GTDB): domain Bacteria; phylum Actinomycetota; class Thermoleophilia; order RBG-16-64-13; family RBG-16-64-13; genus JAHJSA01. The sequence goes on along the minus strand of JBBRDB010000145.1, from coordinate 3,421 downwards.
TTTCGACACGGCGAGACCGATGCCGCGCGATCCGCCGGTGACCAGTGCGAGTTTTCCGTTGAGATCGATCTTCAAGCCGGGCCCCTTTCGGGGGACATCATATCCCTACCGCGCGCTCACAGGTAGAATACTGCGGTGTCCAATCCAGCGCCACACGCCGAGCACGCCCCCGAAACCCCGACAGAAGCCCTCTGGACCCGCGGATTCGCACTGTTGCTGTCCGCATCTTTGTTCTACTTCATGGGCGTATACCTGCTTCTCCCAACGCTGCCGCTCTTCGCTGTGCACCTCGGGGGAGGAGATGCAGCCGCCGGCCTGTTGTTGGGATTCTTCAACGGCGCCTCCGTCGCCGTGCGGCCGCTTACCGGCTGGGCGCTCGACGCCTACGGGCGGAAGACGATTCTGGTGGCGGGGGCGGCGCTCTCTGCGGTCGTGATAGTCGCGCACCAATGGGCGGGGGGCATCGTGCTCTTGCTCTTGCTGCGCTTCGTCAACGGCATGGGATTCGGTCTACAGACCACCGCAGCCTACACTGTCGCAAGCGACATGGCTCCGCGCACACGTGTGGCTGAAGCGACCGGCTTCTTCACTCTTGCGCTCGGCGTCCCCATGGCCATATCGCCCAGCGTTGGGATGTGGCTTATGGGTAGGGGCGACTACACAGCCCTCTTCGTGCTCGCGGGCCTGATCACGGCACTCTCGCTGGGCTTGTCTTTCCTCATACCCTTCCCACATCGGACTCGTTCGGCGGCAGCCGCCGCGCGCCCGTCGCTCGCATCATTGCTCGAACGGAGTTCGCTTTTCCCGGCAGCGATGATCTTCCTCCTAACGATCACGTACGGACCGATCCTGTCGCTACTCTCACTGTACGGAGTGGACCGGGGGCTGGGGAACGTCGGCATCTTCTTCACCGTGTTCGCCGTGGCCCTCACCATCACGCGGCCCCTGGGCGGGCGTCTGGCCGACAGCTGGGGCTATGAACCCACCGCGGTGGCGGGGCTCGTGTTCGTGGGTGTCGGTCTGTTGACCCTTGCCTCCGCCCACAGTATGCCGGTGCTGTTGGCGGCGGCGGCGCTGTATGGGATGGGGTTCGGGACTACCCAGCCAAGCCTACAGGCCATCGTCATCCATCGGGTCGTGCCCGCCCGACGGGGGGCGGGCATGGCCACCTTTCTCATCGCGTACGACCTGGGCCTGGCCATAGGGTCGGTGGTGGCGGGCTTTCTCGCAGGGATCCTCACTTTGGGTGGCGTGTTCGCCTTTTCAGCGGCGCTTGCGCTCGTGGCGATCGTGCTCCTGCTCCTTCACATGCGTAAGAAGGTGCCCGCCCTGGCGGGCTAGGCGCGTGGGGTGGTGTCGCGCATGAAGGCCGCGGGCGCGATCGTGCTCGGGCGCACCAACCTCCCGGAGTTCGCCCTCAGGTTATCTACGGACAACCCGCTACGGGGGTCCACTCTCAATCCTTGGAACCCTCTCTTGACTCCGGGCGGCTCGAGCGGGGGTGATGCGGCGGCCCTGGCCACCGGGATGACCCCGTTCGGTCTGGGGAACGATCTGGGCGGCTCGCTCCGTAGCCCGGCGTATTGCTGCGGCGTGGCTGCGCTCAAGCCGACGTTGGGCCGCATCCCGCGAGCCGGGTCTATCCCCCCGTTGGATGGGGGCATGGCGACGCAGGCCATGGCCGTGGAAGGCCCGATGGCCCGCTCGGTCGCCGATCTCCGGCTGGGCCTGGCGGTGCTCGCCGGGAGGGATGTCCGCGATCCCCGCTCGGTGGATGTGCCCCTGCAAGGCCCGGCTCCCCCCGTGCGTCGGGCGGCAGTGGTGACGCAGATCCCGGGCACCGAGCTACCGCCCGAGACGATCACAGAGATCGAGCGCGCGGGACGGATACTGGCTCGACCTGATAGCCATCGATTTCTCCGTGCTGATGCCGCGCATCCGGGCGATGATGTCGAAACCTCTCTACGACCACGTGATGGACTTGTGCCGTATGAGTCGCTATCGGGACAAGCCGAACAGCGACATCCATGCCACGCGCTCTCGTCTCATTCGGCTCTGGTCTGGATTCTTCGCTCAGTATGCGGTCGCGATCGGGCCGACGTGGATGCAACTGCCGTGGCGGGTAGACGCTGATCTTCTTTCGGGGTTCGGACCGCAGCTGGTCTTGGACACGGCGAAGTTCATCACCCCCGGCAACGTCCTGGGGCTGCCGTCGGTGGCCTTGCCCACGGGGGTATCGTTCGGGCTGCCCACGGGGATCCAGATCTATGCGGATCTGTGGCGGGAAGACCTGGCCTTGGAAGCAGCCGAGCTCGTGGAGAGCAGCGTGGACCGACCCACTCCGATCGCTCCGCTGAGATGACGGAGGCCGAAGTCGCCCGGCCCGGCCAGGCCGCTGAACTCGATCAGGTCGCCCGGCTCGGGCAGGTCGCGTCGTCCAGCCGGGCCCAGTCCACCTAGGCCGCGAACGTCGCTCGGGCAAGAGTCTCGGTGCGTCCGGTCAACAGGGCGAAGCTCGGAAGGGAGGGCTTTGCGGCTCAGGCGCCGGCCTCGGCCTTCGCCGCCCGGTACGCGCCGATGAAGCGCAGCGCGAAGTCGTCGCGGCCCAACACCAGGTCGGCCGCGAGGACGGCCGTGCGTACTTGGGCCGCGTCTACGGTGGGGCAGGTGAGCCCGGCCTTGATGGCGATCGCGAGGAACGCTGCGTTCAACGCGGGTCGGTTGGGTAGGCCGTGCGAGATGTTGCTGGCGCCCTGGGTCTGGTTGACGCCGAGTTCGGCCCGCACCCGTTCCACCGCCTGCAGCGTGACCGCCCCCCCTTTGGGGTTGGCCCCCAGGGTCAAGGTGAGGCAGTCGATGATGACGTCCTCGCGGGGTATGCCAAGGGCCTCCGCTCGGCTGATGATCTTGTGAGCCACGGCCACCCGTCCCTCCACGGTGGGCGGTATCCCGGAATCGTCTAAGCATAGGCCGATCACGGCTACGCCATACTCTTTGACGAGCGGCAGGATCTCTGCGAGGGAACTCTCTTCACCCGTGACCGAGTTGACGATAGGACGACCCGGACACAGATCGAGAGAGGCTCGCAACGCCTTCAGGTTGTGGCTGTCGAGGCACAGCGGCACGTCGACGGCCCCAGCGAGCGCCTCCACTACGCGAGGGAGCATCTCGACCTCATCGACACCCGTGGCGCCCACGTTGACGTCGAGGATGTCGGCCCCGGCCGCGACCTGACCGAGGGCCTCTTCGACTGCCACCGAGAGGTCGCCGGCGCGCAGAGCGTCTGCCAACCTCTTCTTGCCCGTGGGATTGATGCGTTCACCGATCAGCACCGTGGGCCGGTCGTAGCTGATCATGACTTCCCGGCTCGCGCCGACGACTCGGGTCTCCAGGGTCTCCATGTGTGCTCTCTCCTCCTTGG
>JBBRDB010000144.1:0-6753 GCA_038204345.1 Thermoleophilia bacterium | reverse complement strand
TGCCAGATGTCACCACAGGCCTGCAGTGTGCGGGGGTGGATGGGGAACACCACCGGTAGCTCGGCGGCCACTTGTGCCAGGGCGGAAGCCAGTTCCCGGGCGGTGTTGGGGTCGTCCACGTTCGAAGGGCGGTGCAGGGTGACCACGCCGTACGCACCCGGGGTGAGGTCGAGTGCTTCCCAGGGCCGAGCCTCGAGCGCCCGGGGAAGGTGCGCGGCCAGGGAATCGATCATGGAGTTGCCCACGTAGTGCACCCGCTCGGTGGGGATGCCTTCCTGCGCCAGGTTACGGTTGCCGTCGGGCTCGGTGGTGAACAATAGGTCGGCAAGGTGATCGGTAAGCACTCGGTTGATCTCCTCGGGCATGGAGCGGTCGCGCGACCGCAGGCCCGATTCCACGTGGGCCACCGGGATGTGGAGCTTGGCCGCCACCAGAGCGCAGGCCAGGGTGGAGTTGACGTCTCCCGCCACGATCACGAGCTCGGGCTTCTGCGCGACGCAGACCTCTTCGAAGGCCATCATGACCCGGGCGGTTTGCTCGGCGTGGCTGCCCGACCCTATCCCCAGGTCCAGATCGGGTTGCGGCATGCCCAATTGGTCGAAGAAGACGGCCGACATCTGCGGATCGTAGTGCTGGCCGGTATGGATCACCAACGGTGTGAGACCGCGGCGACGTAGCTCCAGGATGACCGGGGCCATCTTGATGAAGTTGGGTCGGGCGGCGACGACGGTGAGGATCAACGTAGGGCTCCCGTTCTTCTGCTGAGGCTCAGACCCGCTAAGTCTATCGTGCCGGCCCCGGTTCCGCGCCTACTCGCGCCACCCGCGCTGCGCCATGACGCCTAGCACGGTCTCTTGCTCGACCATCCACACCTCGGTGGGCCGCTCAAGAAAACGCTCCACGTCCATCTTGACGCCGCCCCAGGGGGCCTCTCTCAGCCGACGAACCAAAGCACTCTTCCACCCGCCGACCTCAGCTCCGGGGTACGCCGGCCCGGATTGCCGCAACGCGTTGGTCAGCAGGACCTCATTGGGCTCGGGCCAGGTCGGGTCGCTCAGGTACCAGGTCAGATCGTACACGTCACGCCCCTTGATCCAGCCCCGGCAGAGCAGAGCCGCGATCTTGCCCGCGAGTAGCGACTGCTTGTCGTGATGCACGAGACGCAGAGTCGCATGCCGTCTCACGGTCGTCACCTCGAGACCGGCGCCCGCGGGCGGACGTGTATCCAGCTCAACCTTCACGGCGAGGGTCTTTTCGGCCCGGGCACTCAGCCCCAGCTCATGCTCCAGCCCGGGAAAGCGGATGAACGCCTTGTTGACCGCCGTCCGTGTGCTCGCTTTGGCCTCCGTCCGGTAGCCCTCCTTCTCGAACCGCGCTCGGGCGGATGCGATCAGGCCGAGGAAGTCGAACTCCGGAGTGGGAGTCTCCAGCGCGAAATGCAGATCCTCCGAAAAACGCGGAAGGCGATACAGGAAGCGCAGGGAGGTTCCTCTCATGAACGCCATCGAGGCCCACGCGCCGCTCTCCTGCAGACTCTCCAGGATCCTCGCCTGCAGATACTCTCGCGCGATGTTCAGCGCGTCGCGGGGAGCCGACGTATACACGATGTCGCGCAGGTAGTCTTTCACAGGTCCTCGTATTCCTCAGCTTCGGCGCGGGCCAGAGAGACGACGTTGCCAGCGAAGCGCTCCACTTTGCGACTGCCGAAGCGCTGTGCCGCGGCGACCAGTCGCTCGAGATCGATTGACTCGAGCCGTTGCAGGCGGAGCTCCCGAGCGAAGGCGGGCTCACCGGAGCGACTGCGTAGGTAGGCCAGGTCCAGCAGCGCCTTCTCAGGAGTGGCGACAAACGCGACACGACTCCCGCCAGCCGCCTGACTCGCACCGACCGGCTGTGGCCGGTATCCCCAAAACAGGTTCGCCTTGACATGTTGGTACACGAAGGTTCCAAAGGGGGTGGTGCGGGTGCCCGGCCTTCCCGTGGTCACGGCCGTGGTCGCGAAGACAATTTCCGGGATGAGGCCCTGATCGGCCAGCGCGGTCTCCAGGCTGACATACGACCCGGGGACCAGTGCATTCGACACCTCATAAGGGTGCGGCTCAGCGCTGCGGTACGGTTCGCCCAATGCGTAGAGGCCGCGCCGCAATTGCACGACGGTGCCGTCATTGGTCCACCGGGACAGCTGCTTCCTGACATCCTGGAGGCTCACGCCGGGCGACAGCAACATTCCGGGGTTGAACAAGGGCTCGCGCCCCACGGCTCTCAACAAGTCGTCGAGTTTCATGGCAGTAACTTACCATCTATGGGTATATATTGCGACGTTCTGCGCTCGATCCCTGCACTGCACCCTGCGGCCTTCACTGTCAACTGGGTTGGATAACTTGTAGATGATCTATTCACCTTGTATAGTGTTGTTATGGGGGTGAAGATGATGCAAACATCAGTGACCAAGCGCGGACAGACCGCCGTCCCAGCGGCTATACGTAAGCGTTACCACATCGAGGGTGGCGGCCGGCTCGTGTGGCTGGACGACGGGGAAACGATCAGGGTCGTGCCCGTACCCGAGGATCCGCTGGTCGCGCTGCGAGGGCGCGGTCGTGGGGAGATGCTGACGGAGCACCTGCTGGCGGAACGCGCTCGTGACCGCGACCTTGAGACCCACTCTTGAACGTAACGAGATGACACCAACCGCCGAAACAGGCCCAAGACCCTACCTGCTTGACACCTCGGCCCTCCTGTCGTTCATCGAAGACGAAGCAGGTGCGGACCGCGTCGAGCAGGCGCTCAGACAGCCGACCACCCTGGTGCCTTGGCCGGTTCTCCTCGAAACGCACTACATCACCCTGCGGGAAAGAGGCGAGGCGGAGGCGTACCGGCGCACTGCGTTGGTGAAGCAGCTGAACGTCAACGTCCTGTGGGATATGGATGAGTCGACCCTGCTCGTCGCCGCGCGATTGAAGGCTGCGCACCACCTCTCCCTGGCAGATGCGATCATCGCTGCTTTCGCCGTCCTCAGTGATGCGGTGCTGATGCACAAGGACCCTGAATTCGACGCCCTGGCCGGAGTGGTGTCGATGGACGCGCTGCCTTACAAGTAAACCATCCCCTCCAGTAACTGCAGACTTACCACGCCCAGTCGAGGATGTCGACATCGGATGGACGGACATCCCTGCTGAGGGTTATCGTGGATGATACTATCGAGCCGATGGTCGTGGTCACCGCGTATCTGACCAGCAAGGTAGACAAGTACTGGAGAGACGATGAAGATCTCCTATGATCCTGAGGTCGACGTCCTACGCGTCCTTTTCAACACCCATCCCATCGACGAGAGCGACGAAGACAGACCGGGAGTCATCCTTGACTACGACGCTGAAGGCAATGTCGTGGGCATCGAGGTGCTGCACGCCTCAGAGAGGGTTGAGAACCCCTTCGAGATGACGTGAACCCGTCCCCCTTCGACCACATGGAGGAACCGGACCTCCGCCGCTACCTCGAGTTCCTGCTCTGGCACTACCGAGTAGTCGACGCCTTCTGGTTCCTGCGCGTGGCCGAGCGCTTCGACCAGTCCACGGCCGAGAGCATCAACGAAGAGGTGTGGGCCCGAGTGTCGGGTATGGCCGCCAAGGACCTGAGCGAGCGCTTCGACATCCGGGAGGGCGGGCTGTCCGGATTCGTCCGGGCGCTGCGCTTGTTCACCTGGACCATACTCGTGGGCTACGAGATCACCGAATCGGAGGACGAGGTGGTGGTCGAAGTGCCCGAGTGTCCCACGCAGGAGGCACGGCGCCGCCGCGGCCTCGGCGAGTACATATGCCGCGAGATGCACCAGTTGGAGTTCGAAGGCTTCGCGCACGTGATCGACCCGCGCATCCGCGTGAGCTGCGACTTCGCCCCGCCCGGTGACCGCCCCGAAGGTCTCGACTGCCGCTGGCGCTTCACGTTGGCCCCTCGCCCCTGACGACCGCCACGCGCCGCCCGCCACGGGCGATCGTTGCCGCCGCTGCCGGTGACCGCCTAACTACTACGCCGCCAGGCGATTCTCGGACGTCGCGTCAGGCGCCGGCCAGGATCTAACTTATGTCCGATGCCGAAGACCAAGCCGGCGATCTAGTATGGGCGGACGAAACGCGGTCCTCCCCGCGCCCTCCACTGGATTGTGAATGCACGTAGAGCTATCATCATGATGCACATTACGCATGCATTCGGAGAAGGGCGTGAAGATGACCGTGCTGACCATTCGTGGCATCGATGACGAGTTGGGTTCAGCCCTGCGTAGGGAGGCCAAGACGCGAGGTATCAGCATGAACTCCCTGGTGTTGGAACTCCTAGGTAGGGGGCTCGGCCTTGCGTCGGACCGCGTGGCGCACCACGATCTCGACGCTCTGGCCGGTGCCTGGACTGCAGATCAGCATGCCGCGTTCACAGCCGCCGTCTCCGACTTCGCCCGCATCGACGAAGGGCTGTGGGAGTGAGTTCACTCGTGCTCGACACCAACGCCTACGCCGCCTTCATGGCCGGCGACGCCAACATGCTGGGAGCCCTCCAGGCGGTGGACCGCATCGTAATGAGTGTCGTCGTGATGGGCGAGTTACTGGCAGGCTTTGCCGCCGGTTCCCGACGCTCGGAGAATCGCCGAGAACTCTCCGCGTTCCTCGCCTCCCCTCGAGTCGAAGTGTCACCCATGACCACCATCACCGCCGAGTTCTACGCGGCCGTGTACGGTCAGTTGCGGCAGAAGGGTCGTCCCCTCCCCACCAACGACCTCTGGATCGCGGCAGTCGCCTTCGAGCACGGGGCGCCGCTCCTTAGCTTGGACGCGCACTTCCGGGAGATCGACGGTCTGCTCGTCGCCGCGGGGCCTCAGGACCTGGTGCCGTAGGCGGCTCCCCAGTGGTCTCGCGACGGCGTGCGCCGCCTGTCTCTCCCCTCGGTCATGACCTCTCTCTCCATGCCTTCCGACTTCCGGCTTCAGTGATTATGACTATGGTAGTATGACCACAGTCATGTAATCCATTGCAGGGGAGGCACTCCAGGTGGCTCAGACCGTGTCTAAGTCCAAGTTCAAGGCCAAAGCGCTCGAGTACCTGCGCAACGTCGAGAACGGGCGGGAGGAGTTGATCATCACCGACCACGGTCGGCCGGTGGTGAAAGTGGTGCCACTCATTGCCGGCGCCGGTGACCTGCTTGCCCCCTTCCGAGGCACGCTGACCTCCTACCAAGACCCCCTCGAACCCGTGGGCACCGGAGACTGGGAGTCGCTCGGGTGATCCTCCTCGACACTCACGCCTGGATCTGGTGGCTCGCCCAACCGGAGTCACTCTCCGACGCCGCGTATGCGGCCGTCGGGAGAGCCGTGGCCACCTGGGAGGTTGGGTCCGGAGGCGCAGGCCTGGCGGTCTCGAGCATCAGCGTGTGGGAACTCGCGATGTTGGTAGAACGGGGCCGATTGGAACTCACCACCACCCCCACGGAGTGGGTGGAGCGATGCGAGTCTCTGCCGTTCCTGTCGTTCGTGCCCGTGGATAACCGGGTCGCGCTGCGCTCGGTGTCGCTCGCGCCTTCCTTCCACGCCGACCCGGCCGACCGCGTGATCGTGGCGACCGCGCTCGTCCACGACATGACCCTGGTGACCAAGGACGAGCGCATCCGGGGATACGGACTCGTCCCCACCATCTGGTGATGCGCGAAGGGCGGAGGCTGCTCGACAACAGCCGTAACCTCGGCCGAGATGGCGCAACCACGCCCGGTTTGGCCTTGACACCGGCGCGCCGCGTCGGTCATAGTGTCACTAGACACACAACGTAGGGTCCGGGCGCCACACCGCGGCCGGAGGACAGCGAGCAGATAGTCGGGCCGCTATCTGGAGAGATGATCTCCAGTTGGCGGCCTTTTCGCATCCAAAGGGGGTGACGCGCCGTAGTCAACCAGCACACGCACCGTCCCAGCCGCCAAAAACAGGGGGAAGACCATGGGCCTATTCAGCCGCAGTAAGAAAGAGGACTATCCGCCACTCGACCCCGACAGCAAGGCAGCCGCACGACTGAAGGAGCATCAGGCGCTCCTGGAAGACCTGGCCAAGCGGGCCAAAGATCGCCTCGAAGCCGTACCTGCCGAACGCGGACTCTACGTGTACGTGGGCAAACCGCCCAAGCAGTTCGGAGTGGTCTGGTACGAGGGTGGCCAAGAGCACAGCTTCATGACTGCCATGAAGAAGCACGGCCTCACCGCCCTGCAAATGCAGCAACTCTCGGACGAGCTGCGCGACATCTACTCGGCCCACAAGGACCAGCCCCGCTACCTCTACCCCTTGGGGCCCCAAGAGTTGGTGGTCACGCCCGACGAGTCGCTCGCCCGCGAGGTCGAGCGCGTGATCGAGCAGATAGGCTCCTAGCGAGGGGCTGGGGCGCACCTGGAGGGTGCGCCCCAGCTCAGCGGAGAGGGTCGGACCGGCGCGGCCAGGTCGGGCGCCGAAGCCGGACGTCCGGGTCGGACCGTCACCCGAGCTGTGCGTCACCCACCCTGCACCACCATGGCCTCCCCGACCGTCTCGCCCTTCCACTGAGGGGTGTAGTAAGAGTAGGCCTGGGAGGCGCCGCCCTTGGCGCGCACCGGGTAGAGCGCACGCACCTGGAAGGAGAAGGAGACCTTCTCACCCGGGGCCATGTCTTCGATGTAGACCACCACCTTGCGTCCGGCAACGTCGTAGCGCTTGATCTTGGGTTTCTCGAGGAGGGCGTCCAGCGTGGCGCCTTC
>JBBRDB010000143.1:0-6840 GCA_038204345.1 Thermoleophilia bacterium | reverse complement strand
ACGTGTAGCTGATCCGTCATCTCCCCACCTCTCCCCCGAACGGAGCGCCCATGAACCAGGACCGAGGTAGTCTGCCCCGAATGCTCATCGCCTAGTCGCACGCACCAGTCCGGGTGAAGCGGCGTGAAGGCCGGCCGTCGTGGCGCGGGGACGTGGCTCGGGGACGTGACGCGGGGTTCGCTCAATCGAGAAGCCGCACGACCTCCTCGTCGCTCATCTCTTGGAACCTATGATAGAAAGAGGCCACAGCGAAGGACCCACTTTCCTGCACGATGATGCACCATGCCTCGTCGACGTGCTCGGACAACAGCTCAGCCGAGGAAAGAGGGGCGCACGGCACGGTCAGTCTGAGCCGGCGCACTCCGTGAGCGCGGACCATGCGGGCTGCGGCGATGGCCGAGAAACCAGTCGCCAGCCCGTCGTCGACCAACCACGCATCGCGGCCCGCGAGCGGTGGAAGAGGCAGGCCGCCGGGATAGGCCTCGCTGCGACGCTCGACTTCACGCCGTGTCTCCGCGGCGACCGCTTCGATCGTGGACTCGTCCAGTCCGAATGCGTCGACGACCTCCTGGTTGAGCGTGACCGTACCGTCCACCGTTATGGCACCGAATCCCATCTCCGGGTTGACCGGGATAGGCAGTTTCCGCACCAAGACCGGATGCATGACGCACCCGATCGCATCGGCGAGCGGCCTCCCCACGGGGATCCCCCCGCGCGGCAAGGCCAGGACGAGCGCCTGCGGGTCTTTTGCCGGCGCGATCCACTCTGCGAGCACTCTGCCCGCGTGCGTCCTATCGGCGAACAAGGGTCGTGCTCGAACGGTCCGTTCGCGGACGTGCAGTCGATCGATCACCGGCATGTGGCCTCCTCGGCCGAGGATGAAGGTTTACACGTGGCTGTGAGACCTGTACCACCGATCGCCGAGAGCCATGCGTGGGCGCTCCAACGGCGAAGCACCTGAATCTGACGTCGCTCGGATACGATTGGGCAAAATCGGGCATGAAGACGAAAGGCGCGATTCGCGACCGTTCGATGCGCGCGACCCACACAGATCAAGAACGGAGGACGCATGCCAGAATTTGGAACACCCTTCTCGGGCTTGGCACTGGACCGGAATGTCACCGACGAGGAACTCATCAGGGCAATCCGGTTCGCGGTGGCCGCAGAGTACGAAGCGGTTCAGTTGTACATGCAGCTTGCCGAGTCGACGAAGAACGAACTCGCCATCGAAGTGCTCAAGGATATAGCGGACGAAGAACTGGTCCATGTCGGTGAATTCCTACGACTCCTTCACGAACTTGCTCCCGACGAGAAGAAGCTCTATGCGCAGGGAGCAGATGAAGTAGAACAAGAGATCGCGAAGATGAAGTAGGGGGCCGAGATGGGATTCGACCAGGTACAAGAACTTGTGAATCAGCTCGAAGACAACAATGGAGTCACCCGTCAACGGGCCCGAGAGACGCTCACTGCGATCGGCGACGAATCGATACCGCATCTGGTGGGACTGCTCGCGAGCCCGCAGGATAAGCTGCGCTGGGAGGCCGCCAAGGCCCTCACAGAGATCCCTGATCCCACCGCGATCACCGGCCTAGTCTCGCTCCTCGCCGACCCGGCGTCAGAGATCCGGTGGCTGGCCGCAACGGGGCTGATACGCCTGGGCAATCGGTCCGTACCCCCCGTGCTCCGGGCCCTCGCTGAGCACGCAGGGGACAAGGGCCTTCGGACTGCCTCGCACCACGTGCTTCATGATCTAGCGGAGCGGAACGGCGTCCTGCGGAAGATTCTCGACCCCCTCCTCGCGGTCCTCGGAGAGACAGATCCGGCCGGCGTCATCTCGACCCGAGCCGAGGTAGCCCTGCTCGAGTTGAGGGCGCTCCGCGGAGACTAGGCTCGGCACACGATGACCTCCACAGCGCCCCGACCGGAAGCCGGTCGGGGCGCCCTGCCCACTGCCGAACGGAGCGACTGGGCGGTGTCCGCTCTACTTGACCGAGCCGGCCAGCAACCCCTGGACGAAGTAGCGCTGGAAGGCGAAGAACACGATCAGCGGGATAACCATCTGGAGGAAGGCGCCGGGGGCGATGACATCGATGTTCGATCCGAACTGGCGGAGTTGATCGCGCACGAACACCGTCAGTGGCGCCGACGACGTGCGGGCGAACACCAGAGCCACGAGCAGGTCGTTCCACACCCACACGAACTGAAAGATAAGCAGAGAAGCGATGGCAGGGGTGCCGAGGGGTAGAACAACGCGCGTGAACACCAGGAACTCGCCGGCTCCGTCCATGCGCGCAGCCTCCAGAAGGTCGCGCGGTATCCCGATAAAGAAGTTGCGCAACAGAAAGATCGCGAAGGGCAGGCCGAAGGCCGTGTGGAACAGTATCACTCCCGGAATGGTGCCGAACAATCCGGTACGGCCGTACATGTTGGCCACCGGGATGAGCGCCACCTGCAGGGGAACTACAAGGAGTGCCACGACCAGGAGGAACAGTGCGTCGCGCCCGGGGAACCGCATCCACGCGAACGCGTACGCCGCCATGGCCGCGATGAGCACCACCAAGATGCACACGGGCACCGTGATGAGCACCGTGTTCCACAGAGCTTTGAGCATCCCCGAGCCCTGGAGGAGGGACTGGTAATTCGCAAGCGTGAACTGGCTGGGATTCGAAAGGGCGGTCCACCAGCCGCTGCGGGCGTTGGCCGCGCTGGTCCGGAACGAGGAGACGAGCAGGCCTACCCCGGGAACAAGCCAAGCCGCCCCGACTATGAGAAGGAAGATCGCCGCCGGGCCCCTGGTGATAAGCCGGACGAGCCGAGCCGTCCGACCTGCCGTCGGCTCCGGGGCATGTCGCGAGAGCCCGCTCGAACCGGTCACGTCCGCCGGCTCCGGAGGCTGTTCAGGAGTCTGTTCCATGCCCGTGCCTTGTGCACCCATGATCATTGCTCCGCTCGGAATCGCCGTAGGTTGAAAGCCATCGCCGGCAGGACCAGGATGAACAGCAGGATAGCAAGGGCGCTCCCCAAGCCCTGATCCTGTCCGCCGCCGAAGGAAACCTGCCACATCTCCAGGGCGATCACGTTGGCATCGGCCACCACCGATCCCGGCGGGATGACCAGGACCAAGTCGAAGATCTTCAGCACGTTGATGAGCAGGGTGACCAGCACCACGAGAAGCAAGGGTGCAAGCAGCGGCCCGGTGATGCGACGGAACACCTGCCACTCATTCGCCCCGTCGACCCGGGCTGCCTCCAGCACGTCCCGGGGGATGGCGGCAAGGCCCGCGCCGATGAGCACCATGGCGAAACCGGCCCAGATCCATATATACGAGATGATTATCGAAGGAGTGATAAGCGCGGGGCCGAGCCAGAGGACGCCACCCCAAGCAGGCCGGAAATTCGATGCCGCCAACTCCACCTTGTAGGAGCCCGGGTCGATGCCTGTGATGGCGTAGGTACCGTCGGGGCCGGTCTTGGCCGAGCCGATGACGGCGCCGGCGTCAGAGAGCACTTCTACTTTCACTCCGGGCAGGCCCAACTCCCCGGGATCGATCTCGCCCGGAGCCCCTGCTCCCCCCACCGCGAAGTCCACCCATATGGTCCCGGTGATCGCGCCGGCTTCAGGAGAAGCCGGCGCCGCCTGAACAGCGTCTGACGGGATCAGGCGTGGCGGCACGGCCACCAAACCGAGGGCCGCCGTCGAACCCGGTTCGAAATCCGCCGCGGTCACGTACGCGTCCCCCTGAGGGACGATGAAGTCGGGCCGGGACGGTCGAGCCGTCGGATACGGCCCCGGAGGCTGGAAGACTTTCGAGATGCCCACGAGGGCCGCATTGGCCAGACCGAGGCGCGGGTCGTCCTGGTAGACGAGACGCCAGATGACCCCCGACGAGAGGAACGAGATGGCCATGGGAACGAAGACGGCGACCTTGAAGGCCGTTGCCCAGGGCACCCGCTCGGTGAGCACGGCGAAGACAAGACCCAAGGCGGTCACCACCGCCGGGGCGACCACGACCCAGATGACGTTGTTCTTGATGGCGGTCAACGTATCGGGTGAGGTGAAGGTTTCTTTGTAGTTGGAGAGGCCGACGAATTCCCCGCCGTGTGCGCTGTAGAGGCTGCGTACGAGGGTGAATATGATGGGATAGACGACCAAGACCCCCAAGATGAAGATGCCCGGAAGCAGGAATATGAGCACTTTCCAGGACCCGGCTTCTCGTTTGAACCTGGATCTTGACGATTGGCGCCCAGACCCACCCGGGCCAGAGCCGGTCTCGGGATCGGCGGCGGGGGGCGACGCCGCCGATCCTTCGTCCGGATGTTGCATGTCGCTCATGCTATGAGCATTCTCGTCGTATCTGATTCACGGCTTCTCCGCGATCAGCTTCCTGAGGCCGCTGCAGCGGCTTCCTGCAGCTTGGCTTGGGTACCCGCAATATCGGTCGAGTCTGAAAGGAAGTCCTGCAGCAACTGCCACTCGCCCTTGCCCGGAGTGCCACCGAATGCAGGCGGTTCCAGGTCGGACATGTCGAAACGCACCACTTCGGCGTTGGCCAAAGCGGTGGCGGCCCTACGCGTGATGTCGTCGGGATACACGGCCGGGTCGACGTTCTTGTTGGGAGAGCTGAAGCCTCCGAGTTCGGCCCATATGGTGGCAGCTTCCGGAGTGGCAAGGAACTTCATGAAGGCCTTACCGACCTCGGAATCGTCCATCAACACCGCCATATCGCCGCCCCCGACCACGGACGCCGGTGAGCCGTTGATCGACGGGAAATCGAAGAAGTCCGCATCGGTGCCGAGTGTCGCCTGAGTGTCTGCGGCGATAATCCCGGCCACGAAGTCTCCCTCGTAGACCATGGCGGCCTTAGGAGGACTGGTGAACGCGTTCACGACAGAGGTCGGGAAGTCCGTCTGAAGAGCGCCGGTAGCTCCACCGCTCAGCATCGCGTCATTGCCCCATATCTTGGCCAACTCCTCGAGGGCGGTGGTCACGCTCGGGTCCGTCCAAGGGATCTCCAGCGTCGTGAGCTGATCATACTTCTCGCCGCCCGCCGTCCGCAGATACACGTTCTCGAACCAGTCGGTCAACGTCCAACCGTCGGCTCCCGCAACAGAGAATGGAGCCACCCCAAAACGTTGGATCGTGTCGGCCGCCGCAAGCAGTTCCTCCCAGGTGGTGGGCGGAGTGACCCCGGCGTCATTGAAGACCCCAACGTTGTACCAGAACGTGGACTTATTGGCCGCTTTGAACATGAGCCCATAGAACGTGCCGTTGTAGGTGCCCAGGTCTTTCCATACCGGTGCGTAGTTGGTGTCCATCTCCATGCCGACCACTTCGTCAATAGGCTGGAGCGCCCCTTGGTCCACCAGCGAGTACATGAGGCCCGGCTGTGGAAGGATAGCCACTGCGGGGGGACTGCCGCCTTGGATACGCGTGCCCAGCACGGTGGCGATCTGGTCACCCGTGGAGGTGAACGTCACCTTCGCACCGGTCTGCTCTTGGAACGCGTCGATGATCTTCTGGAAATTAGCCTGCTCTGCGCCGCTCCACACAGCGGCCACTTCCATGGTCTGCCCGCTGAGGTCGGGGGCCGACGTCGTGGTGGTCTCCGGAGCCATACTCGTGGTCGTTTCTCCGCCGGCTGCTGTGGTTGTGGTAGTCGTGCTGCTGGAGCACCCCACAATCACGAGAAGCGCGGCCCCCAGCAGTAGCAACAAAATCGAACCTCTTCCGATACGCATGATCATTCGCCTCCTTTTGGGATTGCCGTCCTTCTATGACCCGTAGATACCGAGTCCCGTCTCCGGATCGAAGGCATGCACTCGGGCCGTGTCGACGGCGATCTCGATGGGTTGACCGACCTTGGCCCGCGTCTGCGGGTTGACGGCGGCCACGAACTTGGACCTCCCCCGCTGCCTTTCCTCTTCCAGCCGTTCCAGATGTTCGGCTCCCACGTCTTCCGCGAGTTCACGCACGTCCTCCGTCAAAACAATAGGGGCGTCTACGGTGAAGTGGACAAGAGCTTCCGAACCGAGAGACTCGATGAGATCGGGGGTCACCCGCATGCGCCTCTCGGCCGGGGCCTCGTACAGACCGGCGTCGTACATGTCCTCCGGTCGGATACCAAGGACGATGGTGCGACCCTCGAACTTCACCAGATCCGGACGGGTGGATTCGATTTGCTCGTCCAGCAAAAGATCAGTGTCGCCAAAGCTGACGTGCAACCCACCCTCATCGCGAGTGATCGTCGCTTCCACCATGTTCATCGCCGGGGAGCCGATGAAGCCGGCCACGAAAAGGTTGACAGGGTGGTCGTATAGGGTCTGTGAGGAGTCGACCTGCTGGAGGCGTCCCTTCTTGATCACGGCCACGCGGTCGCCCAGGGTCATGGCCTCGACCTGATCGTGCGTCACGTAGATCGTGGTGACGTTTAGATCGTCCTGGATGCGGGCTATCTGCGCTCTCGTCTCCACCCGCAGTTTCGCGTCCAGGTTCGACAGGGGCTCGTCCATGAGGAATGCCTGAGGCTCCCGCACGATGGCCCGGCCCATGGCCACCCGCTGCCTCTGTCCTCCTGAAAGGTTCCTGGGCTTGCGGTTCAACAACTGGTCAAGGCCAAGGATCCGGGCGGCTTCCTGCACCCTCTTGTTGATCTCCGCCTTGTCCACCTTTCGCATCTTGAGCGAGAAGGCCATGTTGTCGTACACGGACAAGTGCGGATAGAGAGCGTAGTTCTGGAACACCATCGCCACGTCCCGATCTTTGGGGGCCATGTCGTTGACCACGCGGCCCCCGATGGTGACGGTGCCGCGGGTGATGTCCTCGAGGCCGGCGACCATCCGC
>JBBRDB010000142.1:0-6849 GCA_038204345.1 Thermoleophilia bacterium | reverse complement strand
GGGCGGACCCGAGGTGCTGCGCGAGTTGGCGGCCCTGGCTCCGGTGACCGCGGTCCGCGGCAACACCGACACGGCGGCTTGGGCATGGGATCTCCCGGCCGAAGCTTGGGTGGAGCTGTGCAGCCGGAAGATCTTGGTGGCCCATGATCTGGGCTTACTGCTGCGGCGCACGGATGTCTCCGCGCTTGACGTGTCCGTGGTCGTCACGGGGCACAGCCATAAGCCGGTCGTGCAGTGGCGAGGTGAGGTGCTCTACCTCAACCCCGGGGCAGCCGGACGCAGGCGCTTCAACGTTCCCAAGGCGGTGACGCTACTGCGGATCACGGACCGGCTTCTCGAGCCGCGCTCGGTGATCCTCGAGCCGGGCAGCGCCAAGCGAGGTGGTTGACCGTTCCGGCCCGGTGCCCGCCCCGGCCGTGAGCCCACCGGCAGGCACCCGCGGGCGGTGGCGGACCCGGCGTCGTGTTAGATGACGGGTGGCGTCAGAGGCTCGCCGCCACATGGGCGGTGAGTTCGCCCAACCGATGCGTGTAGCTGCCCATCTCGTTGTCGTACCAACCGAAGATCTTTACGTGGGTCACCGGTATGCGCACGGTCCGGCGGGGCGGGCCCGGGTCGGAGGGCCGGTCGGATCCGGGTTCTCGGCTCTCGGCGGTCGAAGACGACGTCTCTGCCACCGGCACCATCACGTCCACGAAGCCGGTGCGCGTGTGCGTCTCCGTCGCCTCTATCACCACCGCGGAGTCGTCGCCTTTCAGGTCGGCAGAGACGTTCTGCTGCTCGCTGTAGTTGACCAGCCCGCGTGCCTCACCTTGGGCCGCGTCACGGTAGATCGCATTGATCACGTCGCGGTCGATAGACGGGTGCCCGTCTGCCGTCATGGTCGTCTGGAAGGTCACGTTAAGGATGATCAAGCTGACTGTGGACGTAGGGATGCGCACCGAATCGGCCATGAAGCCGATGCGTCCGATCTCGGGCATGACCTGTTCCAAGGCCTTGGCGGCGTTGGTGGAGGTAAGGATGATGTTGTCCAAGGCCGCTCGACTCTTGCGCAGGTCTTTGGCGCCGGCTTTGGGTACCGCGTCGAGCAGCGGCTGGCTGTTGGTGGCGGCGTGCACTGTGCTCATGCCGGCCGTGATGATGTGGTGGGTGAGTTCTCGGTCGAGGAGCGGACGCAGCATGTGCGCGAGCGCCGTGGTCGTACAGGAGGCACCCGATACCAACACGTGTTTCGCGGAGTCGAACAGGTAGTGGTTTATGCCTTTGATGAGCATGATGGCGTCGTCAGGCATGCCGGCGTCTCTCTGCCGGCTCTTGAAGGCCGAACTCTGCACCACCAGCCGGGCCCCGGCTTCGAGGTGCCCCCGGAGTGAGCCGCCGGTCTGATCGGCGGTGGCAGTGGGGTCGGCGAATTTTCCGGTGGTGTCGACCACGACGGCGACGTCGTTGTCTCGCCAGGGGATGCGGGCGGGATCCCGCTCTTGGCGGAGCACGCGTATCTCTTTCCCGTAGGCGAGGAGCAGCCCTTGGTTCTCGTCCACCACGCGGATGTCCGGCCGTCCCCTGTGGCCCATGAGGTAGCGGCTGAGCGGGCCGTAGGTGCTGTCATGGTCGATGTAGTGCGCGAGCGACTCCAGGGACGTGCCCACGTCCCGGCCCACGTTCACCACGATCCGATCGAACTCATCGCGGTCCAGGTGATACCAGAGGGTGAGCTTGCCGATGCGGCCGAGCCCGTTTATGCCGAGGACGCGTGGGTTACTCATGGGCGCTCTAGACTCCTCTCTGGTGTTTTGCGCGCGCGAGATCCGTCAGGAGGCCGGCGAAGCCTGCGAGCCGGCGGAATCCGGGACTCCGCTCGGAGAGCCGGGCTGTATCACCGGCAGTCTACCCAGGAAGATACGACCGGTAAGCCCGTCGATACTGAGCCAATCCCCGGCCAGCAGTTCCTTGCCAGCCAAGAGCGCTCTCCCTTCCACCTCGTCCACCTCAAGATCCCGGCAATCGACGATGGCGGTCTTCCCCAGCCGCTTGGCGGTGACGGCAGCGTGAGAAGTCGAGCCGCCCCGGGCCGTCAGTATCCCCTCCACCCGCAGAATCATCTTCAGGTCCTCGGGCACCGTATCCGGGCGGAGCAGAACGATCGGCGTCATCGGATCTTCATGGAGAAGATCGTCTATCTGCTCCATGTTCGTGGCCACCCTTCCGGCGAAGGCGCCGCCGGCGATGCCCATGCCCACGGCCATCGGGAGATCACAATGCTCGCAGCTGTTGGTGTCGAACATCGGGGGCTCTTCCGCCGGGCCGAGCACCATAGCCCGCTTCTGCAGCAGGAAGAGGTCCTCCGAAGATTCTCCTTCGAACGTGAACTCGAGTTCCTGGGGGTCGTATTCGCGGTCGAGCACGAGATCGCGCGCCACCCGCGCCAGGCCGTCGTAGATCTCGGGGAAGTCCTTCTCGAGTGAGTGCTCCACCTTGCGGTAGGTGGCGCTGCCCCTCCGCTGTGCTTCGGATATGGGGAGCGGGAAGACCAGACCTCCCACGAGGTCCTCTCCCTGCGAGCGCACCGCGTAGTCCCCGAAGAGGCGAATCTGGCGGCTGTGAGGTTCGAGAGGGTTGCGTGTGAAGACCACCCCTGAGCCCGACCGGTCGCCTAGGTTGCCAAGCACCATCCGTTGGACGATGACGGCGGTGCCCCACTCCTCGGCGACGTCCACATAGTCGCGGTAGAGCCGCGCCTGGGGCGATTCCCACGAGGTGATCACCTGCCTGATGCAGGCGATCACCTGCTGGAAAGGGTCGTCCAGATACACGACGCCCGCCTCGGTTGCAATCTCCCGGTAGGCGAGCGCCACCTCGCGCATCTGCTCGGCGGTGAGGAGCGACTTGCTTTCCACGCCGAACCTGAGTTTCGCAGCCGCCATCACGTCGTCGAACACGTCACGGGGGATGCCCGCCGACATGGCCCACGACTGGAGGAAGCGACGGTACGAATCCCATGCGGTCCAGTCTCCACCCTTACCGGCGTGCATGGCTTCGACCAGCTCCGTGTTGAGTCCCACATCGATGAAGGTCATCATCATCCCGGGCATGGATATCGCGGCACCCGAGCGTATGGAAAGCGTTAGGGGTCGCTCCGGGTCTCCAAGAACGAGTCGTGTCTGCTCCTCCAGCCGCCGGATCGCTGCGCGCACTCGATCGACGGTGTCGAGGAAGAGCGGCTGGTATGACATGGCCGGCATCGCGGCGAACAGTTCTGTGGTCAGGATGAAGCCCTCGGGCACCCGGTGTCCGAATCCTGCAAGGTGCTTGAGCCCAAGGGCCTTGTAACCCAGCGTGATCTGATCATCGAGCGCGGGGTCAGGTTCGTGGATCCACGACACGAGTCGTTCGGGATCGTAGTTCATCATGCTGTCGAGATTGCCGGCGCGGAGACGCTGGGCCATCGAGGAGATGTGGCGGAGTCTCGAGGCGACGAAACGGTCCAGGGTCTGCATGCCGAGGGCCGAGGCGAGGACCCCGCGCAGTCCCTCCTCGGCAACTGCCTCTGCAGGCAGGCTGCGCCTCTCGCACTGGCGCGGATCGGCGCGGAGTATCGTCCGCAGAGCCTGGTCGTGGCTCAACACCGAGACCCTGGCCAGTTCGGACACGGCGCGAGCCAAGAAGCGGAAGATGTTGTGATACTGGCGAAAGCTGAAGGTAGGTCGCCCGAAACTGGCCTCGAGCAGGCTCAGATAGGAACTGAGGGTCTGGGAGTGCGCACCGTCCATCTGCAGGGCGCGTTCGAAGCGGCGGAGCGTCCTTGCGGTGCGTCGTAACGATACTCTGGTGACGAACGTCTCGTATTCTTCGGAAGCGGCATCTTCGAGCAGACGACTCACCAGAGCCTCTACTCGGAACGACAGGCCCAGAGCGTCGAACTTCGGCTCTGTGTAGTTGCCGTACATGCTCGGGATGCCCGCCGCGATGTGCCGCTTGTGATAGATGTTCTCTACCCCGTGCGTCGGCCCCGCGGCCGTGATCACGTCGCGGAGTTCTTGGAGCACGTCCAGGGCGGCGTCGAGCAGTGTGTCACGCTGTAGGTGGGACGCCTTCCACTCGGCGAAGGCCTGGGCGAAGGCGGCTCGGGTCTCATTCGTGAGGGCGGAATGGGCCTGCACGCGGGCGTCGAGGTCGTCCGCTGACAAGGAGTATTTGTCTTGAAGCAGGCGATGGAGGCGGGTGACCAGGTGGACGCGGCGGCTGTCGAGATCAGCGACAGCCACAGGCTCTTCCCCGGGTCCGTCCCCTTCCTCGGTCGCAGGGTCGTCATCCTCGGCGAGGACGTAGTGCGGTCCCTCGGCGAAGGTCCGTTGGCGGCGGACCTCGGCAAGAATCGCAGGTGCGAGGAACTTCTGCAGTGGCGAGGCATCGAGCGTCCGCCAGTAGTCGAGTACCGCCGCACTGAACTCCACCAACCGGTTGGATGATTCCGCGTGCACCTGCTTGCGGAGAAAATGCATGAGCGTGTCCCGCCGGCCCATGATCTCGTCGATCTCGGTGGAAACCGAGCGGAGCTCTCCTTCGGCTCCCACCTCGTTGAAGTAGACGGGGAAGGTGCGCAGTAGCTGCTTGATCACGAAATACACGGGCTTGATGTCCGAGTTGAGCAGCCGTGTTACGTCACGCTGAAAGAGGTCGGTATCGGCCACGAAGACGCCGCCCAGCCTCAGTTGCACGTCCAGCGCGGCCGCCAGCCGGTCGTACAAGGACGGGTTGGATTCGATGATGTGCAACCAGCAGCGGATGTTCGGCAGATGGTAGGGGTTCGCCAGCGTCTGCCAGTCCTCGGTGGCCCCCGTCACGTCAGGATACTGGAAGCGCCAGGAGAGAAGGTCTTCGATGAGGTGATCCGCCGCCCGCGTGGCTCCCGCCTGACCGATCGCCTTTCCGATCGCTTGGTAGCACTGGTAGCGCATCTCCGGGTAGAGCCCCTCGCGGCGGTGGAAGAACGACGTGAGGTTCCTCAGGATCCGGTCGAAGTCGGTGTGACGGTCCGGCTCCATCATGGTCTTGACCACGGCCAGGAGCTCCACCATGACGTCGTGCTGGCGGTGCCCCAGTGTGTCGTCCTTGAGGAAGAAGAGGCAGATGCTGAAGCGGTCTTCGAGGTCGGCAGCGCGGTGAAGGGCTCCCACGGCTTCGTCCAGGACATCGGAGTAGGCGGGAAGACTCAGGATATCGGCCGTCGTCGGTATCGAAGATGAAAGCTCCTGCATCCGGGTAAGACTGATGGAGGAGAACAAGGCCTCGGCCGCAGGCCGGTTTCGCAGGGAGGTCTCACCCGACGCGATCCAGCCGGCCGCGTCGAGTCTCCGGGCGATTCGGGCATAACCGGCCCGCAGGCACGAGAGGTAGAGTTCCAACCAAGGCGCCGGCAGTTGCGGCTGCTCTTCTCGCCGGTGCAGGCGATCAAGCACCCGGCGCACCAGCCGATCGCGTTCGAGGAACGGTTCGGGGCGGTCGGGCAGGAGGGTGGCGAGAGACGCACCCAGGTCAGCCAGTCCCTTCGCGTATTCCTCGGTGTGCGGTCCTTCGGCCGCCGACGCCGCCCATGTGAGCGCGATGCGCAGCAGCCGCGAGAGCCTGTCGTCGTCGAGGGGAGTCTCCGCTAGGCGCAGGACGAGATCGGCCGCGAGCGAGAAGAACTCCGCGCGCCTCGGCGAGCGCTCGAAGTACGACCAATTCCGCAGAAGCAAGGTCTGCAGCCCTTCGAGCACCGCGTCGACGTTGCGGAGCGGGTGGAAGTACTCTTCCAGCGTGTCGCGCAGAGGGTCGCGTACCCCGTACAGGTCGTCCACGGCCTCGAGTAGTACACGGTAGCGCGCCGGTATCTCCACCGTGTGTGCGGTGCCGGCGATGTTGGCACGAAGTGCGTCGGAATCGGGCGGGGCGTCACGCATGCTTACACGAGCGCCTCCAGAGCCGCCGCTATGCGCGACGTGCCCTCCGCGATGGTCTCGGCAGAGGTGGCGTACGAGAGACGCAGATTATCGGGCGCGCCGAAGGCCTCCCCAGGCACGACAGCCACATGCGCCGTCTCGAGGAGGTAGGCGGATAAGTCCAAGGCCGAGCCGATGACGCCGCCCTGGTGCGAGCGGCCGAAGTAGACAGAGACGTTGGGGAATGCGTAAAACGCTCCCGCCGGGCGTGAGCAGGTGACTCCGGGAAGCGCCAGCAAACCGGATAACATGACATCACGCCTCTCGGCGAAGGCGGCTACCATGCGCGCCACGTCGTCCTCCGCCGAACGCAGGGCCTCGAGCCCCGCCCACTGGGCGACCGAAGTGGCGTTGCTGGTGGAGTGGCTCTGGATCTTGCCCATGGCGTCTATGATGGGCGAGGGCCCCGCGGCGTAGCCCAGTCGCCAACCGGTCATGGAGAACGACTTGCTCATGCCGTTCACCACCACGGTGCGGTCCTTGATGTCTGAACCCAGGGAAGCGATGCTGGTGAACGTGCGTCCGTCGTAGAGGAGGCGCTCGTAGATCTCGTCGGAGATCACCAGGAGATCATGCTCGACGCACACGCGGGCCAAGGCCTCGAGTTCCTCCCTTTCGTAGCACGAACCGGTGGGGTTGTTCGGATAATTGAGGATCACGGCCTTGCTACGCGGAGTGATGGACGCTTCCA
The DNA here is from genome assembly GCA_038204345.1 of Thermoleophilia bacterium. Lineage (GTDB taxonomy): Bacteria > Actinomycetota > Thermoleophilia > RBG-16-64-13 > RBG-16-64-13 > JAHJSA01. Next base: position 177 of record JBBRDB010000142.1, on the reverse strand, counting down.
GCTCCACAGCGGTCAGGCTGAAGGAGTTTTCCTCCCTGGATTGAACGAGGACCGGCGTAGCCTCCGCCAAGCTCACTTGCTCCGGGTAACTCACCCAGTATGGCGAGGGGATCAGTACCTCGTCGCCGGCCTGGAATACGGCCATCGAGATGAAATACAGCGTGGCCTTGGCGCCGG
>JBBRDB010000141.1:0-6934 GCA_038204345.1 Thermoleophilia bacterium | reverse complement strand
CATCAAACACAAGGGATTCTCGTTCATCGAGGCCGTCACCCAGTGCCCCACGGAGTTCGGGAAGCGTAATCCGCCCAAAGGTCCGGTGGAGATGTTGGAAGAGTTCAGACAGCGGACCATCAGCACGAAGGAAGCGGAACTCCTGAGTCCGGAGGAACTCGAGGGTCGGTTGGTCTCCGGGCTCATTTACCGCGACGACAGCGTGCCCGAGTTCTCGCAGAGCTACGAGGCGATGCTGGCGCGCGTGCAACCCAAAGGAGAGGGCTCGTGACGGAGGCCGTCCTTGATTCCGGACGGATGGTCTCCTGGGAGCCGGTCTCACGAGACCACCTGGAGCTGCGGTTCGCCGGCTCTGGCGGGCAGGGCGTCATCCTCATGGGGGTCATCCTCGCCCTGGCGGCCACGAGAGACCATCGGCACGTGGTCCAGACCCAGTCCTACGGCCCCGAGGCCCGGGGCGGCTACTCGCGCTCCGACGTGGTCATCTCGAGTACGCCGGTGGATTACCCTGAGTTACAGAACATCGACATCCTGGTGGCGCTTTCCGCCGAAGCGGCCTCCCGCTACGCCCCCGAACTGGGCCGCCGCAGCCTCTTCGTCTACGAGAAGGACGAGGTAACGGACGCAGACGCGTGGCCGTTGCCCACGGCCGTGGCCCTGCCGTTCGCCCGGCTGGCTCTGGAGGAGACGGGCCGCGCTCAGACTACCAACATCGTGGCACTCGGCGCCGTTTGTGGTCTCACCGGAGTGGTGAGCGAACGGGCGTTGGAGCAGGCGGTGACCTCGCTGGTCCCTCCGGGTACGGCCGAACTGAATCTCCGGGCACTGCGCCGTGGCTTGGAAGCGGGGGCCGGGGGTTGACGCCGCGAATCGAGTTCTCGTGGTCCGCCCGTCATGGAGCATCGTCGCGGGCACGGCCCCCGATAGCGGGTGTTAAGGGACCTTCCACGCCCTTCCTGGAGAGGATGCGGTGGGACCGGATGTGCGCCTGCTGGACGAGGGAACCGCTCTCGGCGATGTAGGACTCTGAAGCGTCGCCGAAAGGGGCGGCGGGTCGACGAGCGGAGCCGGTGCTCCGCGACCCCTCGTCGCCGGTTTGGATGCTGGAAGCCGTGTCAGAGAACTACATCATCCCAAGGAGCCTGTATGTCCCTATTCGACACCATCAAGGAGAGCGTGGAGCACGGTCGCAAGGACGAACTCCTGGCCCTCGTGCAGCAAGGCCTCGACGATGGTCACCCCGCCCAAGAGATCCTGCAGCAGGGGCTCATAGCCGCGATGGACATAGTCGGCGTGAAGATGGAGCAGGAAGAGATGTTCATCCCCGAGGTCCTGCGCGCCGCGAAGACCATGGAAGCCGGCCTCGATATCCTCCGGCCGTTCCTTGCCGTGGGCGACCTGCAGGTGTCGGGCACAGTGGTCATAGGCACGGTGAAGGGCGACCTGCACGACATCGGCAAGAATCTGGTGGCCATGCTGCTCTCGTCGGCCGGCTTCGAGGTCGTGGACGCCGGTATCAACGTCGCGCCCGAGGTCTTCGTGCAGAAGGTGAAAGAGGCGAAGGCCGACTTCCTGGGCATGAGCGCCCTCCTCACCACCACGATGCCGCAGATGCAGGAGACCCTGAAGGCGCTTGAGACCGCCGGCATCCGCGATCAGGTGCGCGTGCTCGTGGGCGGCGCGCCCGTAACCCAGGACTGGGCCGACCGCATCGGGGCCGACGGCTACGCCTCCGACGCCGGCGCCGCTATCAAGGTGGCCAAGGAGTTGGGGTCGCTGTAGATCTGAGGATCGACGGGACCCGAGGAGGGCCGCGGCATGAAAGACATACTCATAGGACAGCGCGGTGTGCGCTTCCAGAAACTCACTCCCGAGCAGTGCGAGAGCATCCACGACGCGAGCTGTCGTCTACTGGAGACCGTGGGCATCGAGGCCCATCACGAACGAGCCCGCGAGATCCTGGCGGCCGCCGGCGCGAAGGTCGACGGGACCCGAGTGCGCGTGCCGAGAAGACTGGTGGACTGGGCGCTCGGCGTGACGCCGAAGAGCTTCACGCTGCATACGAGGGACGGCCGGCCGGTCATGCCCGTGGGGGGCACTAACATCTTCTTTGGCAACGGGTCAGAGACTCCCAACGTCCTCGATCACCGCACGGGCGAGCGGCGCCAGGGGACGCTGGCCGACGTGGCGGAGGGCGTGCGCCTGGTTGACGCCCTTCCCAATATCGACTTCGTGATGTCGCTCTTCGTGCCCTGGGAACTCGAGCCGCAGGTGGCCTACGTGGAGCAATTCAAACTGATGATCGCGAACTCCACCAAGCCGTTCCTGTTCCTGAGCCCCAGCGGCGACGACATACGCTCCATGGTGGCCATGTTGGAGGCCGTAGCCGGAGGAGAGGAAGCTCTACGCGAGAAGCCTCGAGGCCTCTGCTATATCAACGTGACGCACCCCTTCCGTCACGAGTTCGATGATCTCGACAAGTTGCTCTTCGCCGCCGGGAAGGGCGTGCCCTTCACCTACAATCCGAGCACACTCCGCGGGGCGAGCGGTCCCATCACGCAGGCGGGCTGCATGGCCGTGGGCAACATGGGCGAGCTCTTCGGCCTGCTCGTGGCCCAACTCGTGAACGAGGGGTGTCCGGCCACGCTCTCGGGCGGGACGGCAGACAAGCTCGACATGCGCAGCATGATCGATATCTACTCGGCCCCCGAGAACAGGGTAGCGTTCACCGAGATGGCCCGCTTCTACGATATCCCGCACTTCGGCCTGGCCGGCGGTTCCGACAGCAAACTCGTGGACGAACAGTCTGCCGCTGAGGCCGCACTCACCATGCTCACCGAAGCCCTGGCCGGTTCCAACCTCATCCATGATGTGGGTTACATGGAATCCGGCATGAGCAACTCGCTTGCGCAGATCGTCATATGCGACGAGATCATCGGGTGGATCCGCAGATTCATGGATCCCATCGTAGTCGACGAGGAGACGCTGGCGCTGGATCTGATCGAGCGCGTGGCTCACACGGGTGACTATCTGGGAGAAGACCACACCCTGGCCCACTACGACGAAGATTGGTATCCGGGTCTCTTTGACCAATCAGGCTACGACAAGTGGGTGAAGGCCGGCTCCCTGCGCCTGGGGGAGAAGGCGGCCCGCCGAGTGGACGGACTCCTTGCGTCGCACGAGGTCCCCGCGCTCCCGCCCGAGGTCGTGAGACAGATCGACGACATCATCGCCGCCCGAGCGGCTCAGTAGAGTCGAACCATATGCCGGCCCGCAATCCGGCTATCGATTGGAGCAGTCAGTTGTGAAAGAGCTACGGAACGCCTCCCGTGTCGGCCGCCTCTCCTTCCTCAGTGAGGAGAACAAGCGCGATATCTATCTTTCCGCTCTCGAGATCATGTCAAAGATTGGCATGGTCGTTTACCACGAAGGCGCGAAAGCAGCACTTCTGGAGGCCGGATGTACCCTATCGGCCGAGGGCCGGGTGCTCATGCCCCGTCACCTGGTGGAGAGCGCCCGGCTCTCGGTGCCCAGCCAAGTGGACATCTATGATCGGGACGGCGACCTCGCCATGGAACTCGGTGGCTACAACAGTTACTTCGGCACGGGTTCCGACCTCATGTCCACCTACGACCTCGCCACCGGGGAGCATCGCCCCAGCACCCTCGACGACGTTGCCCGGGCCGCCCGCCTTTGCGACGCCCTGCCCAATATCGATTTCATCATGAGCTCGGCCCATCCCACCGACCGCGACCCTCATCATTCCTATCTCTTGAGCTTCCAGGCGATGATGGAGAGCAGCAGCAAACCACTCGTCATGACTGCCGAGAACGCCGGCGACCTCCAGGTGATGATCGACGTAGCCCGCGCGCTGCGCGGCGGGCCGGAGGAGCTGCGTCGCAAACCCTACTTAGTGGTGTACAACGAGCCCATCTCCCCGCTCGAGCACCCGGTGGAAAGCATCGAGAAGCTCTTGCTGTGCGCCGAGTGCGGCGTGCCCTCCATCTACTCGCCCGCCCCGTTGGCCGGAGCAACCGCGCCCATCACTGTGGCCGGGCACACGACGCTGGGCGTGGCCGAGAGTCTTTTTGGACTCGTCATACACCAGCTGCACCGACCGGGGGCGCCATTCTTGTTCGGCATCGGTCCCGCTGTGCTCGACTTGGTCACGGCGCAATCCAGCTACAATGCCGTGGAATACCTCATGACCTACATGTGCGCAGTCGAGATGGCCAAGTGGCTCGACATACCCAATTGGGGATACGCAGGCACCAGCGACAGCCAGGTGCTGGACGCGCAGGCGGGCATGGAGGCCACCCAGGTGACATTCTTGGCCATGCAGGCCGGGTCCAACTTGTCGCACGACGTGGGTTACCTTGATTTCGGCCTGACCGGCTCACTCGAGGAGATCGTCATGGTCGATGAGTTCATCAGCATGAACCGCCGCCTACTGAACGGGATCCACATAGACCGCCACACGTTGGCCGTAGACGCCATCGCCGAGGTGGGCCCCGGTGGCCACTTCATGACCAGCGACCACACCTACCGTTACATGCGTGAGGTGCAGTGGCGTCCCACCATCCTCAACCGGTACGGGCGCGACCGTTGGCAGGCCGAAGGGTCGCTGGACCTGGCGGCGAGGGCCGGCACGAAGGCTCAGGACATTCTGGCCGAACACGAGGTGCCGGAACTGGCGCCCCAGGTGGCCGCCACGCTGAAGAAATCGGTCGAGGCTTTCATTTCGAGAGGAGAATAGGCGCCGCATGAGCACCGTCATCATCGATGGAGACAGCCTGACCCTGGAAGAGGCCCGCGCGGTGGCGCACGAGGGCGCCGAGGTGCGCATCGCGCCGGAAGCCCGCACCAGGATCGATGACGCCCGCGCGTACGTCGAGCGCATCATCGCCGAACAGAGGGTCGTCTACGGCATCACCACGGGGTTCGGCAAGTTCAGCGACGTCACCATCGCCGGCTCGGACGTGCTGGAGTTGCAGAGGAACCTGATCTTGAGTCACTGCTGCGGCGTGGGCGAGCCCCTCGATGCGGAGAAGACCAGGGCCCTCATGTTGCTGCGGGCCAATGTACTCGCGAAAGGCTACTCGGGCGCGCGGTACGTGGTGCTCCAGACCCTGGTGGAGATGCTCAACCGCGGCCTCCTGCCGGTGATCCCGAGCCGCGGCTCCGTCGGGGCGTCGGGTGATCTTGCGCCGCTTGCCCATCTCGCGGCCGTGATGATAGGTGAGGGTGAGGCCTGGTGGGAGGGAGTGCGCCTTTCCGGCGGCGAGGCCATGGCCGCGGCCGGTGTCGAGCCGCTCGTGCTGGAGGCCAAGGAGGGCCTCGCCCTCATCAATGGCACTCAACTCATGACCGGGGTGGGATTGCTGGCGCTGTTCAAGGCCGAGACCATCGCTAAGTGCGCCGACGTGGCCGCGGCAATGACGCTGGAGGCCCTGCGCGGCACCGACGCCGCCTACGGACCCTTGACCCACGGAGTGCGGCCGCATCCCGGGCAGCTGGCCACGGCCCGCAATCTCATGCGCCTCCTGGAAGGCAGCGAGATCCTACCCGCCCACAGCGACCCGGCGAGCGACAAGAAGGTGCAGGACGCTTATTCGTTGAGATGCGCGCCTCAAGTGCACGGTGCCGCCAAAGACGCCCTGGCCTACGTGCGCCGCGTGCTCGAGGTGGAGGTGAACGCCGCCACCGACAATCCTCTGGTGTTCCCCGAAGAGGACCGGGTGATCTCCGGGGGCAACTTCCACGGCCAACCGATATCGCAGGCTATGGATTTCCTCGCCATCGCCCTGACCCACACCGCGGGCATCTCCGAGCGGCGCATCGAGTACATGCTCGACCCTGCCACCTCTGATCACCTCCCCGCCTTTCTCACCAAGAAGGGCGGGCTTCACTCCGGCCTCATGATGGCTCAGGTCACCGCGGCTGCGCTGGTGTCGGAGAACAAGACCCTCGCGCACCCGGCCTCCGTTGATTCGATTCCCACGTCGGCCAATAAGGAGGACTACGTGAGCATGGGAGCGTATGCCGCCCGCAAAGCCGACGACGTGTGCGCGAACACGTTGGTGGTGGTGGCCGTGGAACTGCTATGTGCGGCGCAGGCCCTCGAGTTCGGACAGGGGCTCAAGCCGGGGAGGGGTGTCGGCGCTGCCCGCCGGGTCATCCGCGAGCACGTGCCCCCGCTCGATCGTGACCGTCCCCAGACACCCGATATCGAGACGATCGCGCGGCTCATGCTCGAGGGTGACATCGTGCGCGCCGTCGAGGACGCGGTTGGCGTGCTGGAGATCGTGTAGCCGTGCGCTTTCAAGACATCAAGAAGGTCCATGAAGCCGGATTGAGCATCCTGGAGAGAACGGGTGTGGTCGTTCAGGACGAGGACACCGTGCGGCTCTTCGCCGATCGTGGGTTCCCCGTGGATGGGCAGCGGGTGCGGATGCCCGGAGAGAGAATCGAGTGGGCGGCAAAGGTAGCGCCGCGCACGTTCGAACTGCATGCCCGGGGGGAGCGCAGCAACCTGCACTTCGGCGAGCGCATGGTCGTCTCGTGCACGGGCGGTCCGCCTTTTGTGCTGGAAGGCTCCAGCCTGCGGATGGGGGCGCTTGCCGATCTTATGGCAATCACCAAAGTGATGCACATGTCTCCCAACGTGGACATGATCGGCTTCGCCGTCGATCCGCAGGATATCCCGCAGGAGAAGCGGGCCCGGAGGACGCTCCACGCCTTGCTCACCTTGAGCGACAAGCCTCCGACCCTACTCGGTTTCGGTGACGACTTGGCCGAGGCGGCTGTAAGCACCGCGGAGATCATTTGGGGGGCGGGGTGGTACGAACGGCCCTGTCTTATGGCCGTGCTGAACAGCACCTCTCCGTTGATCCTGGAGGCCGAGACCTGTCGCGGCATCAGGTCCCTGGCAGCA
>JBBRDB010000140.1:0-6970 GCA_038204345.1 Thermoleophilia bacterium | reverse complement strand
ACCTTCCTGGCCATCACCTGGTTCGATCGTTCCGTGGGACTGGTGAACTCGGTGCGTCTCACCTTCACCGCCCTCCTCCTCCTGACCGGCGTCGCCCTGACCGTCTCGGCGGTCTATCGCCGCCGAACATTCTGCCGCCACCTGTGCTTCTTCGGCGCCTTGGCCGGCAACTACAGCATGGCGTCGGTGGTGGAACTCCGTCCCGACGGCCCGACCTGTCGTGGGTGCGAACGCGAGGCGTGCCTCCGTGAGGAGGCCTCCTCGCTCCCGGATGCCTGCCCCATGCTCCAGCGCCCACGCGCCCTCGCCGAGAACAGGGAGTGCAACCTCTGCCTCAAATGCCTGCGCACGTGTGAACGACGCTCGCTGGCCCTCCGAGTGCGTGATCCCCTGCAAGAGCTGGCCTCTGTCCGCAATCCCCGGATCGCTGTGGCCGGCCTGGCGGCAGTGCTCGTAGGGGTCGTGGCCGTACAGAATCTCGGTATGCTCCAGGTGGCCGGCACAATCGAGAGGTGGATGGCCGATGCCACCGGCCTCGGCCGACAGGGCCAAGCGTCGCTGATCTACCTGGCAGCCCTCCTCCTACCTATCTTCCTGCTCCTGGCAGCCAGCCGGGGCGACATGCGCCGCGCGGCTCTCTTTGGGTACGCGCTCATCCCTCTCGATCTTGGTGCGCATGCGGCCCACAACCTCCTACATATCCTGGGCGAAGGCAAGTCTGTGTGGTGGGTGACGGCACGCCTACTCGGGTTGAGTTCGCCGCTTGACATCCCCGGAGGACACCCCGGGGGCAGCATGGGCGCCGCCTTGCTCGATGCTCCCACGATCAAGGTGCTGCAGATCTCGCTCCTGCTCCTCGCCGCCTGGGGAAGTTTCGCTGTAGCCCGTCGCATGCGCCACCGCCTAGGTGGCGCCCGCTCGATACTTCCGCTCTACGCGCTGCTTCTGACGCTTCTGGGCCTGAACCTGTGGCTCTTCTCGGTGCCCATGGCTTTGCGCCATTGACCCTCGGCAGCCCCGGTGCGCAGGACCACGGCTTTGCCTGTGTGCCTGCTACGCCGGGCGTCCCCGGAGTTCGGGGACGCCCCTCTCGCCAGGAGTCCGGTCTACAAGAGACGCGTCGAGCGCGCTACTCCTTCGGCGACCCCATGACCTGCTCGAACGCGTCGTCGTCCATGAGAGTCCCTTCGGCCAGGAGCTGCCGGAACTTCAGGAAATCGATGGTGTCATCGCCGGTGATCTTGCGCGTGGAGAAGGCCGCGAAGCCCAAGAAAGCCTCGGCCATCATGTTGGTGGATAGCCAATGGCGGCTCGGTGTCTTGGCCAGATCCCAGAAGAAGCGCTTCTTCATGCGGATGGAGTCAATGGACATCTGCAGGGACTCGGGGAAGAGATTGGCGAACCTCCACACCATCCCCTCGACCGTCTCATCGAGTTTGGTGAAATCGACGCTGCAGCTCTTGACCAGCTCCTTGGCGGCGGTGGCGGCCTCGCCGGTCTTCATCTCGCCGTAGACGATCTCGCCATCCTCGACGTAGCTCGCGGTGTGCACGAGAGGATTCCGGATCAGCTCGCCTTCCGGGGTACGCAGCACCGGCACCACCTTCGAGATGAGGTTCTTGGCCTTCATCTTGTACGCCGACCAGAGCTCGCAGGAGATGCAGTTCCACATGGCGTCTTCCATGGACAGGAACCAAGGAAGGAAGTCCGTAGACCCGCCCACCGGCGCGGAACCGTGCTTGGGGCCGGCCTGGCCGTAGACTGCCATGTCGGACGATATCGCGAGATCGCAGGCCATGCCGATCTCCTGACCGCCGCCTACGCGCATGCCGTTGACCCTGGCGATCACCGGCTTCTTGCAGTTGAGTATCGAATCGACCATGGCGTTGAACAGGTCCATGTACTCGCCGTACTCTTGGGGGCGCTTGGAGTAGTACTCGGCGTACTCGACCGTGTTACCGCCTGTGCAAAAAGCCTTGTCGCCCGTCCCGGTGAAGACGACCGCCACAACACTGCGATCGAGGGAGGCGTTGGTGTAGGCCGCAATGACGCCCTTGACCATCTCGGTGGTGTAGCTGTTGAACTGCTTGGGGTTGTTCAACGTGATGCGTGCCACGAACAAACCGGGGACAACCTCGCCCTCCGGGCTGGTAAGCGGGGTCTTCTCGTACACGACGCACGGTGCTTCCGTGCCCCAGTGCTCCGGACCATGAAGGCTGTGATCTTTCAGATCGTTGGTCCTCGGGATCCAATCCAGACTCATCTGCTCTCCTCTCGAATTCGCTGCGCCGCAGGCGGGGTCAGGACTCTCTCCGGATGATCGTGGCCATGGTGGCACCGCCCCCTCCGCAGATGGCTGCAACGCCGAGTTCGCCACCCGTGCGCTTGAGGGCATAGTACAAAGTCGTGATGATGCGGGCGCCGGAGCAGCCGGTGGGGTGTCCAAGCGCGATGGCTCCGCCATGGATGTTGAGCTTGTCACGATCCCAGTTCAGCACTCGTTCATTTGCGATGATCTGAGCTGCGAAGGCCTCGTTGACCTCGATCAGGTCCATATCGGAGAGGGTCATACCCGCACGTTCGAGTGCCTTCGGAATAGCTACCCCCGGTCCTTCGCCCATGAAGCGGCCGTCGACGGCGGTCTGCGTATAGTCCACGACCGAGAAGAGCGGCTCAAGACCACGCTTCTGTGCCTCCTCGCGCGTCATGGCCACGAGGAATGAGGCCCCGTCGGTAAGCCCGCAGGAGTTGCCGGCGGTCACCTGGCCGTCCCGTCTGAAGGCAGGCTTGAGCTTGCCCATAGCGGCGATGTTCGCGTCGTGACGTATTGATTCGTCCTTGTCGAAGACAACCTCGGGTTGCCGGCCTTGCGCGGGGATCGTCACCGGCGTGATCTCTTCGTCGAACCATCCGTTGCGCTGAGCCGCCGACGCCTTCAGGTGGCTCGATACGGCGAACTCGTCGAGTTCCTGGCGGCTGATGGCATACTTGTCCACCAGGTTCTCAGCGGTCTCGCCCATGGCCATGTCCGCGACCGGGTCGTGCGCGTCGCTCCAGCCGTCTTCCAGCTGGATGTTCCCCATGCGGAAGCCCTGCCAGCGGTAGCCGCGCACCAGGTGCGGGATCGTAGACATGCTTTCCATGCCACCGCAGAGCGCGATCTCTGCCTGGCCCACCTGGATGAGTTGGGTAGCGAGACTTACGGCCTTCATGCCCGCCGGGCAGGCCTTGTTGATAGTCACGGCCGGCACGGACACGCCGCAGCCGCCCTTGAGGGCGGCCGTGCGCCCGGGGTTCACGTAGTTGCCGGCCTGGCGGCACGACGCGATGATGGCGTCGTCGATCTCGTCGCCGGCCACGTTCGCCCTACGTAGCGCTTCTTTGATGGCGAAAGACGCCACATCGTAGACCTTCACGTCCTTGAGCGTGCCTCCGAAACGCCCCATCGGTGTCCGGACCGCGCTCACGAATACGACGTCGTTCAGCTCTCGCACCACCTGTGCACTCCCATCTGTTCGGCGCCCGCGCTTGAAGAACGGGCAATGACTTCAGCGTTCGTCAGAGCGGGTCCTTGTGTGTTCCGGCACCCGGCTCCGCGCAACCCAGTCAGTCGACTGACTGGCCGGGCGACCAAGAAGCTCGGGCCTGATGATAGCAGAATCGCAGGATCGGCACAGCCGGGATTCCGGGGGTGGCCGACCATCTTGCACCGCGAGAAGTACGGGTGCCCCGTACGATGAACGCGACCTCAGAGTCCAGGTTGATTCAGGCGCCGGCGACCGGCGGGACGTAGACCCTCAGTGCCATCTCGTTGTCGAGTTGGAACAGCCCGCCTGGCGCGTCCTGGGTAAGGCGCAGCTTCTGGAGCATCGCCTCGGCCGATGCCTCCTCCTCCACCTGCTCGGATATGAACCATTGCAGCATGTTATGGGAGGCGTGATCCTTCAACTCCAGCGCGAGATCCGCCAGATCGAAGATCATCGCCGTGACTTTCTCTTCATGGCGCAAGATATCCTCGAACATGTCCGTGCCGGACGTCCAGCCGCTGGGGGGCTGCTCGATCGCGGTCAACTTCACCTCCGCGTTCCGCTCGATCACGTAATCGTAGAACTTGGAAGCGTGGAACATCTCCTCTTGGACCTGGACCCGTGTCCAGTTAGCCCCGCCCGGCAGACCGAGAGCTGCAAAGCGGCCCGACATCGAAAGGTATAGATACGCCGAATACAGCTCAGCGTTGATCTGATGATTGATCGCTTCTTGCATGCGCTCGTGCAGCATCCCTCATCCTCCGCTCGCTGATGGCTTCACCGGAGCACCCGAGTGACCGGTGCCTTCGTGCTGCCACGGTCCCCGCGGAGGCGACTTCCCAAACGCGCCCAGAGTCGCGTTGACCGGGTATGCTTGATACATCAGTCCGTCATAGCGTCACTCCGGGAGCCCGTTTACCCGCAGCCCGGCCGCCTGGGACACGAGAGGGGATGAGTCCATGCGTATCGCCGTCGTCGGCCCTGGATCCTTGGGATCAGTCTACGCCGCCTTGCTCTTCCGGGGGGGACACGAAGTCACCCTCATCGCCCGGACGGAGCGAATGAAGATCCTTCAGGAACAAGGGGTGATCATTCACGGCTTGGAGGATGTCCGTGTGACCGTCCCGGTCACAGACGACCCGGCACACGTGGGTCCCGTGGACCTGCTCCTGCTCTGCACCAAGGCCATCGACACAAGAACCACCTTGGCGGCTCTGCGAAGCATGCAGGTGGGTGCGGTGGCCAGCTTTCAGAATGGGATCGTCAAGGAAGGTCTGCTGGTCGAGGCCTTTGGACGAGACCGAGTCTTGGGAGCCGCCACTCTGGTCGGCGCCGAGCGACAGCAGGACGGCACCGTAGACTTTACCGCCCGCGGCACGACCTACCTCGGAGAGTTCAACGGGCACTTGTCCGACCGCGTCGGCACCGCCGTCGCCGCCCTGGACGACGCCGGACTGCCGGCTCAGGCCCTTCCCGACATCGAGTCTGTGATCTGGTCGAAGGCCTGTCTCTCGGCGGCAGCCTTCGCCGTGTCGGTCTTCTCCCGCCTCCCCATGGTCAAGGTCTTCGCCGACCCTAGTCTCGCCGGTGTCATGGCCGACCTCATCGCTGAGGCGGCCTCCATCGCCGAGGCGGCAGGGCACCGGGTGCACGACTACCCGGGCATGCACGTGGGCTCCTGGGCCCGCGATCACCGTCATGTCGTGGTGGAGGCCATGGCGCAGCGAGCGGCAGAGATGGCTGTTGCCCCCCGGGTGGTCAGGGTATCGATGCTGCAGGACGTGCTGGCGGGCAGGCCGATGGAGGTTGATGAGGTCTACGGCGGCCTCCTGGCCGAGGGGCATCGTACGGGCACGCCCACGCCGAAACTGGCCATGGCCCGCGACCTGCTGATGGGAATAGACCGCTCCAACCGTCGTGCTGACTCGGCACGGAGCGACTGAGAATATCGTGCGAATGGCCCGGCGCCCGCACTAGGGAATCGGGCCGGAAGTCGCGCGTGCGGGATATGCGTGAGGTATCCTTCTCAGCCGTATGCATCAAGGCGCCGACACTTCGATCTCACAGCCCGCCTCACGACCCTCTCGTTTCGCCCCCGAACGGCTACAACTGGGGGTGATCTGCGCAGCCACCTTCGTGGTCTGGGCGGGCTTCGGGGCCATCCTGCCCTACCTCCCCGTCTTCCTCAAGGAGGAGGCTGACGCCTCGATACGGTACATCGGCGTTATCGCGGCGGCCTACTACGTCGGTACTTTCGCCTTCTCGGCGCTTCTCGGTGGTCTGAGCGATCGCATCGGGCGGAAACCGGTGATCGTCGCGGGCGTGTGGATGTATGGTCTCAGCACGCTGCTGTTCGTGACCACCACCCACCCGGTCTGGTTCATACTGTTTCGGTTCCTCGAGGGTGCGGGCGCCGCCGCCGTCTATCCGGCGGGCCAGGCTTTCGTGGCCGACATCACGCCCGCCCACCGGCGGAGCCAGGCATACGGATGGATGAACACCGCCCAGTTCGGGGGTCTCGTGGCCGGGCCCGCTCTGGCCTGGCCCCTCTACCAGCTTGGTGGAGGCCACGGTCTCTGGTCCTTCTACTCGATCTTTCTCGCGGGCGCAGCGCTCGCCCTCGCTACCGGCCTCGCCCTCGTGCTCTTGCTGCGGGAGCCGCAGCGACGATTCTCGGCGGCCGAGCCCGCGAGCGCCAAACCGCCCTACCGCCGACTTCTCACCCGGCCGGTCCTTGCTTTCATGGTGATCGCCTCGGCTATTCACTTGGCCATCGGATCGTGGGAGGTGCTATGGAGTCTCTGGCTCCGGGAGCTCGGGGCCTCCATGTCGTTCGTGGGGCTTACCTGGATGCTTTTCAGCCTCCCCATGATCTTCTCGTTCGTCGGCGGCTATTTCGCAGATCGGCGCAGCAGATTCCTGCTCATGTTCAGCGGCTATACGATCGCGGCGGGCACATGGATCGTCTACGGGACTACGCGCAGCCTCTCCGTGTTCCTGGTGTTCTCGGTGGTCGAAGGCGTGGCTATGGCCTGGGCCAACCCGGCGAAACAGGCGTTCCTCGTGCAGGTGAGTCCGGCGCGCTGGGTGGGCACCGTGCAGGGCCTGGAGATAACCGCGGCCCACCTCGCCGCCATGGTAGGCACACTCGCCGCGCCGTTCCTCTTCGAGGTCATGTCCGGCCGGGTCATAGCCCTTGGCGGGGTGGTCGCGCTTGTGGCTCTTGTCTCCGTGGCCCCGATACTGGGCCCCGAGTGGAAACGGCTCTCGGCGGGAGGTCCGGCGGGAGGTCGGGCCGGCGATGGAGCCGGTGCACCTCCGGCGCCGGCTGACTAGCGCTCGTAGGTGGCCACGAGTTCTCCTCGAGCCACCACGTGGCCCTCCATCGCGGCCAACAGCTCCTTCTTGCCGGCCCCGGCTTCGAGTTCCATCGGACTGTCGAG
>JBBRDB010000139.1:0-7005 GCA_038204345.1 Thermoleophilia bacterium | reverse complement strand
GTACAACACCGTGCAGTAGCAGGCGCCCTGCCAGGCACCTACTCGTGGCGAAGCTCTCTCCCCAGGATCCTCTCTACGCCTTGCACCTTGCCCTCGAGCCGGCCGGTGGCTCCGGCGCGGTCGTCGATGGTGATGTGTGTCACCACACGCGGCGCTTTTTCCCGCATGTAACGGTGGCAACTCATGATGAGCTGCATGACCTCGGCCTCGTCGCCCTCGATCGTGGTCTGCATAGCTCCCAACTTGAAGGGAAGCCCGGACGCTTCGATCAGCGGCATCATCCCCGCCACGAACTCGCCCAGCCTTTCTCCAACACCAAAGGGAGCAACAGAGAAACTAGCCAGCATGATGGACCTCCAGTCCTCTCGGAATGCTTGCACCTACGGCGCAACCGGCGCGCGGCCTTGTCGCGCTCAGTCAACTATGAAGAATGAAGAGCGTGTCTGCAATGAGGACGATTGAACTGAACTTGCTGATGCTCAGTGATCGCTTCCTCAACTTTGGGTGAAACAGGCTTATGGAGAAAGGAGGAAAGGAGGGCGAGGCCGTGATCTCTCCGCGACCAGAACCCCGTCCTTTTCGAAGACAACGCGAAAACCACCGCTCGCCGTTAGGCTTGTTACCAGCTGCCGGCTTTTGCTGACCAGAACCCCAGGGCGCATATTAAGTACGAGAAAAGAGACAACGTCAGGGTCGGGTGGGTTCTCACCCCGGATTCCCCAGTTGCCTACTATCCAGGGGTTAGGGAATTCGTAAATATCGGTGCGATGGGTGAGTTGGGGGACGAAGTCATAACTTGCCGCGACGGCAGCGTCTTTAGGAATGAACTGTAGGGCCTCGCGCATGGCGGTCTTTTCGCTGCTTGAGCTGGCCCAGATTTCGGGCTTATGAAGCGGCGACCAGAGAATGTTGGTTAGAAGAGCACTCCCGAGCAAAAGGAGAGCTAAGAACCGTCGGTTTAGCAACCGCCTGCCGTGTTGAAACAGGAGTTCGATTACTGCAAGCATTATGACGGCGTCAATCAAGACTGAGTACTGGAACCTGATATCGTACGTGGTAGATTGGATTGAGACCACATTCACCAGCAAATGAGGAAGAGCTATACTCAAGACGCCGAGTGAGGCAAGGGAGAAGAACGGCAGAAGCGCGACCGGGGCAAAGAGCTTCCAGTAATAGGTGAGCCGATCAGCTTTGAACGCCACATCCCAAATACGTGAAGGGGCATTCCAAGCAATCGACCACATGCCGTTACCCGCGCTTTGATAAAGACTCAAGTAAAAGGGACCTAACCCGTTGGTAAAATGGGGAATAATCACGCGGGTAGCTAGTAGGAACCACACGACGCCGCTGGTCGATGTCAGCATTCCTGCCTTGCGACTGTAGCGCACAGCAACCAGCAAGCCTAAGGCCGTAACCACCATTGCCGCGTCTTCCTTCGTAAGCAGAACAAAAGCAATCGCGGCTGCGTACGCTTTCCAGCGGCCCCGCATAGCAAACCACACGCCGAAGAGTAGAGGGGTGACGGCAAGGACATCTGGGTGGAACTGCCACCAAGTGACCCACTGCAACGACGGGAGAAGCAGGTAGGCGAAAGAGACGCACAGAGGCGTCCAGGGTTCCCCGAGGCGATCTCGTCCGATGAGCCAGAGCGGAACGGCGCCCGTGGCCAGGGCTACGGTATTAAGAACCGAAAGGAACCCCGGCCCCGCCCCCAGCCAGTAGAACGGCACTAAGATAGTCGTGGTAAGATTCACGTGGTTACCGAAGTAATGAAGACCGCGAACAGTAACGAAGGGAACCTTGAAGCGCGAAAGAAGCCAGATACCCTGGTCAAAGATTCCCATGTCAAAGCCAAAAGTACCGAAGTTATGGTGTTGCTTCCAAGTTAGAGGGGCGAAGACACCGATATAGACAGCAACAGCGACCATAAGAAGTAACGGTGGTATAAAGGAGACCGGCAACCCGGAGCGAGGACTCCAGCTTCTTTGCCTACCAAGGGAAGAGCAACCGGCGATCACTTGCCTCCTTCGTGCTTCGGTCTCCCCGCCGCCAAGAACCAAGACCACAGCCACGCTTCCATTCGCTGTTTGGTGAACCCCACTTGGGGGTCCGGTGCACGTTGGGGTCCGACCGGGTAAAGACGCTGCAATCTGTCAAACGGCCTTCCCGATGAGATATCCTGGTTCGACTCATCTTAGGCCGAGGTTCCGCGAGCATGTCTCGACCCCCGTGGAACTTCGAGTGGCGGCCCGGTTTACGCGGCGTCCCAGCATAACACTCGGGTGGGATGGTTCATGTTCTGGTGAACACGGTCCGTCGTGCCGGCAGACCTTTGAGTGTGCGGTGGACGCGAGAGCCAGGCACATGGTCGTGGCCGTAAAGGACCGCGGCACTCGTACTATGTGCTCATCGTGGGCATTTCCGCGGTGCGCCGCAGGGTGGGCGACGAGCACCTCGACCGCATCCCGCCCGCGGTATTGGAGGAGTTGCGCCACCCTGTCTCACAAGCGCCGGGCTGTGAACATCACGTTCTCATCCACCCATTCGATGGTGTTCGCGTGACCATACTTCGACCTCAGGCTGACCTCGAACTCTTTCGCCGCTCGGTCCTTCTCCTCAGGTTCGTAGAAGCAGAAGGTCGAGTAGTGGTTGTTCTTCACCCGCTCGAGCAGGTACTCCACGCTGGCTGCACGCCGGAAGCGAAAGAGGGTGACGTCGCCCGCGGCGAGGTGCTGCCGGGAGCTGATCGCCTGGTGCAGGTCTTCCTGTCGGTAGAGCCGCCTCTCCTTCTCGGCAAAGCCGGGGAAGTGCCGGCCCCAGATCCCTCGTTCGTTGTGACTTTGGAATCTCGTGTAGATGAACAGGTGTCCCCCGGGGCGCAGGGTCCGCTCCGCCTCCTGTAGGAACGAGTGGAGGTTGAAATGATGGACGGCGTTGAAGGTCAGCAGGCAGTCGAGGCTCTGGTTGGGCAGGGGTAGCTTCTCGGCTCGGGACTGCAGGGCCCGGAACCTTGCAGCGCCCGGGCTGGCCCCCGAGAGGCAGAGCTGTCGGAGCATGGCCTGGTTCTGGTCTATGCAGTACACGAAGAGTCTGTCGCCGAGACGGTCCATCAACTCAGCCGCGTAGCGTCCGGTGCCACATCCTACGTCTGCAGCTGTAACCGTTTCCAGGTTGTCCAGGCAGCGGGCAATGAGGTCCACAGGTTCAGGGTCGGTGGTGCGCAGGTCGTTGTAGCGGGGAGCCAGGGTGGAGAAGTGACGGTGGAGCATATCGGTGTCGGGACTGGCCATGCGTCCCCCCGCGGCCAAGCCGTCTTGGCTTTCGCCGTCGTGGTCGTTGCCGGCTCGATGGCGGCCACGGCTTCAGAATACTGGATGATGCACCCTATCACTCGAAGTCCCCAGGGGCCGAATCTGCAGGGGATGGCAGGTCTCTACGCCCACGTCTGGAGCCTATCACCCTCACCCGCCAGTTGCGCGACACCTTGGAACACAGGATGGCGGGGAGCGCCCACCATCGCGGGATAGTGGGCAAAGGTCATACCTACCAACCTGAAGAAGCCGTCGCGCGTGCCCGGGAGTTCGTCGACCCGGACGATATCGACCGCATCAACATCGACTACGACGGCTGCTTCGGCTCTTGCCGGTAGGAGCAGACGATGCCGGCGCCTAAAATGGAAGGAACGACTAGCGGTCAGACTGGCGAGTCAGCACCGTCCGCCTCCAAGTCCCAGCGCTCCCGTAGCCCGTTAAGGAAGGTGCGGTGCGGCACACGGCCCTCGTGCTGTAGACGCCCCACCACGATTCCCGGATGAATCCCAACCGACACAGCAAAGCGGGTGATGGCCTCCGCAGTAAACTGCCCAGCAACAATGAAGGCTCTGTAGGGCGCTGGCGGGATCAGGGTGTCACGAGCGAACTTGTCGGCCCCAGTCTCTTGGGACGTGTTTTCACCGGCATTGTCTCTGAGCTCAATGAACGTTGCGTTGTTTCCGTGCTTTAGGATGTGGCCAAGTTCATGGAAAAACGAAAACCAGAAGATGTCAGCGTACCGGCCCCTGTTGCTCAGGAGAAGCACGGCTTTCTTCCCCGGTTCGATCCAGAAGGTCGCGCCATGGCCATATGTCTGCGGGAAATGCAGGAATAGCGTAAACACCACCCCGCACTGGGCCAGGCGCGCCCGCAGTTCGGCCGCGACTTCATCAGCGGGGGCGGTGGTGAGACTTCGCAGGGCCGGGACAGCCGCGGTTAGCTTGGCTCGGTCGAACGGTTCAGTAGTAACCTCGGTGGCCTCCAACCGGCCGCAGTGTAGCCAAGCGGCCAGGCCGTAGCCAGACGCCTGTTGCGTTCCCCCTAGCCGGAACGCAGGGGCGTATGCCGGCAGCCGGCCAAGATGTTCCAGCGAGGCAACACTGAAGAAGCGCCTCAGTTGGCGGACCTTGTCCTCGGCTTTGCGCTCTGCCGCGAGGCAACCCAGCTTGACCATTTCCGCGTAGGGGAATGAAGATAGGAGCCGTGTCTCCTCTTTGACCTGTTGCTCGTCTTGCCGGCGGGCGCTCACAAGCCGGTACTCGGCCTCTAGTCCCAACCACACGTGAGCGGAAACCCCGGCGACTTGCTCCAGCTGCAGAGCCGTCTCGGGTGTAAGAGCTTTCGTACCCTTCACGATCTCGTTGATCGCCTGAGAAGGCCGCCCCATGCGTCGCGCCAAATCCGCCTGGCTCATGCCCAGATCATCCAGCACCTCCGCCAGAAACTCGCCCGGCGGAATCGCTAGGTCTGAACGGATTTCCTCCCTAGTCTCCATAATGACCGCTGACCTCCTCTATGGTCACGACCTGCCCCTCGATCCGGACGATTAGTCGGTCGTACTCAGTCAGGTTGACTGCGTACTGCCCGGCGCGACTTCCCTTAAGTTCGTGAAAGTGCAGGGCCGGCATGCCCGCCAACTCATCGATGTTCTTTACCTGCTTGATGATGTTGACCCGTTCAATGTACTTCCTGCCGACCTTGGTGCCCCGGGCTCGGACGGCCTCATCGGACGTCTGGTACCGCCGCTTCAGTTTCTTGGTCCTGAAATCGACTTGCAAGTTCATCTCCGGCCGGTCAAGGGAACTTCACCCCTCGGGTGAATCAATTGTGCCACATGCGACCGCCGAGGTCAACCGGTCAATTCACCCAAGGGGTGAAGACGGATGATCGGGGATACAAACACGAAGGGCCTGGTCTTTTCGGGGAGAGACGGGCGCTGGGCTCACGCTTGGACGGTCGCCAAGCGACCACATCGAGTTCGCAAAACAGATCATGGGACCGATAACCATGCAACGGTAGTACACCTCTCGAACTTACTCGGCGTCGGCCTCCTCGATCGGCTGAGGTGCCGCGGTGATGTTGATCTGCTGTTTCTGGGCGATGTTCATCTGAGCAAGCACGGTCGGCTGGGCCAGGCGCCTCGCTTCTACTAAAGCGCGGCCGGCCTTCAGTAGATCGCTCTGGAGCCTGGAGAGGTGTCGGTCCAAGAACTCACCTTCGCTCAAGCTCGCTCCCGCGCGCACCCGTTGTGCGCGACGGGCTTCGGCATGGCTCACCGCCAACAAGTTGAGAGAAAGCCGGTGGACCAGCTGACGCTCGAGTTCACCGTCCCCAGGCATCGCGAGCCTCCGGCGGGTCGGCCGTTGACTGACCGTAGCCCCGCCCGTACCTGCAGGGCCACTCCGTCTCGCATTACAGAGCGGAGCCCTTCTGGATGCGCGCCAGAGGGGGGCCACAGGGCGTTATCAAGGCGCCGGCGACCAGAAGCGCAGCGGGGATGCCGAACGCCCACCAGGTGAGGGCGAAGGGCAGGGACGCGACCAGCACCAGGCAGACCGCAACTCACTGCCACACCCAGTGCCCGCGTATCGCCCCCCAGACCCCTACGACGGCGGCCGGCGCGGCGAGCGTGGCCAGCCCTATGAACGCCAACGCCGAGCCCAGGGGCTCGATGGTGTGAAGGGGATCGGCGGGTAGGTGCGCCAAGAACAATTTTTCCCACACCAGCAGCATGGCTGCTCCGATCACAGTCAAGGCTATTTCGACAGGCCGTTGTGCGTGTTTCGCCGTCTACTCGGCATAGCGTGTGCCGTCTGTGTCGATACTCTAATAGTTGACCTGAGGGGCACATCTATTCCGATTCACGCCGCAATTCGGTGATATTCGTTGATCAATCCGCCAGCCTGGCCACGCGAACTATGCGGCCAACGGCGCCGTTCGGCAGTGACTTGGGTTCCGGGGTCTCGAGAGACAAGCCCCGATGCGGGCGCTCCTCGTTGTAGTGCGTGACGTACTCCCTGAGGATTTGCTCAAGGTGTGTGTTCGCCGAGGACTTCAAACGCTGCGAGCAGTGGCCCTCGGGGCCCACACCATGACCTGATTCTGTTGAGGCGGGGCTAGGTCGCCCGGTCTCGCTCGGTCCCGAGTTCCGCGTGCTTTCGGTTGGTGTCCTCAGGGTCTCTGCTGATAGAGTGGAGTGCGGCCGCTACAACGCCCTCACGGCCGCCGACAGGAGACATCCCGCCCGATCGCGAAAGGTGGAGCCATGACCGCCGTTCGGGTACAGCCTCCTCACTACGTCGCCGTCGACGTGGAGACGACAGGCCTGTACACGGCAGACCGAGTCGTCGAAGTCGCGGCCGTGACTGTCTCGGCCGATGGTCGAGTCATCGACGAGTGGGACACGCTCGTGAATCCCGGCCGAGATGTCGGTCCTACGAGCCTCCATGGGATCACGGCATCGATGGTTTCACCCGCACCTGGTTTCGAGGAGGTCGCGATGGCCCTCGCCTCCCGTCTGCCTGCACTGCGTGTGGTTATCATGGTTCCGGGTGCGCCAAGGGGCCTGCCAACGAGGAGACGCCCGCATTGAATCCGAGACGAGTTTGCAGTAAGATGACCTCAGTAAAGCCGTCGGGCCTCTGCCGCAAGGCATGCTTTCTCTCGACGGCTTTTTCCTTTCCTGGTCTCTGAT
>JBBRDB010000138.1:0-7069 GCA_038204345.1 Thermoleophilia bacterium | reverse complement strand
ATGTCAACGGCGACGGCGTCCTCAACATGACCGGGGATCCCAAGACCTCAGAGATCGAGATCGACCGGGACATCATCGTCCTTTCGACGCCGGAGGTGGCTAAACTCTCGCCCATCGTGGTCGCGCTGGTGGCTGCCGGAGGTCTCGCCGCCGCTCTTTCAACGGCGGCCGGTCTGCTCCTCGTGATCTCGAGTTCCTTGGCCCACGACATCTACTATCGCCTGATCAACCCGAACGCCACCGAGGCGCGCAGGCTCTTGATCGGGCGCCTCATGATCTTCGTGGCGGTTGTGTTCGCCGGCTACTTCGGCATCAAACCGCCGGGCTTTGTGGCTCAGGTGGTGGCCTTCGCCTTCGGCTTGGCCGCCGCGAGCTTCTTCCCCGTTATCATCCTGGGGATCTTCGACAAGCGCATGAACAAGGAAGGTGCCATTGTCGGCATGATCCTCGGCATGGGCTTCACGCTGTTCTACATTATCGGCAACCGGTTCGCGGGCATGGACCCATGGTTCTTCAACGTGAGTGCAGAGGGCATCGGGACATTCGGAGCGCTGATCAACTTCGTCGCCTGCTTTGTGGTCTCCCGCCTGACACCGCCCCCGCCGCCGGAGATCCAGGCACTCGTGGAATCCGTCCGCATCCCGCGTGGTTCGAGCCAGGCTATCGAGCACTACTAGTCCGACAACACAGCGTCGCTCTTGCTGAGCTTCGCACGATAGATGGCAGACGGGGCGCGGAAACGCGCCCCGTCTGCGTGAGCAGGAGGACGAGGCTAGTCGCCCGGTGAGCCCGCTTGGTAGACCCCAGCCGGACGTGTCCGCTCTGTGCGGGCATGCCCCGCGAGCGTGTTATCCTGGGCGCGGAATAACTCCATCAATTTTGCGATTCGGACTCTGGAGTGCGCGTGTCCTTCGAATACCGCTCCGTCACAGCCGAGGAATTCCCGACGTTTGCCCGAACAGACGCCGCGGCGTTCGGCGTGCATCACAACGAGGACGAACTGGCAGCCGAGAGCGCGGCCCTCGAATTCGATCGCACGCTCGCCGCTTTTGAGGGAGGACGCATCGTCGGCACGACGGCCGTGCTTTCACTCGATCTCACGTTGCCGGGAGGCGCGAGCATCCCGGCCAGCGGCCTCACCTGGACCGGAGTGCTGCCCACCCACCGGCGTCGGGGCCTCCTGACTGAGATGATCCGACGCCAACAGCGCTCATCGGTTGATCGTGGAGAACCGCTTAGCATCCTGCTGGCGTCGGAGAGCACCATCTACGGACGCTTCGGGTACGGCATCGCCACGAACGAACTCGGATTCTCGGTGAGCACGGCCCACTCCGGATTCCGGGCGGATTCGGCGGACCTTGGCGAAGCCGGTCGATGTGAACTCCTCGAACCGGAGAACGAGGCAAGGGTGCTGCCCGACATCTTCGACCGCCTGCGGAACTCCTTTCCCGGCGCAGTCGGGCGCACGGAGGGTCTCTGGCACGCGTACCTCGCGGACCCCGAGCACCACCGGGAGGGGGCGAGCGGTATGTTCCACACGGTACACCGCGCTGCCGATGGCACCCCCGACGGGTACGTGAGCTATCGCATCAAGAGCGATTGGGACGAGGGCGTCCCGCAGGGCACGCTGACCGTGCAGGAATTATTGGCCCCTACGCCGGCCGCTCACGCGGCGCTCTGGCGCTACTGCCTAGACATGGATCTGATCGCCACGGTCAGGACGGCGCACGCTCCGGTGGACGAGACCCTGCGCTGGGTCTTGCGGGACCCCCGGCACCTCCGCGTGGACCGTCTGAACGACGGACTCTGGGTGCGCATACTCGACGTGCCGGCGGTGCTTGCGGCCCGGGCCTACGGCTCGGGCCGCCCCCACTCCGACGATGCACTGGTGTTTGAAGTAGCGGACTCCTTCCACCCGGACACGGCCGGCCGTTACCTGCTCGAAGCCGGAGCAGGCGGCGCCGCCTGCGTCCGCACCACCCGTGCGGCCGACGTGGCCTTGGACATCTCTGATTTGGGCGCGATCTACTTGGGAGCGGTGGACTTCAGCACCCTTGTGCGGGCGCGTCGCGTGCACGAATCCACCGACGGAGCGGCCACCCGAGCCGACGCTCTGTTCCGCACTGACCGCGCTCCCTGGTGCTCCACCCACTTCTAGCAAGCGGGTCCGCGCGGCGACGGCCGATCTCCGGCGCCGTCCGGCGCCGAGCTACAACTCGTCGGGCAACTCGCGCAACTCGGCCATCGAGAACACCGGACCATCCACACACACGTAGCGTGGGCCGATGTTGCAGCGGCCGCAGATGCCGATGCCGCACTTCATGCGCTTCTCGAGCGTGGTGTAGGTCTGGTCGTCGGTGAACTGCATCTTCTGCAGCGACTGCAATACGAACTTGATCATGATGGGCGGACCGCAGGTTATGGCGATGGTGTTGGAGGGGTTCGGGGCTATCTCCTCGAGTACGGCGGGGACGAAGCCCACCCTACCTTCCCAGCCTGGGAACTCGCGGTCCACGGTGATGACCGCGTCAATGTCCTTGCGCACCTGCCAGTCCTCGATGTCGTACTTGTAGGTGAGATCGAGCGGCGTGCGCGCTCCGTAGAGGATGGTGATGTCGCCGAAGTCCTCGCGGTGCTCGAGCGTATAGTTGATGGTGGCGCGCAGCGCAGCCGATCCGATGCCGCCCATGATGTACAGGATGTTCTTGCCCTTCCATGCATCGACCGGAAAGCCGCAGCCCATGGGGGCCCGCACGCCCACCTTGTCGCCCACGTTCAGCTCGTGGAGAGCAGAGGTGACCTCCCCGGCGGCCATCACCGAGAACTGCACGTAGCGTTTCTCGGAAGTGCTGGAATTGATGGCAAAGGTTGACTCACCCACGCCGAAGAGACCCAGTTGGCCCACTTGGCCCGGTTCGAACGAGAAGGCTTCCATGACCGCGTCATCGTCGAAGCGCACGCGGAACGACTTGATGTTGGGTGTCTCCTCGACGATGTCTATGACGGTTGCGATCTGGGGCAGATACGGGTTCCCGGCACTCTTACCGGCCACCGCGATCGGCGCCCCCGCCTGCACGTCGGCGAAGGTGAGCCGGGTCTTAGCTTGCGTTTGCTCGGCGGCCATCTACGCCTCCTCTCCGGTCGCAGTGGTAGCTTCCGGGCGAGGAGCACCCATGACGCTCAGCACCTCGCGGATGTCGATTCGCGTGGGACAGTGCGTGATACAACGCCCGCAACCGGAGCACAGCAGACTGTCGTATTTCTCGGGGTAGTACCAGAACTTGTGGCTAAAGCGGTTACGGAAGCGGTTCGATTTCATGTCGCGTGGGTTGTGACCGGACGTCTCCAGCGTGTAGGTCGGGTTGAAACAGTTGTCCCACGTGCGGAGACGCTCGCCCTGCCCCTCCACCATCTCATCGGTGATATTGAAGCAGTAGCAGTTGGGACAGACGTAGGTGCAAGTGCCGCATGAGATGCAGCGCATGGCCAGATCGTGCCAACCCGGGTCATCGATGTTCGCCCGCAGATTCTCTTGCACGCCTTCGAGCTCGAAGGCGACATCCACCCGGTCGACCGCCTGCTCCTTCACCGTCTCGGCCTTGAGAGTCTGATCCGTGCTCGCGTCCACGAGGCCCGTGAAGCCGAGCACCTTCTCGCCCTTCTCGCTGAACGACTCCACGGTGAAGCCGCCTTCCACCTGGGTCACGAGGGCGTCTGCCCCCTCGGTGCCGTCGGGGCTGCCGCCCACCGTGGTGCAGAAGCAGGTGGACCGGGGGTCTCGGCAGGTAACGGCCACTAGGGTCGTGGCCTCCCGCTTAGCGTTGTAATACGGGTCGAAGTAGAAGCCGCCGTATCCGCCGAAGACGTTGTCCATCTGCACGAAGCCGCGCACGTCGCAGGGACGCAGGCCGAAGATGACCTGATCGGGGGCGTCGTTCACCGGTTCCGCCACCAAGGTGGCGTGAGCCGTCACTGCTGCGTCCTGAGCGGCCTTGCGGGTCGCGGGGTCGTCGGACACGACAGTCGCCTCGTGGCTGTCGTCAACCTGAGCGGCCGCCTCACCCGCCATTGCGTAGCCGTAACGCAGGTAGGTCTCGGACTGCCGGAATACGTAATCCTTGGCCGACTGCTTGGCCAGTAGCACGTCGAGTTCCACCTCGGTACCAGGACTCCACGGACGGAACAGCACCACCCCGTCTTCACCCTTCACCGGCACCACTACGCGAGACCCGCCGGCGAGATGCCCGAGGAAGGCCTGCAGCTGATCCTGTGCTAGGAACTTCATCGCCATCCCTCCTCTCTAGTGCTCGCCGAACGGGTCGTTGACATCGAACGTCTGGAAAATGGGCTTCTCCTCGAGGCTGACCCCGGGCTCGAAACCGAGCATGTCATAGAGCTCCTTGTTCATCTTGCGGTGCAGCAAGTAGAGGGGGATCTCCACCGGGCAGGCCCGGTCACAGGCGCCGCAGGACGGGCAGCGCCCGGCCACGTGGAACATATGCACCATCTGGAACATGAGGTTCTCTTTAGTGTCCACACGCTGGCCCACCAACGCGGGCTGCCGACACCGGTTCACGCATTGGTCCCAACACCAGCACACCGGACATGCGTGGATGCAGGCGAAGCAGCGGATGCAGGTTTCAAAGGCTTCGGCTATCTTGGCGTCCTTCTCCGCGGGCGAGAGTGCCTCGAACTCCTCGATCGGGCCCCACATGGGCGTGCGATCGTCGGGTTCGACAATCGGGTCCGCCGCCATATCGTCGGCGTAGAAGGGGTTCGGGTAGCGACAGGTGCGGCAGTGATCGAACAACAGGTCGCCCTTAGCGAACTCTTTGGACTCTCCGCTGCGGGTGACGGCCGTGACCGTGTCTCCCGCGAACGAGATGTCCACCACTTCGTCGGCGAACTCCTTCTCGATACGGCGCCGGTTGACGATACCGTCACAAGGCACACCCACCACGTAGATGCGCTCCTTGTCGACCAGCTCTTCTTGCAGCAGCGCCACGAGGGTGCGGCTGTCACAGCCCTTCACGCAGATGCCGATGCGGGCGTTCGGCGGATCGGGCATCTTGCGTTTGAGGAAGGCGGTGAGATTGTGATGGGCGAGCGGGTTCCAAACCAGCTGATCCACTTCGTCGGCACTGCGCACGAAGGCCGGGATCATCTCCGACGGATTGTAAGCCTGCTTCCAGCCGATGAAGTAGTCCACCCGGTCTTCGGCCAGGGCCGCCCGGGCCAGCTCCCGGATCTTCGCCTGACGGTCGCTCACAGGGCCCTCCCCTCGCGTGGCCCCAGCGCCTTGACCTTGCCCACGAACTCGTTCACCACTTTCTGCCACCGTGCCGCCTCCGAGGCCGACACCCAGGTGTACTTGAAGCGATCGGGCTCGATGCCCAGGTGAGGCAACATGCGGTCGAGCAACTCGAACTTGCGCCGAGCGTAGTAGTTGCCTTCGGAGTAGTGGCAGTCACCGGGGTGGCAACCGCTGATGAGCACGCCGTCGGCACCCTTCTCGAACGCCTTGAGAGCGAACAGAGGATCGATGCGGCCCGTACAGGGAACGCGCAACAACCGCAACTCGTATTCCTGTTTCATTCGAGCCGTGCCGGCACCGTCGGCGCCGGCGTAGCTGCACCAATTGCAGACGATACCGACCACCTTGACGCTGTCTCCGGCATCGGTAGTAGTGGTGCCCGCAGCCTGTTTCGTGTGTGTCGCCTGAGCCATCGTCACCACCTCTCTACACTAAGAGCAGCTCTTCGAGCTGATCGATGATCGCGTCTGTAGTGAAGCCCTTCAAGTTGATGCAGTTCACTGGGCAGGTAGCCACGCAGATGCCACAGCCTTG
This sequence comes from Thermoleophilia bacterium, assembly GCA_038204345.1. Taxonomy (GTDB): domain Bacteria; phylum Actinomycetota; class Thermoleophilia; order RBG-16-64-13; family RBG-16-64-13; genus JAHJSA01. Next base: position 1,221 of record JBBRDB010000138.1, on the reverse strand, counting down.
GCATACCGTCTCGATGATCTTGCTCTTGAACGTGCCGTCGCGCTGCTCCTCCTTCTGTGGAGCACTGAACGGGCACACGTCTATGCACTTCCAGCAAGAGACGCAGCGGTTCTGATCGACTATGGCGATCTGCGGGCTGGTCTTCAGCTTGTCGTGCGAGAGGAGGCCGAGCACCTTTGCAGCCGTGGCTGAAGCCTGAGCCACCGCCGTGGGGATATCCTTGGGCGATTGGCAGGCGCCGGCCAAAAAGACGCCGGCCGTGTTGGTCTCCACAGGACGCAGCTTCGGGTGCGATTCCTTGTAGAAGCCCCACTCGTCATAGGAGATGTTCAGCTTCTGTGCGAGCTGCACCGAACCCTCGGCCGCCGTGATTCCGGAGGCCAGCACCACCAGGTCCGCGGCCACTTCCACCTGCTTGCCGAGCAGCGTGTCCACGCCGCGGACGATGACCTTACGGCTGCCGTCGACCGTGTCCTCGTACAGCTTGGAGACTCTGCCGCGTACGTATTTCACGTTGAACTCGGTCTGCGCGCGTTTGACGAACTCTTCGTAGCCCTTGCCGGTGGCCCGGATGTCGATGTAGAAGACGAAGATCTCCGTGTCCATGCCAACATGGTTCTTGGTGAGGATGGCCTGCTTGGCCGTGTACATGCAGCACACGCTCGAGCAGTAGGGCCGCCCTACCGACTCGTCGCGAGAGCCCACGCACTGGATGAACACCACCGTCTTGGGCTCTTCCGGCTCCTTGCCCTTGATGTTCATCGTCGAGGGGCGGACTACGTGACCCTGCGTGGGGCCGGAGGCATTCAGCATGCGCTCGTACTGCAGACCCGAGATGACGTCGGGGATGTTGCCCGACCCATACTCGTGGTAGTAGTCCTCCCACGGGAAGACATCGAGCCCGGTGGCCATCACGATGGCCCCGAACTCCTTCTGCACATACTCGTCTTTCTGCTCGTAGTCGATGGCGTCCGCCGGGCATACTCGCTCGCACACCCTGCACTTGCCCTGCTGGAACCAACGGCAGTGATCCACCTGGATGGCCGCCCGTTTGGGCACCGCCTGGGGGAAGGGGATGTATATGGCCTTCGTCTCGGCGAGGCCGACGTTGAACACGTCGGGGGCCTTGGCCGGACACTTCTGCACGCAGATCTCGCAACCGATGCACTTGGTCCAATCGACCATGGCCGCTTTCTTGCGGATATCCACGGTGAAGTTGCC
>JBBRDB010000137.1:0-7075 GCA_038204345.1 Thermoleophilia bacterium | reverse complement strand
TCCATGACCACGGGGATGATCATCGGCCGGCTGCGGGTGCGCTCCCAGAACAGCTGCGCGAGTGATTCGCGCACGGCCTTGCGGATGACGGCCTGGTCGGTGGCCCCTTCCTTGAAGGTCTTCGCAAGTGTTTTCGCCGCGCGCGCTTGGGCCTCGGTGATGAGGGCATCTCCCTCGGGGCCGAATGCGAGGCCTCGAGTGATGAGTTCCGGATCGCATACGAGGCGGCCGGTCTGCGCGTCGATGACCACTACGATCGTCGCGATGCCGTCCTGAGCCAACAATTGCCGGTCACGCAGGACGACCTGCCCCACATCTCCCACACCCAGCCCATCGACGTAGACGACGCCGTGCTCGACACTCTCACCGAGGCTCGCGCGATTCTCGCCCAGCTCCAGGCAATCGCCGTTGTCGAGTATGAACACGTTTTCTGGGGGCACGCCCACCTCCTCGGCCAGACGGGCATGGGCCACCAGATGGCGGGTCTCGCCGTGGATGGGCATGAAGTACCTGGGTTGCACCAGGTTCAGCATGAGCTTCAGTTCTTCGGCCGCCGCATGTCCTGAGACGTGCACGTGCATGGTTCCTCTGTGGGCGACGATGGCTCCGGCCTTGGAGAGCCTATTGATGACACGAGTCACGGCCCGTTCGTTGCCCGGGACCGGGGTGGCCGCGATGACCACCGTGTCGCCACGTTCCACTCTGACCGTCTTGTGGTCGCCGTTCGCCATACGGGCGAGTGCGGAGAGCGGCTCTCCCTGGCTGCCCGTGCACATGACCACGACCTTCTCCGGTGGCAGGCGGGAGGCCTCGTGAGCCTCTATGAGGTCGTCGTCGTCGATGACCAGGTATCCAAGTTCACGTGCGATCCTGGTGTTGGTGATCATGGAGCGGCCCGTGACTACCACCTTGCGGCCGGCGCCCACCGCCGCGTCGCAGATCTGCTGCACCCGGTGGATGTGGCTGGAGAACGAGGCCGCGATGACGCGTTGCTCCGCGTGTTCGATCAGGTCGCGGAGGGCGGGGCCCACAGAGGCTTCAGAGCGCGTCACGCCCGGGGTCTCGGCGTTGGTGGAGTCGGACATGAGAAGGTCCACCCCGATCTTGGCGAACTTGGTGAGTGCACCGTAGTCCACCAAGCGTCCGTCGATGGGCGTCTGGTCGAGCTTGAAGTCGCCGGTGTGGAGGATGCTGGCCGCGGGAGTCCGCACGAACATCCCGATCGCGTCGGGGATGGAGTGGTTCACGGCGAAAAAGTCGAAGCCGAAGGGGCCGAGCGACACGTGGCCGCCCTCGCAGATCTCGCGCAACTTCACCTTCTTAAGATGATGCTCGTCCAGCTTGCCGCGGATCAACCCCAGGGTGAGCTTCGTGCCCAGCACCGGCACCTGTCGGCCGAGGGCCTTCAACAAGTAGGGGAGGGCGCCGGTGTGGTCTTCGTGGCCGTGAGTGATGACGATGCCGCGCAGCTTCCGTTCGCGTTGCACGACGTAGGAGAAGTCGGGGAGGATCAGGTCGACCCCGGGGTGGTCGTCGTCGGGGAACATTATGCCGGCGTCTATGAGCACCATATCGTCGCCGTATTCCAGCGCGGTCATGTTCTTGCCTATCCCGTCGAGCCCGCCGAGCGGGATGACGCGAAGGCGATTATTGTTCTGTGGCATGCGGGGGGAAGGTCTCCTTTCGACCGCCGATGCGGTCATTCAGTCCGCACGAAGTGTACACTATGCGACAAAAGGGAAGTCACGAAGGTCCTTCGCGGGCCGTCATCGGGCCGGGAGGATCTTTTTGAAGCGTGTTTTGAAGAAGCATGGGTCGTGGCAGATCAGGTCGGGCGGATGGCGTCGGCCGGCTGCCATCGCCGTCCGATGCGTCCGATGCGTCCGATGAGTTCAAGCGTGATCCTCACCGAGTCGGCGCGTCGTCGTGCGTTCGCCATCGTCTCGCACCCCGACGCGGGTAAGACAACGCTCACTGAGAAACTTCTGCTGTACGGTGGAGCCATCGACGTCGCCGGCAGCGTCAAGGCCCGTGGCGGGCGTCGTTCCGCGGTGTCCGACTGGGCGGAGATCGAGCAGCAGCGCGGCATCTCGGTGAGTTCCACCGTAGTGCGGTTCGAACACCGCGGGCACGTTCTCAACCTCCTGGATACTCCCGGACACCGCGACTTCTCGGAAGACACCTACCGAGTGTTGACGGCCGTGGACGCGGCCATCATGGTCCTGGACGCGGCCAAGGGTGTGGAAGAACGCACCCTTCGCTTGTTCGAGGTGTGCCGCTCGCGGGGCACTCCTCTTTTGACCTTCGTCAACAAGTGCGATCGTCCCGCCGCTTCTCCGCTGGGCATCCTGGACGAGATCGAGAAGAAGTTGGCCATCCGGCCGACCCCGGTGACGTGGCCGGTGGGCCTGGGGACCACGTTTCACGGGGTGATAGACCGCCGCGATGGCGCGTTTCGACGATTCCGGCGCACCTCTGGTGGTGCGACCGAAGCCCCCGAAGAACGGCTGGACCCTTGCCGACTGCGTGACGAGGGCCCCGAGGGCATAATCGCCGCCGACGAACTGGACCTTCTGGCTGCGATCGGCGCCGATCATGACCAGGGCGCGTTCCTGGCCGGAGAGACCACCCCGGTGTTCTTCGGCTCGGCCCTATGGAACTTCGGCATCCGACTCGTTCTGGACGCCCTCGTCGATCTGGCTCCTCCGCCGGGACCGAGCCCTGATATCACCGGTCGGCTGCGCCCACTCGACGCCGCCTTCGCCGGGCAGGTATTCAAGATCCAGGCGAATCTCGACCCCCGTCACCGTGACCGGCTGGCGTTCGTTCGGGTCAACTCGGGGCGGTTCGAGCGGGGCATGCAGGTGAACGTGCCTCGAACCGGCCGACCCTTCTCGACGAACTACGCCCACGGGCTGTTCGGGCGCGATCGTGAGACCATCGACGAGGCTTTTCCCGGTGACGTCGTGGGTCTCGTGAACGCCCGCGAGTTGCGTCTCGGCGACACGCTCTACGATGCCGAGAGTGTCGAGTTCCCTCCTATCCCCTCGTTCTCTCCCGAACACTTTGTCGGAGTGCGGGCCGTGAACCCCTCCCGTTACAAACAGTTCCGCCACGGCATCGCGACGCTTGAGGAAGAAGGGGTGGTGCAGATCCTCTCTCACCGCGGCAACGGGGACCACGTGCCGGTGTTGGCGGCGGTGGGCCCTATGCAGTATGACGTGGCGTCACACCGCATGGCGCACGAGTTCGGCGCTCCGGTGGAGCTCACTCCCTTGCCGTACTCTCTGGCGAGGCAGACCGATCCTGAAGGCGCCGAGGCACTCAGGCGCTTTCGGCGCGTCGAAGTGTTGGCCCGCTCCGACGGCATGCTCCTGGCGCTCTTCCCCGACGTCCATTGTCTGAAGCAGGTCACGAACGACCGTCCCGACGTCACGCTCGAACCGGTGTTTTCGGTCTGAGCGTGACGGACGCGCCGCGCGGTTCAGGTACAGCATCGCCAGGGTAGACAGCCCGAAAGCACTATGGAGTGGGGGGTTGGGAAGGGTCATGACCTGGGACACCGATCGGTCGTCTCTCACACGCTTCGCCTGGCTTTCGATCGGTGCGGCCGTCGTCACCATCGCGTTGAAGACCGGCGCCTACCTGCTCACCGGTTCGGTAGGCCTGCTCTCCGACGCGCTGGAATCCTCTGTGAATCTCGTCGGGGCGCTGATGGGGCTGGCTATGCTTACGATAGCTGCTCGTCCCGCCGACGAGGTGCACGCCTACGGGCACGACAAAGCCGAGTATTTCTCGAGCGGCGTCACAGGCGCGTTGATCCTCGCCGCCGCCGTCAGCATCGGGGTGGCTGCGGTGCAGAGACTACTTAGTCCGAGGCCGCTCGAGCAGCTGGGCGTGGGCCTGTTGATATCGGCGGTCGCCGCCCTCGTGAACTTGGCGGTAGCGCTGGTCCTGCTCAGAGCCGGTAGGCGCCATCGCTCAGTCACGCTGGAGTCGGACGCCCGTCATTTGCTCACCGACGTGTGGACATCGGTGGGCGTGGTGGTGGGTGTGGGTGCGGTCGCGATCACCGGCTGGGTGAAGCTCGACCCCATCGTGGCGATTGCCGTCGCCCTCAACATCGTCTGGGCGGGGGTCCGCATTGTTCGCACCTCGGTGCGGGGATTGATGGACACCGCGTTGCCCCCGGACTCCCAAGACATCATCCAACGGATCCTAGATGCGTACAAGCAGGATGGAGTGGAATATCATGCCTTGCGCACCCGCCGGTCGGGAGCCCGCCAGTTCGTGTCGCTCCACGTGATGGTCCCCGGCGCCTGGACAGTCGCACGGGGGCACCGACTGGTTGAACGCATCGAGTCCGACCTGTGCCGAGACTTGCAGAATGCGGCGGTCCTGACTCACTTGGAGTCGATCGATGATCCGGCGTCCTGGGATGACGGCGCCCCGGACCGCTCAGCATGAGGCATCAAAGAGAGTTCCTTGGAGAGGCATTGGGCACGTTCGTCCTCGTGCTGTTCGGATGTGGCTCGGTCGCGGTGACCGTGCTGTTCGACGCGAACCAGGGACTCATGCAGATAGCCCTTGCGTGGGGTATCGGAGTGACGCTCGCCATCTATCTGACGCGTCATCTGTCGTGCGCCCACCTCAACCCAGCTGTGACCCTCGCGATGGTGCTCGGCGGACGGATGCAACGACGCAAGTTGCCGGTTTACTTCGCGGCTCAGGGGGCGGGTGCCGTCTTGGCCGGGCTGACTCTGTACGTGCTGTTCTCTCCCTCGATCGCGGCATACGAGGTTGCGCACGGCATCGTCCGAGGCACCGAGGCATCGATCAAGACTGCGATGATGTTCGGGGAGTTCTATCCCAGCCCGGGCGGCACGGCGGTGGTCTCACTCCCGCTGGCCATCGGGGCCGAGGCTTTCGGCACGTTCCTGTTGGTGTTGATGATCTTCGCGTTGACCGAAGGGTGCAATGTAGGGCGCCCCGACGACGCGCTGGCACCGGTGTTCATCGGGTTGACGGTCACGTCCATCATAGGCTTGGTGGCGCCGCTCACTCAAGCCGGCCTGAATCCGGCCCGCGATCTGGGGCCGCGATTGGTGGCATGGCTCGCGGGCTGGGGCGGGGCGGCATTCCCTGATCACGTGGGAGGTTTTTTGTACGTTTACGTCTTGGCTCCCCTCGTGGGGGGGCTCATCGCCATGCTCTTCTTCGTGCGCGTCCTGGAACCACTGCTCGGGCGCCCCGCCGACCCGTGTGGCTGCGAGGCCGACGACGAGTAGTCGGGCGCGCTTTCGGAGCCGCGTCTGCTAATGCGGACGGGTCCCCGAGGGCCGGCTGCAGCGGGCTCTCGGCTGCCAGGGCGGACGCGGCCACGACGGCCGATTCGGCGTGCCGGTCTCCTGTTCGATAGAATGGTGACCGTCACGCGGGGAAACGAACGGGGGGTTCATCGTGTCGGACGCATTCTGGTCGCATTGGGCCTGGCCCTTGGCATCGGCTGTGCTGGGGCTCGCGTTCGCCGGGCTCGTGTTCCGGCAGTATCTGGCCCGGCGCAAGCCTCACCAGGCCGCCTGGTCTGTAGGCCTCCTGTTCTACGGCCTCGCGGCGGTCTTCGAGGCCTGGTCGGAATTCTCAGGGAGCTGGGATCCTACCGTTTATCGTCTCTACATCGTCTTGGCGGCATCCCTCGTAGGGTTCCTCGGCCTCGGGTCGCTGTATCTGATCGCCCGCCGCCAGTGGCTTGCGAATCTCTACCTGGGCTTCACTCTCGTGGCTTTCGCTGTATTCCTCTACGGATCGTTCACGGCGGAGCTGGACACGTCGAAGTTGGTCCCCGGCATCACGGTGGGTGGTCAGGCGCTCGGAGAGAGTCTCAGCTTCCCTCGAGTGATGTCGCTCTTCTTCAATATCCCCGGCTCCATCTTCCTGCTGGGGGGCGCGTTCCTTTCCATCTACCGCTTCTCGCGTAAGAAGGAGTACGCCTATCGCATGTGGGCCAATGTGCTGATCGCCGCCGGCACCATCGTGATCGCCTATGCCGGGTCGCGGGCGCGACTTGGTGAGGCCGTGGGACTCTATCCGGCCGAGATGGTAGCGTCGGTTCTCCTGCTGCTCGGCTTTCTCAAGGCGGGCTCTTTGCGCACCGGAGCGAAGGCCATAGGCGGGCGCATCGCATCCGAGCGGGCCGACCGATCACGGGAATAGGGACGGTGGCGCCGACGGGTGTCGGGCCAGGAAGTAATCCCGGATGCTGTTGGGCCCGATATCCACGTCGCCCTCTGCGCCGAACACGTCTGTGACGGTCCAGCCGTTGGCGCTTTTCTGCAACAGGAAGTCGAGGCCCTCGTACTTGTTAGCCCCGTCAGTCGATTCGGGCTGGACCTGCGAATAGGCCCATCCTTGGGACACCCTCAGCCAGTCGACTACGAACACCACGTCTGAGGGCAGACCCTGGGCCGCCATCCACGCGCGCTGAGCATCCATGATGGCGGCCCGCTCGGGATCCCCCGTGGGAGGAGTGTACGCGGGCTGCGTGGTCGGAGGGGCGTCGGTCGAGGAGATCGTGGTGGTGGTCTCCGACACACCGCCGGCCGTGGTGGTCGTGGCCCCGGTTGCGGGCGGCGCCGTCGCGGTGGTGGCCGCGCCGGTAGAGGCGGCGGTGGTCGTGGTCGGGTCGCCGCCCAGTCCGCAACCGACGAGCGCGCTCGCCCCCAGCGCCACAAGGGCTATCGCGGTCGTTACGAGAACCAACTTGGATACCGCCGCCCGGCTCATGATTTCCTCCTTGTATCCATGCCGCGTCTCACCGGCGCGGCGCCATTTTCCAACACTACAGGATGGAGCCCGGTGAGTCCTCCTGCTGCTTCGGTTCCACAGCCGGCTTGCGGCGCACGAGAGCGAAGAGCCTCTCTGCTTCGGGCAATCTGGCGGCTAGTAGCACGCCGACCACCACGGCCCATACCAGTTGTTCCCGGGTGATGGTCTTCACGGCCCAGAGGTAGTGGAGCGTGGCCAAAGCCCCCGCCACGTAGACCATACGGTGAATGCGCTTCCACAGAGGTCCGAG
>JBBRDB010000136.1:0-7097 GCA_038204345.1 Thermoleophilia bacterium | reverse complement strand
GTGCGGTTGGCGTCGATGGCGTCTTTTCCGGCTTCTTTGGCGCAGGTCGGCGTTGGGAAGTCCGGTTGACCGACGCTGAAATCGAGCACGTCCACCCCCGCGCCCCGCATCTTCTGAGCGAGCGCGGCTATCCTCAGGGTTGGCGAGTGCGAGATCCGGTTCGCTCGGTCAGCCAGGTTCATCGACGTTTCTCCCCGACCGATCGGGCCTACGGCGCGATCGGTGCACGTGGCTCCGCCACCGACCCCTCGCCTCCGGAGCCGCCGCCGGTAGTAGTGTCTGCGTCAGGGTGCTCCGGGGAATCGCACGATTCCATGAGCACGCGGGTGATCCGGAGCCCATCCACCTCTAACACACGGGCCCGGAAGTTGCCCACCTCCACTTCGTCGCCGGCCTTGGGCCGCCGTTGCAGTTGTTCGAAGACGCGGCCTCCCAAAGTGGGAAAGCCGGTCTCGGTTATCTGCAGCCCGATCGACTCTTCCAGGTAGTCAACACGGGCGCCGCCGTCCACCGAGAAGGTGCCGTCTTCGCGCGGTTCCACCAAGGGATTGTCGCGATCGAACTCGTCCTGGACTTCGCCGATGAGCTCTTCCACGACGTCTTGGATGGTCACGAGGCCCGCGGTGCCGCCGTGTTCGTCGACGACGATGGCCAGCGGGGTGCGCGTGCTCTGAAACCGTTGGAGCGCCACCTCGATGGAGGCCGTCTCCGATATGAAGCCGATGGGCCGAAGGACCGAGCGGACCGGTTTACCGAGGTCAGCCCGGTAGAGTTCTTTGACGTGCACGTAGCCGATGGTCTCATCCAGGTCTTCTTCGTAGACCGGATAGCGCGTGTGGTTGCTCACGGCCACCTCTTCGAGCGCTGCGGCGATAGTGACGTCGGTGGGCAGACCGGCCATCTCCGTACGCGGCACCATTATCTCGCCCACGGCTCTCTCTCCGAAGGTGAGCGCGCGGCGCATCAATGCCTGCTCGACTTCGTCGATGTGGCCGCCCTGTTGACTTGCCAGGAGGATCATCCTGAGCTCTTCTTCAGAGTGCGCGAGCTCTGATTGGTTGGCGGGTGTGAGGCGGATGACACGCAGCACCAGGTTGGCGGCGCTGTTGAAGAACCATATGAGCGGCCGGAAGATCAGGTAGAACCAGCGCAGAGGAAGGGCCACCCACAGCGCGGTAGCTTCGGGTTTGCGGATGGCCACTGATTTCGGCGCTAGTTCGCCTATCACGATGTGGAGAAAGGTTATGACGGCGAAGGCTAGGATCGCGGAGGCGGCGTGGAGAGTCGTCGCTGAAGCCAAGCCTACGCGATCGAGAGGTGGTTCGAGGAGGTGAGAAAGCGCCGGCTCCCCGACCCAACCCAGGCCCAGGCTGGCCATAGTGATGCCGAGCTGAGTGGCCGAGAGGTATGCGTCGAGATGAGAAACTAGATGTTCGGCGACGCGCGCTCTCAGGCCGCCCTCGGCGGCGAGTTCGGCGACGCGGGTGCCTCGCACCTTGACGATAGCGAACTCGGCCGCCACGAAGAAGGCGTTGAGGAGCACCAGGAAGAACAGGAGCACCACGCCGAGTACGTCATTCATGGCGCTGCTCCCCTATGGGGCGCGGGGCCGTATGTGGGCCGGTACTTGGGGGGTCGTCAGATGGTCTCATCTTTGTGAGTATAGGATAGCAAATCCCTGGAAGCATACGTGCCGCCGCCCCGGACGCCGAGTTCCGGCCGTCCGGGGCGCGCACTATCCTTCTACTCCCGCTCTGTTAAGCGCCCTCGCGCTACTTGGCCCGCTTGTCGATGACCCGTTTGGCTTTGCCCTCACTGCGCTCGATCGTGCCGGGCTCCTTGAAGTCCACAGCCACCGTGACGCCAATGATGTCCTTGATGTTCTCTTTGATCTTCGCCTTGAGGGTGTTCAGTGATTCCGACTCTTCCAGTGCCACGCGGCCGTCGGCCTTGAGTACCGCGTCCTTCGCCGCGTCGAACACCTCGGGTGTGAGTTCCACCTCGACGTCGAGGGCGTCCATGGAGCCTTCGCGCTTGACGATGAGCAGGTAGTGCGGGGCGATCTCAGGGGACATCAACAGCACAGACTCGATCTGGCTGGGGAAGACGTTGACGCCCCTGATGATGAGCATGTCGTCGGAACGCCCGGACACGCGGTCCATGCGCGCGAACGTCCGGCCGCAGTCGCACACCTCCACGTTCAGGCGCGTGATGTCGCCCGTGCGGTAGCGCAGCAAGGGGATCCCCTGCTTGGTGAGGGTTGTGAAGACCAACTCGCCTGTCTCGCCGTCGCCAAGCGGCTCTCCCGTAGACGGATCGATGATCTCGGCAAGGAAGTGGTCTTCGTTCACGTGGAGACCGTTCTGGACCTCGGCGCACTCGAAGGACACGCCGGGGCCCATGATCTCTGACAGCCCGTAGATGTCCATGGCTTTGATGTTGAGCTTTTGCTCGATCTCACGACGCATGGCGTTCGACCACGGCTCGGCCCCGAATACCCCGACCCTCAGGGGGAGGGCGGCCATATCGATGCCCATCTCGCCGGCGACGTCCCAGATGTAGAGGGCGAAGCTGGGGGTGGAGCACAGGACGGTGGTCTTGTAGTCCTGCATGAGCATGAGCTGCTTTTGAGTGTTGCCCCCCGAGATGGGGATCACCGAGGCCCCCAACCGCTCCCCTCCGTAGTGGGCGCCAAGACCGCCCGTGAAGAGACCATAGCCGTAGGCGTTCTGCAGCACGTCGTCTTCGGTGACTCCAGCCGCCGCCATGGTGCGGGCCATCATCTCCGCCCACGTGTCGATGTCGTCACGCGTGTAACCCACAGTGGTGGGTTTGCCGGTGGTGCCTGATGACGCGTGGATGCGCACGATCTCTTTCAGCGGGACCGCGAACATGCCGAACGGATAGGTGTCTCGCAGGTCGCGCTTGTAGGTGAAGGGGAGGCGCGCGAGATCGTCGATACCCTTGACGTCCGACGGCTTCACGCCGGCCTCGTCCAGACGCTGCTGATAGAGCGGTACGTTGGCATAGACCCGCTCGACGAGGGAAACCAGCCGTTCCCCCTGCAGGCGCTTCAGTTCCCCTCGTTCCATGGTTTCGTGTGCTGCGTCACGGATCACGTGTGCCCCCTTTGAGAATGTCTCTGTCGCGACGGTGGAGTGCTTGCTTGATCGAGAGCGTGGAACTCAGGTCCTCTGTCCGTAATCGTAGAACCCTTTGCCGGTCTTACGACCCAGATGCCCCGCTTTCACCATCTTGCGCATGATCGTGGGTGGACTGAAGCGCGGCTCTTTCGTGTATTCGTGGAGGACGTTACCCACATGGTATGCGATATCCACGCCGGTGAAATCCATCAACTCGAGCGGTCCCATAGGCAGTCCGGCACCCAGCTTCATGGCAGTGTCGATGTCCTCGGCGCTGGCGACGCCCGACTCGTATACACGGGCGGCGTCGATGAGCATGGGGATCAGGATGCGGTTGACCACGAACCCCGGCGTGTCTTTGCAGGGCACGGCGGTCTTACCCAGCCCCTGAGCCACCGCGGTTGCGAGTTCTACCGAAGCCGGGGCGGTCTGAAGGGCGGGTATGATCTCCACCAACTTCATGACAGGCACCGGGTTGAAGAAATGCATGCCCACGACGCGGTCGGGGCGGGACGAGGCGGCGGCGATCTCGGTGATGGAGATGGAGGACGTATTGGTGGCGAAGACCACCTCGGCGGGGCATACGCTCTCGAGCTTGGCGAAGAGTTCACGCTTGACTTCGAGATCCTCGAAGACGGCCTCGATGACGTAGTCCACGTCGGAGAAGGCGGCGGGGTCGGTGGAGTAGCTGATACGGCCGAGGATGGCGTCCTTGTCGGCCTGGGTTATCTTCTCTTTGGCCAGCATCTTGTCCAGGCCGCCTGTGATGATCGCCAGTCCCCGGGCCCAGGCCGCGTCCTCGACATCGAGGACCTTCACCGTGTAACCGCTCACCGATGCAAGTTGGGCGATGCCCGCACCCATGGTGCCGGCGCCGCACACACCGATGGTCTTGATGCCCTCTGCTTCCAAGGCTCCTCCTTGTCAGTTGCCCGCGTCCACGAACTACGCCCCACCGGACGTGGTCGCACCTAAGGCTCCGTGCCCCATTTTGGTCGGTCGTTCAGTCAAGATGGTATCTGTCGTCGGAAAGGGCGTCAAGCAGCCCGCGTGCCGTCAGCCAGACTCAAGTAGCGGCTTGTCAGTAAGGTCGGCTTGGGGCTAACGATCGGATCCGGCTGCCTACACTGTGAAGGCCGACGGACAGATGTCGGCCAAGAAGCACTCGCCGCAACGGGGCTTCCGGGCGAGACACACCGCCCGCCCGTGCTCGATGAGAAGGTAGGTGATGCGGAACCAGTCCTCGCGGGCCACCACGGGCAGCAGTTCGGTTTCGGTCTTTGCTGCGTCCTTGGTTTGGACAAGTCCCAAGCGATTGCTCAATCGATGCACATGAGTGTCGACCGCGATGCCGGCGTCTGGGTCTGCGGCGTAGGCCTCGGGGGCGGCGTTGCCAAGTACGATGTTGGCCGTCTTGCGCGCCACGCCTGGGAGAGTGAGTAGTTCGGCCATACTATGCGGCACCTGGCCGTCGAACTCGCTGAGCAGCTTCTGCGCCGCCCCCAGAATGTGTTTCGTCTTGTTCCTAAAGAAGCCGGTGGGTCTGATATCGGCCTCGAACTCCGCGGGGTCGGCGCCTGCATAGTCTTCCAACGTGCGGTACTTGTTGAACAAGTCGGCCGTCACCTTGTTCACTATGGCGTCGGTGCACTGGGCGGAAAGTATCACCGAAAAGAGCAGTTCCCACTCGTTGCTGAAGCCGAGCACGATCCCGGCGTCGGGATACTCCCGCTCCAGGCGGGAGATAACCTCCACCGCCTGCGCTGACCGCTTGGCTACCGACCGGCTGCCGCCCGAGGGCCTGCCCGCCGACCGCCCTCCTGCCGTGGGTTTGCCTGCCGTGGGTCTGTCCGTAGGTTTGCCTGCGATCGGCCCAACTCTCACGCTTCCTCGCTGCTCTGCTGTAGACACGGGCCTCGCCTTCCGTTATGCGATCAGGCGTCGCGTCCCAGCTCGAAGGCCCTCATGTTGGCCTCCACCGTCTTCGGCGGCACGACTTTAGCGATGATGGCGCGCCAAGTGTCGTCGGCAAACGGCAGGCGACTGGATATCGCTCCAACGAGCACCATGTTCGCCGCCTTGGCGGTGCCCGCCTGCTCCGCGAGCGAGGTGGCGTCGACCTTGCGGCTGTTCGGCCAGGCCGCAGAGATCCGGGCGTCGATGTCGTCCGGGTAGGTGGCCAGGCCGGCGGCCACCGTGCTGGGATTCACCTTGATGGCGTTATAGATGAGCAGACCACCCGGCTGCAGCCAATTGTAGTAGCGCAGCGCTTCGAGGGGTTCGAAGGAGAGGAGCAGGTCGGCGGTGCCCATGCTCACGATGGGAGAGGCCACTTTGGCCCCGAAGCGCAGGTGGCTCACCACGCTGCCTCCCCGTTGGCTCATGCCGTGGACTTCGCTCTGCTTGACGTCGAATCCTTCGGCCATCGCCGCTTGACTGAGCACGTAGGAGGCAAGGATCACCCCCTGCCCGCCGACACCGGAGAGGAGGACGTTCGTGGTCGTAGAATCGTGTGTCATGGCGTCTCCCTCAGGCCTTCACGGGTTCCGGCGCCAGGATGGCGTCGAACTTGCACATCTGCGCACAGACCCCGCATCCATTGCATTGGATCGGGTCGATCTCCACCAGCTTCTTCTCTCCGTCCTCCACCAAGTTCAGAGCTATGCAGCCCACCCGCAGGCAACGTTTGCACCCCGTGCACAATTCCTCATCTATGATCCAAGGCTCGTTCTTGATGCGGAATTCCAGCACACAGGGTGCGGTGGCGAAGACCACCGAGGGCTCGTCCGCCTCGAGTTCTTCCCTGATGACACGCTCGGTCTGTGCCAGATCATAGGGGTCGATGTGGGCGACGCGCCTCACCCCGAGGGCCTCCACGAGTTTGGGCAGATCGACCATAGACGCGGGCTCCCCATCGAGCGTGTTCCCGCTGCCGGGGTTCTGCTGTCCCCCGGTCATGGCCGTGGTGCGGTTGTCGAGGATTATGGTGACCGACGCGCCTCGATTCCAAATGGTGTCCATGAGGCCGGTGACGCCCGAGTGAAAGAACGTGGAATCCCCGATGACGGCCACCGCTTTGTTCTTGATGTCGCCTTGGGAGTCCATGACCCTGGCGATGCCATGTGCCATCCCGATGCCGGCTCCCATGCATACGCAGGCGTGCATCGCGCTGATGGGCGGTAGAGCGCCCAGCGTATAGCAGCCGATGTCGCCACTCACGAACACGTTGAGCTTCTTGAGGACCGTGAAGACGCCGCGGTGAGAACACCCAGGACAGAAGGTCGGTGGACGCTGGGGCAGGCCGGCCGCTTCCGGCTGCGGCTCCACTAACAAGGTCGGTTCTGCTCCGGTTGCACCGCCGGCGGTCAGGCCGCGGGCCACGGCGCCGGGGTCGAGCTCGCCACACAACGAGAAGAGGTTCTTGCCCCCTTCGATCTTCACGTCCATGAGGTAGATCATCTCTTCCAGGAACGGATCGAGTTCCTCGATCACGTAGAGGCGCTCCACCTTCGATCTGAACTCCTCGATCATCCTTCTTGGCAGAGGGTAGGTCATGCCGAGCTTGAGGAAGCTGGCCTCCGGGAACGCCTCGCGGGCGTACTGGTAGACGCTGCCGGTGGCGATGATGCCCACCGCTGGGTCGCCCATCTCGATGCGGTTCACCGGCAGGGTCTCGGCGCGTTCTTTCAGGTCGACGATCCTCTGCTCCACCTTGGGGTGCTTGAGCTTTGCGAACCCCGGGAGCATGGTGTATTTCGGGACATTCTTCTCGAGCGTCGTGAGCGCGGGGGTCTCCACGCGTTCGCCCAGCTCCACTATGCTCTTGCTGTGGGAGATGCGGGTGGTCGTGCGGAAGAGCACCGGCGTGTCGTATTCCTCGCTGATCTCGAACGCGACTTTCACGAGATCCTTCGCCTCTTGGCTGTCGGAGGGCTCGAACATCGGGATCTTGGC
>JBBRDB010000135.1:0-7109 GCA_038204345.1 Thermoleophilia bacterium | reverse complement strand
GACACGACGGTGGTGACGGCGGTAGGCCACCTCGCAGGTCCAGGTGTCCATCTGGGTCTGTAGATCGGTCAGGTTGTCGAACCCGCGCTGGGCAGGAAGGAGCCTTCCAGATACTTATTGGTGCGCTCCACCTGACCCTTGGACTCAGGCCGGGCAGGCTCGAGGACGATGGCCCGGAGACTCAGATGGCCAAACAGAGTGGCGACTTCCTCGTGGAGGCGGGCGAAGCGGCCGACGCCGGAGTGCAGCAGGGAGGCGTCGTTGTCGGCCACCACGGCCCGGGGGACCCCTCCCAGGCGCACCAGGCAGCCGAGGAAGGCGGGCCTAAGATCGGCCAAGGTCTTGCCCAAGGTGAAGACGCAGGCATTAGGGCCGAGTGGGGGAGCGTGGCCACCAGGCCATAGACCTGACGCTCATGCCCCAGGCCCACCGCGATCTTGAGCGGTGGCTGCCACCAGTCGAGCTGTAGGATCTCTCCGGCCAGGTAGGTGGTGCCCTGATAGGCGCGGGCGGCCAGGAACTCGGGGCGGATGCGGGCGAGATGGTCTTTCAAGATGGTGATGCCGCCTGCGTAGCCCCGCTCGCGCAGTCGCTCCAGGATCACCGTCGCCGGCGCGCGCTCGTCTTCGTCGAGGAGAGAGGCGATCTGCTCCCGGAAGGGATCAAGGAGCGAAGCTCTGCTCTCCCGCACATAGTGCGGGGGGTCTCGCAGAGACAGCAGCCGGTAGACGGTGGTCCGGCTCATGCCGAGTTGCTCGGCTGTCTGCTTGATCGATCTTCCTTCACGGTGTAGTCGCCGCACTTCTGCCCAGTCATGCACCTGATACACGCCTCCCTCCCCGTACGTCCTCCTTTGGAGACGCACAGGGTCTCGCAGAAACCCGATTCACTCCAAACAGAGTGTTCAGGTTTCAACCGGCGGTCGGTGTTCATTATTCAGGCGACGTTGACATTATCTCAGGATGAGAACAAACGCGTGGCCAGATTGTTGCTCGAATCCCGTTTCGATAGTTTGGAAAAGAAGTCGCCAGCGGGGCTCTCCTGAGGATCAGCTGTCGGAACTGAAAAAGCTAGTCTTGAGCATCCCTCACCTACCACCCGACCAAGCTGAAGCACTTTGGGCCGATCTCTTTGAAGGTAAGGGGGACCTGGAACTTGCCGATTACGCCTTTATTCTTCACGATAATGGGCTGTACCGATATCCAGGCTCTGACGTGAGGTCCGCCACCAATAAGCGGTTGGGGGCGGCGGCGGTGAAATCGCGGTCCACGAGATCGAGGGGGCGGAGGGATGGAGGGGCGGGATCGGTGGTCTTCCAGGTCTTGCCTCTGACCACACCTCGCAGGCCCAGGGTGCGCATGAGGCGCTCCACCGTGCAGCGGGCGACCACGGTGCCTTCGCGGCGGAGTTGCCGCCACACCTTGCGGGCCCCGTAGACGGAGAAGTTCTCCCCATAGACGCGGACGATCTCTGTCTTCAGTTCTTCGTCGTGGAGCCGCCGGGCTGAGGGAGGCCTAGACATAGCGGCGTAATAGATGGAGGGGGCGATCGGCAACATCGCGCAGATCGGCTCGACCCCGAACTCTTGTTTGTGTTCCTCGATGAAGGCGGTCATCTCTTCTGTCGGCGTCGAACTCCGCCCCGAAGAAGGCCGCGGCTGCTTTGAAGATCTCGTTTGCGCGCCTAAGTTCGCGGTTCTCCCGCTCGAGCTCCTTTATGCGCGTTCGCTCCTCAGCGGTGACTCCAGAGCGAAGGCTCACGTCGATCTCTGCCCGGCGCACCACTTGCGCAGTGTCTCCGGGGTCATGCCTAACTTCTGTGCTACCGAACTGATCGCCGCCCGCTGGGAGTCGTATTCCCCCTCATGTTCCAAGACCATCCGGACGGTCCGTTCCCGGACCTCAACTGGATACCGCTTTGATGTGTTGTTCATGACCCCATCCTCTCAAGAGTTGGAGCCTTCGGCAGAGCCGGGCGGTTCAGCTTTCTCCGGGGGCGCCCCCTTGCTTTCGTTCTGCCCCCCGTTGAAAGGTCAGCCGTCGGGTAGGTTGAGGTAGCGGTGCTCTTCGCAGCCGCAGTGATTCGCTCAGGATCAACGGAACGTTTCCCGCCTGGTGAACAAGTGAGCTAGAATAAAAGTTGGAAACAGGCGGTGCGGAGAGCGCACGCACACGGGTCACACAGGTGGGACTTGGGAGGGGCAAGTTGCGTCAGCAGTTTGGAACAACTGTCACGTGTCCTGGTGTCGCTACCGCTTGCTGTGCTTCTTACAGTGCCTATCCTATTCGGCGGCTGCGGCTCGGATGGCCCTACGAGTTCTTCATCGCTTGGGCGAAGCAAACGGGGGCCGCTGTCGGCCGAACGCACAGAAGGAGGGCCATGATGTCAGTCATTCGCAAGGTACTTCTAGCGGCCACGGTATTGCTCTTCGCGCTGTTGATCATGTTCTCTGGAGCGCCGGCTGGGGCAACGGCATCACCGCTGTGGAGCGATCTCCCCGATGACCTCCTGGCGAGCTATGGGCTGACCCAGGATGACATCGGTCCCATGTCGAACGGGTACTCTGACCACACGTGGCGTCCGTGGAAGTACGCGACGAGAGGTCAGTTCGTCAGGTTCGCCTTGTCTTACCTCTGGATATTTCCCGATTATCCAGGCAATGTGTACCAGCACTTCACCGATGTCCCTCGAGACTCTCCCTATTACGGTTGGGTTCAGACGGCTTTCGAGGTGGGACTCATCCAGGGATACACGGCTCCATCGTCAACAGGAGAGACCGTCTTCGGGTTATACGATCTGGTGACCCGCGAACAGGCCGTAACCATGCTCATGCGCTATCTCTCCAAGAGGGAACCTTCTACCTTCGACTACTCCGCGTACACAGCCGAGCGGGTGAGCCAGCTGCTCGCTCCTTTCGCGGACAAGTACCAGGTACGACGCCCGCAAGAAGTAGCCATGGCGCTGGATATCAACGTCCTGAGACCCCCGGGCACTGCCATCATGCCCCAAGCGAGCGTCACCAGAATCCAGGCCGCCGCTCTGATCGCTCGAACCCACGGCCTGGTGCCGCCGCCGACAGAAGAGCCGCCCGTGCCGGACAATGTGCTTTCGCTGCTTATTGCTGACGCCTATGTGGTAGGCATCCAGGTAGAGGCACTCCAACTCGGGTCGCTCGCACCGTGGATGCCACGCGAACTCACCGTGAAGGCGCGGGTGGCAGCAGACCAAGACCCGGCCGTCTACCAGGGGATTGCGGAGAAGCTTCTCTCCGTGGCGGAAAAGTACAAGGACGTGATGAGGTACGAGCGGGTGCGTGTGCTGCTATTCACCAAGGTGGGGGCTTTGGTTTATGACAACACCTTCACTGAGAGCGCTCAGTGAAGGTGTGGATTCCCGACCTTGGCTGCGTCCTTCTCGGCGTGCTGATGGGGTGATTCCGGCCACTCCTCGGTAGCTACTGCAGCTCGGCCGTGGGGGAGGAGCCGTCGGTAGCAACCGGGCGGATTGCGGTGGATAGGCTAGGGGGAAACCCCTGCATAATGCACTATCGGCCGGAACAAGCAATTCGAAGCGCTCTCGGAGCAGAGGTCGCCGCACTGTTCGGGGTCTCCGCGAACCGCATCTGCTCCATGGGCCACGAGTCCGAAGCCCCGGACCCCAGACCTTCTTATCCGCCCCGTCACCACGGTCCGATGATCTGCAGTTTGACTCGCCACCCGCGAAGACACGCTGAAGCATGCCGTTGAGGAAGTCGCAATAGAAGCGGAGAGCGAGTTCGGCCGCGACGGCAGGAGCGGGAATCCATTTGCTGGCGCGGTCTGGGATCGGCTTTGCTCATGTGCACAACGGGAGGGAGCCTGAGAGAGCCGTCACGTAGTCGAACGGGTAACAGTGGCCTGTCCCATTGCCTCCACGCTTAGTCGTAGTGTTTGTCCAGCCTGGACGGTTTGTCCACCCTGGATCGGGCCTAGGTCACCATTCCACTCGGACGCCACGTCCTCAACCGTATGCTCATCGACATTTCGGGTATTGATCAAGTAGTTGAGCAAGGTATCTGCCTTCCTCAAGTCCCAGTTCTTGATTCGCTCGCTTGCCACCCAGAAGCGCGCCCCGTCCTCCCGTGACTCCAGGCGGTCAGGGGATGGTGTGCATTTCTTTTTGGTTCGTATTGACATCCACAGGTGATGGGCATCGCGTCAAGGAGACGTCAAATCAGCGCCATGGTCGTCGACCTCACCAAAAAGGGAACTTGTGCCAGCTTTCCCGTGGATTCGCTCTTGGGAAGGAGCGTGTAGCATGAAGAAACACATGATCACACTGACGGGTCTGGTTCTCGTGGTGATACTTGGTGCGTTACCAGGTGGCTCCACCGCTCAGGCGGCGACCGATTCGGGTGCCTCGGCGACCGATTCGGGTGCCAGGTCGTGGTCCGTAGCAAGCGAGCAGTTCGTTCAAGAGGGTATCCCCATACCCATAATCGAATCGAACTTGGAAGGCGGTTTTCGGTACCTTGGTGACGGGAAATTCGAAACAGAGTCTGGCCGCACGTTCCTGTGGCGAGACGGGTACTTCCTCAATCCTGACGGCACAAAGATGGACCTCCCTGCTTCCGCAAAGGATCACCTCCTTTCGATTGGGCTGGACCACCAGCCGAATATACAGGACATGGCGGACTCCCTTGCTGCGATAAGGGCGGCGGCGGCCGACGAGGGTAGCTTAATACCCACGTCAGTAGAGTCATGGGCGGGAGAATACTTACACTCAGGCCGGCTTTACGGGCGGAGCTACAATCAAGCTGGCTACAAGGCTTATACTGGCAACCAGGCAACCATCACCGTCTACGACCGTTCAATCGGGTTTCAAGAGTATTACGGCATCAGCCTAAATACGGTCAACTACCCCAATGGCAACATATCGATTGGGTTTGAACTGGCCAAGAATCTTGGCGTCGGGAGTGCGTACTGGCTTCCCCTTGTTCACCGGCTTAACCCGGACTACACGTACACTTACCCGAATCTCGCTTTTTCGACTGCCCCATTTCAGTCTGTCTACAAGACCATCAAGATGGGCAATCAGGCCGATGGGCGCGTGTCCGTGTACATGTGGGTGCTTGTCAACGGCACTTGGCAGTGGGAGATTGGTTTCTGGGCTCTTGCGGGGCGACCGTATTTCGGGCCCCAATCGTACATCGCAAACTACACGTACACTCAGAGTGCCTTTGAGATTGCTTCCGATTCCCCCTCAGAACCTCCCCACGACCCGGCAAATCACCACTCGACCATCCAGACCCGGGCTACCGACGGTGTCTGGCGTCTTCAAAATGATGCGCAAGTGTGTAGCAGGGAATCCACCTGGTACCGCAATAACCCGAGCTTAATGTATATCGACCCCTTCGCCTCTGACGTGGTACTGTACCCCGTCGACCATTGGACCGTCACCAATTTCTACGACTGGATGGCCCGCCCGTAGAACAGGCACGAGTCGCTCGATCATGTGCTTACGTCGAGGTCCCATGGCGAGGCGCCTAGCGAAACGAGGAATTTCCGTAGGCCCGCAACGCTCTTCCTGGGACTGGAACTGGTCAATATTGGGATGCGGCGTCGGCGCCCCCCGACCCGCCACCGGGGGCGGTTGGCGATCTCGACGGCGTTGCCCTTCCTGAGCGGACACGACGCCGCTCGCCGCCGCTCCCCCCGGAAACCCCAGGGGGCCAGGATAATCGTGGGCTATAAGTTCTCCCTCCGTGGCCGAGCCAAAGAAACAGAGCGCGCTCTCGAGGAAGGTTCGGGCATGAGGTCTTGGGCGGATGCCGGGTACCCGAAAGCTGGCCCGAGCTTGCGAGCTAGAGAGAGGTGCTCGGAGTAAGGACTATGAATCGAGCGGATCGTTGTTGTAGCGATTTCAGGGGACAGGGTAAGCTCGGCAGTGACGTGACACGGTGAGTGGACATCGTGTCGCTGCACCGGCAGGGCCTTTCCATCAGGGTCATCGCCCGCAGACTGGGGGTCTCGCGCAACACCGTTCGGGTGGCCCTGTGCCGGACCAGCCCCTTGTTCGCGGTATCTGGAGTACTCAAGCACTTGCCTGGGATTTGTACAGATCGACGATCAGAGGACGGATGTTCGAAAGCTGTCTTCTAAGGTCCACCTCGATGGTTTCGTGATGATTCCGTGGCGCAGACCCGGACTGTGACCGGGAGTGGCCGGCGTTGAGGGCGCGGCGTAGAGCTCGGGGTCCGCGGCGTGCGACATCCCAGAACGTTGGAGGCCGCAGTGCTCGAGTTCAGCATCAGAACCACGGAGCGCGAGGCGCTCGTGGACATCACGGGATCGGTGGAACGAACGCTCCGCGAGGCAGGCGTGACCGGCGATGGGGTCGCCCACATCTTCAGCCCTCACACTACCGCCGGGATCACGGTGAACGAGGGTGCGGACCCTTCTGTCGCTCGGGATATAGTCACGGCCCTGCGGCGGCTTGTGCCGCGCGACGGTGACTACCGCCACGCTGAGGGCAACTCCGATGCGCACATCAAGACGGCTCTCGTTGGCACCCACGCAGCCGTGCCCGTGGTGGGCGGAGCCCTCCGACTCGGAACGTGGCAGAGCGTCTATCTCGCTGAGTTCGACGGCCCGCGCCAGAGGCGGGTCTGGGTGCAGATGGTCACCTGAAGAGCACCAGGCATGCTGGAGGGATGCAGTGTCCTGCCGGCGTGCACTGGGACCGTGACGCGTGTCCCAACATCGTACGGCACGTGGTGTCATACAGCGACGTCGAGGGTGAGCAGGCTCACCGTGTCGCTTCGGGGGATCTCCTCACCGCAGGCCAGACGGTCCTCCAGGTGAAGTACCATGACCTCTTTGAGGTTCTCCACCGTTTCCTCAAAGGTGATTCCCTGCGTGTAACAGCCCTGGAGTTCCGGACATTGCCCCCAGTAGCCGTCCTCGTCGTGCCCGATGACAGCGCTGAAACGATACTCGGTCATTCCGGCCTTTCGATTGATCTACGGACCCACCTGCATACTACATCGCGGCCGCCAAGATATCTCGCTGAGTTCGACGGCCCGCGCCAGAGGGGGGTCTGGGTGCAGATGGTCACCTGAAGAGCACCAG
>JBBRDB010000134.1:0-7151 GCA_038204345.1 Thermoleophilia bacterium | reverse complement strand
CTATCCTGCGGCACCCCTGGTCAAACCCCGCACGGGCCGGCGGCGTAGTCAGTGTCAACCGCGGGCCGCCGCCGACTCGGTTGGGCGGGTGCGCCCCGCCGGATCTATCCCTCGCGGGTGGCCACGGCGGGGGGGTGAGGCGGGGGGGCCGGTGCGTGGTGGAGGCCCCTCAAAGGCCCTTCGGCGGGCCGGCATTCGGGTGCCCTGTGGTAGACTCTGCGCTTCCCGAGCGGACAGGAGGTAACATGCGGGAGAACTTCGGCGCCTTCCTTCTCCAGCGGCCGTTGGGAGACAAACCGGGCCCCGTTCACATCGACGATACGACGCTCCGCGACGGGGAGCAGACGGCGGGCGTGGTCTTCGCCACCGAAGAGAAGACTCGTATCGCAAAGCTCCTCGATGATGTGGGCGTGTACCAGATAGAGGCGGGCATCCCCACCATGGGTGGTGCCGAGAAAGAGGCCGTGCGGCAGATCGCGGCCATGGACCTCAACTGCAGCGTGCTGGCCTGGAACCGTGCCGTTGTCTCCGACGTGGAGGCCTCACTGGCGTGCGGAGTGGATGCCGTGGCTATCAGCATGTCGGCCAGCGACATCCACATAGAGCACAAGCTGCGACAGAGCCGCGAGTGGGTGCTCGACAGTGTCAAGCGCGCCGTGCTCTTCGCCAAGGAGAACAACGTCTACGTCTCGGTGAACGCCGAGGATGCGTCCCGCGCCGACATGGAGTTCCTCCTCGCCTTCGCCCGCACGGCTAGGGAGGCGGGCGCCGACCGGATCCGCTTCTGCGACACCCTCGGCATCCTCGATCCCTTCAACACCTTCATGAAGGTAAAGACACTCATCGACGTGGTCGGCATCGACGTGGAGATGCACACCCACAACGACTTCGGCATGGCCACGGCGAACGCCATCGCCGGCATCAAGGCGGGTGCCACCTTCGTGAACACCACGGTGAACGGCCTGGGCGAACGCGCGGGCAACGCGGCTCTCGAGGAGTTGGCCATGGCCTTGGAATACATCGAGCACGAGCCGCTGGGCCTGCACACCGACAAGTTCCGCGAACTCTCGGAGTACGTGGCCCGCGCCTCCAATCGTCCTCTGCCCACGTGGAAGCCTATCGTAGGCGCCAACCTCTTCGTCTACGAGTGCGAGAACCGCGCCAACGCCACGATGTGCGACCCGTCGAATTACGAGGTCTTCCCGCCCGAGGCGGTGGGCCTCACGCGGCGCTACATCTTGGGCAAGTACTCGGGAGCCGAGACGCTGAAGCTCAAACTCGCCGAGCACGACATCTCCATCACCGATGACGAGGCGGCTTTGCTCACGTGTCGCGTCCGCTCCAAGAGCGTGGCCTTCAAGCGTTCGTTGTTCGACGACGAACTGCTCGATATCTACAACACCGAGATCCAGGGTGTGCGTGAGCAGGCGGGCGAGATGCTCCTGGCGGGAGAGGATCCCATAGACGGCGCCTCCCTCGACACGTCTATGGATGTGTCCCTCGACATCGACTTGGACGCGGCGACAGCAGTAGGTACGGTGGCCGATGACTCCTGAGAGCGTCATGTCCAAGACCCAGAGGAAGCTGAGCGCCTACAACGCGCCGGTGCTTCTCGTCGACACCACGCTCCGTGACGGCGAGCAGACGGCCGGGGTGGTCTTCGCGAACCAAGAGAAGGTGCGGATGGCCCGCCTGCTCTCCGATATCGGCGTGCACGAGCTCGAAGTGGGCAGTCCCTGGCTATGTCCCGAAGAGCGGGAAGCCATGAGCGAGATCGCGTCTCTCGACTTGACGGCGGTCACGCGCGCGTTCTGCCGGGCTGAACCTGAAGACATACGGTTGGCGGCAGAGACCGGGGTGGACGGTGTGGTCATCTCCATCAGCACCTCCGACCAGCACATCAACTGCAAGTATGGCGAGGATCGTGCCTGGGTGCTCGAGCGTCTGCAGCTGACGGCCGATTCCGCCCGGGACGCGGACCTGCCGTTCGTCGCTTCCGCCGAAGACGCCTCACGCACGGGCATGGACTTCCTTCTCGCTTTCGCGGTGGCCGCTCAGGAGCTGGGTGCGGAGCGCTTCCGCTTCTGCGATTCTCTCTCGGTGCTCGATCCATTCATGAGCCACAGCCGGTTTCGGACCCTCGTCGAAGCACTCGATATTCCCGTGGAAGTGCACTGTCACAACGACTTCGGCATGGCTACCGCGAACAGCATGGCCGGCATCCGCGCGGGCGCCCGCTTCGTCACCGTTTCGATGGGTGGTCTGGGTGAGCGCACGGGCAACGCGGCCCTCGAGGAGATCGTGATGGCCCTCAAGCACATGGACGGCGTGGACATCGGCGTCTCCACCGCGCGCTTCCGCGAGATCTCCGAATACGTGGCCCGGGCTTCGAGTAGGGCGATACCCGTCTGGAAGGCGATCGTGGGTACGAACGTGTTCGCCCATGAATCGGGCATCCACGCCGACGGGGTCATCAAGAACCCGCTCACGTATGAGGTGTTCGGTCCAGACGAGGTGGGGCTCACCCGGCAACTGGTGGTGGGCAAGCACTCGGGCAGCCGCACCATCCAGCACAAGTTCAAGGAGTTCGGCATAGATCTCTCCGATCACGAGGCCAACGAGATCTTGACTCTGGCTCGGGAGATGTCCGTGGATCTGAAGCGGGCCCTTTTCGAGAAGGAACTCATGTACATCTACCAGGACTTCGCCCTCAAGAACGATCAACGGCTGCAGGACGAGAAGATCGGGATCATGGATGAGGACGACTGAGCGGATCCGTCGACTTGGATCTGCGCACCTGGAGCTGTCGGCCCGGGTCTGCCGAGCCAGGATCCTGCCGGCAGTCCTGACGTCACTTTGGGAGGATGCATGCGATCAGTAGTAGTTCATTTCTCCGGTGGCACCGAGATCACCATAGAGACCGCCGTTGAACCGAACGTGGTCTACGACGCCCTCACCGGCGACGGCGAGTGGCTTGTGATCGAGGATGCGTTCGGCGAGCGCCACTACCTGGCGGTGCGCAACGTCGCCTACCTCACCTTCAGCACGAGAAAGGGCATCGGTTTCGCGTGACACCTTCGGGTGGGAGAGGAATTCTCCCCGCGTTTGTCTGATAGCATTCTCAAGTAATGTTAGATTTCCAACACAACGAGAATCTCGACCCTGCCGCGCTCGCCGAGTTCTTCGTCCGGGTGGGCTGGGAAGAGACCGAGAGCACGTCCAAGATAGAGTGGGCCATCGCCTCCTCCGACGATTGGATCGTGTGCCGGCTCGAGGGCGAGTTGATCGGCTTCGGCCGAACCGTCAGCCTGGATCCGCGGCGCAAAATCATGTTCGATGTGGTCGTAGACGAGCGTTTTCGCGGACTGGGACTGACCGAAGAGATCATGCGACGTCTCGCCGAGACCCTGCCCGCCGCGGAGTTTCAGCTGTTCACGGGCGGGCAAGCCGGATACACGCAGGGCGCCAGCTCGTGGGCCGAAGTCGGTTATGAAGCGCCAGAAGCCTCACCCGGGACGTACACGGGCCGTTAGCAGGCGGGGTCGGCGGAGGAGGAGAATCGTGGGTCACACGGTCACGTGCATAGCGGGTGATGGCATCGGCCCGGAGATCATGGCCGCAACGAAGGTCGCAGTCGCGGCCACGAGCGTACAGATCGACTGGGTCGACGTCGAGGCGGGCGCCGACGTCATGGAGAAGTACGGCACACCCCTGCCCGAGCACGTGCTCGAATCTCTGCGCACCACGAAAGTGGGGATCAAAGGACCCATCACTACGCCGGTGGGTTCCGGCTTTCGCAGCGTCAACGTGGCGCTCCGCAAGGAACTCGACCTCTTCGCCAATCTGCGACCGGCGGTCACCATCCCGGGTGTTCGCTCGCGCTACGACAACATCGACTTGGTCATCGTGCGCGAGAACACCGAGGACCTCTACGCGGGCGTGGAGCATATGGTGGGCAAGGATGCCGCCGAGTCGATCAAGATCATCACCCGCGCCGGGTCGGAACGCATCAGCCGTTTCGCGTTCGAATATGCGCGCAAGGAGGGTCGCAAGAAGGTCACGGCCGTCCACAAGGCGAACATCATGAAGTTGAGCGACGGCCTGTTCCTCGAGGCGGCCGGCTCCATCGCCGCGGATTACCCTGATCTCGAGTTCGAAGACCGCATCGTGGACAACATGTGTATGCAGCTCGTGCAGAAACCGGAACTCTACGACGTGCTCTTGTGCCCGAACCTGTACGGGGACATCCTGAGCGACCTCTGCGCCG
Organism: Thermoleophilia bacterium; assembly: GCA_038204345.1. GTDB lineage: Bacteria > Actinomycetota > Thermoleophilia > RBG-16-64-13 > RBG-16-64-13 > JAHJSA01. The sequence continues at coordinate 2,884 of JBBRDB010000134.1, read as the reverse complement.
GTCTGGTAGGGGGTCTGGGAGTGGCTCCGGGTGCCAATTTCGGCGCCGACACGGCCCTGTTCGAATCGGTGCACGGATCTGCTCCCAAATACGCCGGGCAGGACAAGGTGAATCCAACCGCCCTGATCCTCTCCGCCGTCCTGATGCTCAGACATCTTGGTGAGCGCACCGCCGCAGACGCCCTCTTCCAAGCGGTCAAGACCGTCGTGGGTGCTGGGCGGGACGTCACGTACGACCTGGGCGGCTCGGCGGGGACTGCGGCCATGGGCGAAGCGATCGCCGCGGCGGTGAGCGAGATCATGAGCTGATCCGCGCCAGGGAGCCCGTTGTCGCTGGAGGCGTCGGCTTGAGCGCGATGCGAGATAGGCATATGGTTACCCACGTGGAGGTGGTCGGAGTTGGAGTCAGTGGGTTCGGCGGCGGAGATGGGCGGCGGCGTGGACGACTGCGCGATTCAACTCGACGGGGTCACCAAGCGGTTCGGTGAGTTCACAGCCGTTGAGAAGATGAACCTCGGCATCAAGCGAGGGGAGTTCTTCTCTCTTCTTGGCCCCAGCGGGTGTGGCAAGACCACGACGCTGCGCATGATCGCCGGCTTCGAAGAGCCCACCGAGGGAGCGATCTTCCTCGATGGAGTCGACGTTGCCCGCCTGCCCCCGTACCGCCGCAACGTGAACACCGTGTTTCAGAACTATGCGCTCTTTCCTCACCTCAACGTCGAGAAGAACGTAGCCTTCGGCCTCAGGCGCAAACGCCTGCCCAAAGCTGAGATCGCGAAACGCGTAGCGGACGCTTTGCGCATGGTGGAACTCGAGGGCAGGGCGGCTAACAAGCCCAACCAATTGTCCGGTGGCATGCAGCAGCGGGTGGCTCTGGCGCGGGCGCTCGTGAACCTACCGTCGGTTCTCCTCCTCGATGAACCTCTGGGTGCGCTTGATTTGAAGCTGCGCAGGCAGATGCAACTCGAACTCAAGCACATCCACGAGAGCGTGGGCATAACCTTCATCTACGTCACCCACGACCAGGAAGAAGCCCTCACCATGTCCGACCGTATCGCGGTCATGAACATGGGCACGGTTGAGCAGGTGGGCATGCCCGAGGAGCTGTACGAATCTCCCAAGACGAAGTTCGTGGCCGGCTTCATCGGGGTCTCGAACTTCATAGAGGGTCGTCTGGAGCGCGACGGTCGCGGAGGTGTCCTCAGGTGGGCCGAGGGCGAGCGCGTCATGGTCGAGGCGCCGGATGAAGGCGGCACCCTGCCTGACTTCGTGGAGCTATCCGTGCGGCCCGAGAAGATCAGGCTGCACGAGGCCGGCGAGGAGACGCCGGCCGGGCATTGTTTGCTGCGAGGACGCGTGCGAGACGTCGTCTACCTGGGCATGACGACGCAGTACAAGATCGACGTACCGTCCCTCGATCGTCAGTTCACGGTGCTCGAGCAGAACGTGGAAGTGGCTTCCGAGCAGACCCAATGGATCACGGGGGAGGAAGCCCAGTTGACCTGGCACCCTTCCCACAACCGGGTGCTCCCGTCGTCGGGAGCGTCGACCACTGACCAAGGAGGAGAGCATGGCGCGTCTGGATAAAGAGATCCGGGTCATGATGCTGGACGGTCTCGGGGGACCGATGACCCGCCGAGGCTTCCTCAAGCGAGCAGGAGCTGCAGGTCTGTTGGTGGGCGCTTCCGGTTTCCTGGCTGCGTGCGGAGGTGGTGATTCGACCACCACCACCACGGCCGCCGCCGGCGGGGACGGCGGCGGTGAGTTGGCCGACCAACTCTTCTTCTACAACTGGTCAGATTACATAGCGGAAGACACCATCCCCAACTTCACCGACGAGTTCGGCGTCAAGGTGGTCTACGACAACTATTCGAGCAACGACACGCTGCTTGCCAAACTGCAGAGCGGCGCTACCGGCTACGACATCATCGTGCCCACCGACTATATGATCACCACGATGCTGGGGCTCGGCCTTTTGCAGGAGATCGATCTCGCCAACGTCCCGAACGTGGCAAACCTGTATCCTCGCTTCCGTGAAGCCCCCTTCGACCCGGGCAACAAGTACTCGGTGCCCTGGCAATGGGGCACCACTGGGATCGGTTATAACTCAGAGAAGGTGCCCGATTTCACCCCCAGTTGGGACATGCTGTGGGACGAGAAGTACAAGGGCAAGATCACGATGATGAACGAGATCCGTGATGTCTTTGCCGTCGCCCTCTTCCGCCTCGGCTATAGCCCCAACACCGTCGATCCCCAAGAGATCGAAGAAGCCAAGCAGATGCTCATCGAGCAGAAGTCGCTCCTCAAGCACTACACGTCCGACACCTACATCGACGAACTCGCGTCGGAAGACTCGTGGCTCAGCCACGGCTACTCGGGAGATGTGTTCCAGGCTCAGTTGGAGAACGAAGCGGTCTTGTACGCTGTGCCTGAAGAGGGAGCTTTCATCTGGATTGACAGCATGTGCATCCCGAAGGCCGCGCCCCACAAATACACGGCCGAGGTGTTCATGAACTACATACATCGGCCCGAAGTGGCAGCGGCGATCACCAACTACGTGTACTACGCGAGTCCCAACGAGAAGGCCGAGGAATTCATCCTCCCGGAGATCCTGGAAGATCCCCAGATCTACCCGCCCCAGGAAGTAATGGACAAACTCACCTTCACCGAGGAACTCGGAGCCGATACCGAACTGTACAACACCGCCTACCAGGAGCTGAGGGCCTCTTGACCGTGCCGCCTCCTTCTCCCGGGGAGGCCTCGGGCGACTCCTCTGCGATCCTGGAGCAGCACGGGGGCCCCCTGAGCCGCGCCATAGCGCGGCTCAGGGGGCACGACTTCGCAGTCGCCAACCTCTTGTTGGCGCCGACAGTGCTGTGGCTCGT
>JBBRDB010000133.1:0-7280 GCA_038204345.1 Thermoleophilia bacterium | reverse complement strand
CGGCCAACCGATCTCGCAGGCTATGGATTTCCTCGCCATCGCTCTGACCCACACGGCGGGCATCTCCGAACGGCGAATCGAGTACATGCTCGACCCCGCCACCTCTGATCACCTTCCCGCTTTTCTCACCAAGAAGGGAGGGCTTCACTCCGGTCTCATGATGGCTCAGGTCACCGCGGCTGCGCTGGTGTCGGAGAACAAAACCCTGGCGCACCCTGCCTCCGTCGACTCCATCCCCACGTCGGCCAACAAGGAGGACTACGTGAGCATGGGGGCGTATGCCGCCCGCAAGGCCGACGACGTCTGCGCGAACACCTTGGTGGTGGTCGCGGTGGAACTGTTGTGCGCGGCGCAGGCTCTCGAGTTCGGACAGGGGCTCAAGCCGGGGAGGGGTGTCGGCGCCGCCCGCCGAGTCATCCGCGAGCACGTGCCCCCGCTCGATCGTGACCGTCCCCAGACACCCGATATCGAGACGATCGCGCGGCTCATGCTCGAGGGCGACATCGTGCGCGCCGTCGAGGACGCGGTGGGCGTTCTGGAGATCGTGTAACCGTGCGCTTTCAAGACATCAAGAAGGTCCATGAAGCCGGATTGAGCATCCTGGAGAGAACGGGTGTGGTCGTTCAGGACGAGGACACCGTGGGGCTCTTCGCCGATCGTGGGTTTCCCGTGGATGGGCAGCGGGTGCGGATGCCCGGGGAGAGAATCGAGTGGGCGGCAAAGGTAGCGCCGCGCACGTTCGAACTGCATGCCCGGGGGGAGCGCAGCAACCTGGACTTCGGCGAGCGCATGGTCGTCTCGTGCACGGGCGGACCGCCTTTCGTGCTGGAGGGCTCCAGCCTGCGGATGGGGACACTTGCCGATCTGATGGCCATTGCCAAAGTGATGCACATGTCTCCCAACGTGGATATGATCGGCTTCGCCGTCGATCCGCAGGATATCCCGCAGGAGAAGCGGGCCCGGAGGACGCTCCACGCCTTGCTCACCTTGAGCGACAAGCCTCCGACCCTCCTCGGTTTCGGTGACGACTTGGCCGAGGCGGCTGTAAGCACCGCTGAGATCATTTGGGGGGCGGGGTGGTACGAACGGCCCTGTCTTATGGCCGTGCTGAACAGCACCTCTCCGTTGATCCTGGAGGCCGAGACCTGTCGCGGCATCAGGTCCCTGGCAGCACTGGGCCAGCCGCTCTCGGTCACGCCGTGCGTGATGGGGGGAGCCACCGGCCCGGCCAGCATGGCCGGGATCCTCGCTCTCCAGCACGCGGAGACTCTGGCCGGCTTGATGCTCGCGCAACTCGTCAACGAGGGGACCCCCTACGTCTACGGCGGCACCTCGTCCGTGACCTCCATGGTCACCGGCGACCTGCTGGTAGGCGTCCCCCAGTACTGGACCATGATGGGCGCCACCGTGGAACTGGGCCACTACCTTGGGCTCCCCGTGCGTGCGGGCGGGGGCCTCACCGATTCTCACCTGCCCGACATGCAGGCGGGCATCGAGACGGCGATGGGCTTGGCGGCCGTGGCGCGCCGCGGCGTGGATTTCGTCCTCCACGGATCGGGGGTCATGAGTTCGTTCAACGCCGTCTCGTTCGAGAAGTTCATCGTTGATGAGGAACTCGTGGGCATGATCCGGGCCAGCAACTTGCCCATCGTGGTAGACGAGGAGACGTTGGCGCTCGATGTGATCGACACCGTGGGTCCGGGCGGCAACTTCCTCCTAGAGGCGCACACCGCCGGCCACTGCCGGGACTACGAGCACCCAACCTTCTTCAACCGACGGCGACACGACGTGTGGCTGAGCAGGGGAGGCTGGGACCTGGCGACGGCGGCCCGCGAGCGCTTCGCGCGGCTGCTGGAGGAGTACGAGCAGCCCGAGTTGGATGACCTGACGCTCAGACAGCTCGCCGACTGCTGCCTTCTCTGAGAGTCCGGCGCCCGGATCGAGACGTCTGGGTTGAGACCCCGCGGGAGCCGTGATGGCGGGCTACCGGGTCCGCCAATCCTCGGCCTGCTCGAATGCGTGGGCGGCGTGGTAGATGGTCGGTTCGTCCGCTTCCGGTATAGCTTGGCTTCCAACGTGCGTGCCCGCCGTGCTTGACCGGCGCGGCTGGGGGCACTATTGTTTCGTGGTCACGCGACCTGTCACGGTTCTCCGTCCGCGCGGGATCGTGGGCCGAGTAAGGAATTGAGGACACTTCCCTACGCGCGATCGCGTGGTGGGAGTGTCCTTTTCTCGTTCGGTGCCGGGCGGGCGCCGTATAGACCGACGCGGATCTGTCCGGACGGCAGGCGTTGCGCTCCGGGAACCGTACTCGGACACCGAGGCGGGCTGGGCGTCTCCACACACAGACGAGGGGAGATGGCACGTATGGCACATGAACTCGTGGAAGCAATTGTCGGTATGAAGGAGAAGGATGCGCTCCGGATCGTCGAGGAGATGCTGGAGAGGGGGGAGGATCCGCAATCGATCCTCGACCTGGGTCAGGAGGCCATGCAGATCGTCGGCGACCGGTTCGAGGAGGGTAGCTTCTTCCTACCCGAGTTGATGCTGTCCGGTGAGATGCTCAGGCGGATCGCAGAGCTGCTGAAGCCCAAGATGGCCGCGGGGGCGGTCCGGCGCGAGAAGTTGGGCCGAGTGGTCCTCGGGACCGTCCGCGGAGACATCCACGACATCGGCAAGGACATTGTTGGTTTCGTGCTCGACATCAACGGCTTCGAAGTGATCGATCTGGGCATCAACGTGCCCGAAGAGAAGTTCGTAGAGGCCGTGCGCGAGCACCGGCCGCGGGTGCTGGCGTTGTCGGGGTTCCTTTCATTGGCGTTCGACTCTATGAAGAGCACTATCGCCCAAGTCGATGAGGCCGGGCTTGCGGACGGCCTGCACGTCATCATCGGGGGCGGACAGATGGACGAGACCGTTCGCAACTACACGGGTGCCGAGGCCTACGGCGAGGATGCGATGGCCGCCGTCACTTTCGCGAAGCAGAACGTGGAGGTGAGCTAGCATGGGAGTCACCGAGAAGAGCTGGGCCGAGCTGACGGCTGAAGAGAAGCGAGACCATCGGTACGAGGCGTGGCTGAACCCGCCGGGTTTCGAGTTCGCGAGCCCGGAGGGTGAGGCGACCTACAAAGCGGCCGTGACTCGAATCAGCGACGCCTACAGCCTGCGTGTGCCCGATCGGGTGCCCGTCTCCATGAACATGGGGTGGTATCCGGTCAACTGGGCGGGCTATACGTCGTACGAAGCGATGTACGACTACTCCAAAGCGGCCGACGCCTACCTGCGGTTCAACCGCCACTTCCGCGCGGACGTGATGGCGACCCCGAGCTTCATGGCGATTCCGGGCAAGGCCTTCGAACTGCTCGAGTACCGGCTGTACGATTGGCCCGGTCACGGCACACCCGAGGACGCCGGATTCCAGTACAAGGACCAGGAGTGGATGTCGATCGAGGAGTACGACCACCTGATCGAAGATCCCACAGACTTCTTCTACTCCACCTATGCGCCTCGGATAGCGGGGGCATATGAAGGTTTCTCGCTCTTGAGTACTCCTTTCGATCTCGTGGAGATGCCGTTCGGCAGGCTGAACATGGGTCCCTGGGGCATACCCGAGGTACACGCCGGACTCAAGAAGCTCATGGCGGCGGCGGAAGAGGTCGGAGCGTGGGCGCAGCGGATCTTCCCGGCGGTGGACACCCTCCAAGCCGAGGGCTTCGCTCGAGGCCGAGGCGGATTCTCGAAAGCGCCCTACGACTTCATCGGTGACTCGCTGCGCGGCACGAGGGGCATGCTCATGGACCTCTACCGTGCTCCGGAGAAGGTGATCGAGGCCTGCAACAGGCTGGCGCCGCTCATGGTGCGGTGGACATTGCGCCACGCCACCAACGACACGATCCCCGGCATCTTCATGCCCCTGCACAAGGGCGCGGACGGGTTCATGTCTTTGGAGCAGTTCAAGACCTTCTATTGGCCGAGCCTGCGCGCGGTGCTCCTCGGACTGATCGAGGAGGGCTTCACGCCCTTCCTGTTCGCCGAGGGTCGCTACGCGTCGCGTCTCGAGACCATCTGCGATCTGCCGAAAGGCAAGACCGTGTGGCTCTTCGACCAGACCGACATGGAGCGGGCGAAGGAGACCATCGGGCAGGTGGCCTGCATCCAAGGGAACCTGCCGCTGTCGCTGGCGCACGCGGGCACGGTGGCCGAGGTGACCACCTACTGCAAGCACCTCATCGACGTAGCCGGTCCCGGCGGAGGCTACGTCATGGACTTGGGCGGAGTCACCGACTCGGCCAAGCAGGAGAACATCGAAGCCATGATCAATACGACCAAGGAGTACGGCATCTATTGATCGACGGTGAGGCCGTGACGGGCAATGACGGAGCGGCCGGCCGGGACGACGCCGCGGCCCGCGTGCGCGCCACCCGGGGGCTGTCCGGGGAATCCCGGGAGGTCGTGGAGGTGGCGGCGCCGGTCGTTGTCACGTTCGCACCCGCCGATCCCGACGTATCCGTGCTCCCGCTCCCGGCCCTGCTCGCGGCGGACGCCCAATCGGGTCAGACGATCAAGCCGGTGCTTACGTTCGACTGTGCGAAGGCGGGCGGAATATCAGCCTGTTCTGCGTCCCCTCGCACGGACGAATGGGTCTCCAATGTGGGACGGCCGCGGGCCGGCGTTGACGAGCGCCCTGGTGTAGGTCAGACTGCGCGTAGTCCCTCCAGCGAATCGAGACGACGCATGCACGATCCTCACGCGCACGCACCCGTTGCAGCCAACGCCCCCTTGTCCGATCCCGGATGCTTGGTCCAGGATTTCGGAGCCCCGGACTTTCTCGGCTCGTACCTGGAGCGCTTCTTCGAGGAGGCCGACGTGCTCCTGGTGCACGCGCTCGCCGGCGGGCCCCTGACTGTGGACGAACTGCGCCGTCGGCTGCCGCACATGGACGACGCTGCGGTGGAGCGGGCGCATCACCGCGGGATGGTGAACCGATCCCCGGACGGAGCGGTGATGTTGGCGGACTTCCACGCCCGCTTCGAGATCTGGGCGATCTTCGAAGGATGGAAAGACGTCCCGGAGGAGCTGCGCGCGGACCTCAATCGGTGGGAGCAGGATGCCTACCTCGAGCGCAAGCGTCCCCAGATAGAGGCTCTGCGTGCCGGGCTGGAACCGGATCCCCACTTGGAGAATTCCGAGTATCTGCTACTGCACGAGGCGGAGGCACTACTCGACCGCGTCGAGCTCATCTACTTGTGGCCCTGCAACTGTCGCAGCATGATGGGTGCCTGTTCGAAACCGGTGAACACCTGCATCCGCTTCAGCAACGAGCGGGGGGTGGGGTGGGAGATCTCGCGAGAGCGCGCGCTGCAGATCGTCCGTGACGCCAACAAAGCGGGTCTGATGCAGACCGGCGAGGTGGCCGAGGTGGACGGCGTCATCACCGGCGCCATCTGCAACTGCTGTGCCGACTGTTGCTACCCACACCTGGTGAGTGCCCGTCTCGGCGCTGAGAAGCTCTGGCCCCGCAGTCGCCACCTAGCCCGACACCTGCCCGATCTCTGCACCAGCTGCGGACGATGCGCTCGGCGCTGTCCCTTCGGGGCGTTCGTCGCCCGCACCAGAGAGGCTGCTGCCACCGGTGGCGCACGCCTGGAGATCACCTTCTTCGAACACCTCTGTCGGGGGTGCGGGGTGTGTGCCACCGGATGCCCGGCGGACGCCATCGTGATGGATCCGCTCTCAATCGCCGGAGCGTCCAGTGATTCCTGATACAGCCGCCACGCCCGCCACGCCCGCCGCGCCCACCCACGCCGATTTAGTGGTGCGGAACGCCGGCGAGCTCCTGACCTGTGCTGGGGGGCTCGGCATCGTCTCGAACGGCGCCGTCGCGGTCTCCGGGGGACGTATCGTCTGGGTGGGCCCGGACCCGGACCTGCTCGCAGCAGTGACCGTCGGTCCTCGCACCCGCGTGATCGATGCGGGTGGGCGCCTGGTCATGCCGGGAGTGGTGGAATGCCACACCCACGCGGTCTTCGGCGGCGACCGTGCCGCTGAGTTCCAGATGCGCGTCGCCGGCAGGGACTACCGCGAGATCGCCGCCGCCGGCGGGGGCATCAGGAGCACGGTGCGCGCCACCCGTGAAGCCTCCCGCGCCGAGCTCTTCTCCAAGGGCGCGCGTCACCTGGAATCCTTGCTCGCCTACGGCGTGACAACTGTCGAGGTGAAGTCGGGCTACGGGCTCACATTGGACGACGAGTTGCGCATACTCGAGGTCTACCGCGACTTGGCGGACGCCGCCCCGCAGACGTTGGTCCCCACCCTGTTGGGGGCTCACACCGTGCCGGACGAGTACGCTGGGCGGGCCGATCGGTACGTCGATCTAGTCGTGGGGGAGATGATCCCTGCGGTTGCCGAGCTGGGGCTGGCACGTTTCTGCGACGTCTTCGTCGAAGAGGGGGCCTTTGACGTGAATCAGGCCCGGCGGGTGTTGGAAGCGGGCGTAGCGCATGGGTTGCGGCCCAAATTGCACGTCGACCAGCTTACGGCAGGAGGGGGCGCCGAACTGGCCGCCGAACTTGGCGCCGTCTCGGCCGACCACCTCGACCATGTGAGCGAGGCGGGGATCTCCTCCCTGGCTGCCGCCGGAGTCACCGCGGTGCTCTTGCCGGGGGCGGTGTTCTTCTTGGGTCTGCGCGACTATGCACCGGCGCGGCGCCTTCTGGAGAGCGGAGTGCGTGTGGCGCTTTCCACCGACTTCAACCCCGGCACCTGCTACACAGAGAACGTATTCCTGATCGGCACGATCGCGTCCACCCAGATGAAGATGAATGCCGCCGAGGTGATCCTCGCGGCGACGATCAACGCAGCGCACGCTGTTGGTCTGGACGGCGATCTAGGCAGTCTGGAGGCCGGTAAGCGCGCCGACCTGCTCATACTCGATACTGCGAGCCACCTCACCATCCCATATCATTGGGGAGTCAACCCGGTGGCCACCGTGATCAAAGACGGGGTCGTCGTGGCTGAGAATGTCCAAGAAGCACGCTACCAAGCGAGGGTGGTCCGATGAAGCTCATGGAGTGTGTGCCCAACATAAGCGAAGGTCGCGACCTGGACAAGGTGGAGAGGATCGTCGGACCTCTGAGAGAGGCGCCGGGAGTCACCCTTCTGGACTACTCCTCCGACGCCGACCACAACCGCTCCGTCATCACCTATCTGGGGGAGCCGCGCCAAGTGGTCGAGGCGACGCTGGCCCTGTGTGAGCGGGCCTACGCCGAGATCGACATGTC
>JBBRDB010000132.1:0-7319 GCA_038204345.1 Thermoleophilia bacterium | reverse complement strand
GATGTGGCCGCGGTGGACGTCTCGACGGAACAGGTACTCGTTCTCAAGTCCGACCCTATAACCTTCGCCACGGAGTCCATCGGCGAGTACGTGGTCCTGGTGAACGCCAACGACATAGCCACCGCCGGCGCCACTCCTCGCTGGCTCATCGCCACCGCGTTGTTCCCCTCGGGCACCACGCCCTCCTTGGTCATCCACGTACTCAGAGACCTCTCCGACGCCTGTCTGCGCCACGGCATCACTCTGTGCGGAGGGCACACGGAGATAACCGAGGCTGTAACCAGGCCGATCGTGATCGGGACTATGGCAGGGACGGTCGAGCGGGTCGGCCTCATCGACAAGAGAGACATGGGGACCGGAGATCTCATACTACTCACGAAGGCCATCGCCGTCGAAGGCACCGCCATCATCGCGGCCGAGTTGGGTGAGCGTTTGGTGGAGCTGGGCATGACACTCGATGAAGTCGGAGAGTGCCGCGCGCTCCTAAGCAGGATCGGTGTTCTGGCGGAGGCGGCGGTCGCGCGCGCTCACGACGGAGTCACGGCCATGCACGACGTTACCGAGGGGGGATTGGCCACCGCTGTCAGGGAATTGAGCACCGCTGGTGGTCACGGCATCGAGGTGGATCTCGACGCCATCCCAATTCTTCCCCAGACGGTGAGAGTCTGCGCCGTGCTCGGGCTCGAACCACTGGGACTCATAGGGTCGGGCAGCCTTCTCATCTCGTGCCGCGAAGACGGCCACCTAGAGCTGCTGGAGGCTATCCGTGCTGCAGGCATCGATGTATGCCGTATCGGCAGGGTCACCGCGTCTGGAGCGGGCGTGGAGGCCGTGCAGCGCGGAGTCCCGGTGCCTTGGCCGGCCTTCGACGTCGACGAAGTAGCCCGTCTGTTCGAGCGTGAGTCGGCCGGCTGACGCAGCCCCGGCGGCAGGCGGGGCGGCACGCGCCCGAGGCCCGGCGCGCCGTGGCGTGGTCGGCGACATCAGCGTACCGGCCGGTATCCGTCGTCCAGCACCTCCAGGAACCCCTCATCCACCAACTCTTCGAGTACCGACTCCACCTCTTCCAAAGACCCGCCCACGGCTTCGAGGATCTGACTCACGACCGACCCGGGCTCGTCGAGTACCACCCGCAAGGTCCGCGCACGGAGCTGCCGCTTAGAGCCCTCGAACGGAGATTGACGGGAGTGATGCCTGCTGCGGCGGCTGGGGTTGCTCACGCGGCGTTTGAGCGTACTGCCGTAGTCCATGAGTGCGTAGTACCAAGTGCGGGGGTCCGCGCGGTCGAGCGTGGCCTCCACCAGTGGCAGCACCTCTTTGTCGGCGACGCCCTCCCGGTCGGCGAAGAAATGGTGCAGGTAGGCGGCCCGGATGTTCGTCTCCAGGAACGGATAGGGATCGCCGAACGCGAACGCGGCGACGGCTGCCGCCGTCGCCGGGCCCACACCCGGCAGTCTGCGCAGTGACTGCAGGTCGCGGGGGATCAGTCCCCCGTGTTCTGCCACCACCTGTTCGGCGAGTCGTTTGAGGGACACCGCGCGGCGGTTGTAGCCGAGCCCCTGCCAGCAGCGTAGGACCGTCTCGAGTGGCGCTCGTGCCAGGCTCTCCAGATCGGGGAACGCTTCGATGAACTCGGTGTACTTAGGTTCTACCCGGGCCACCTGGGTCTGCTGCAGCATCACCTCTGACACGATGACCAGATAAGGGTCGTGGGTGCGTCGCCACGGGAGGTCGCGGCCATGAACCTGATAGTGCGTCAGCACAAGGGAGCGGAATGCCTCAAGGTCATGTCGGAACGACGCTGAGCACGACGCTGAGGGCGACACCGAGGTCGAGGTCGACACTGAGGGCGAGGTCGACACCGAGGTCGACGGGGTGCTTTCGGGGGGCTGAGGATCGATCACGGCCGTCCTTGACGTATACGCGCGGCGTGCGTACGCACGCGTGAGCTTCTGCGAGACTGTAGCATCCTGCGTCTGCGACTACTCCGCGAGGTGGTATCGCACGCTATACTCACTTCCAGGGCTGGGGCGCGCCCTGTTTTGCCTGCCACGAAGCATGCGCCCCCACGTGCAATCTTAAGGGGGCATCGTGACTGATGAGCACGTCAGCGTCTCGCAGGCAAAAGAGGAAGCGATCGCAGGGTTCCTCGATCGCGGCCCCGGGCATCTGAACTGTGCGCAGGCGGTGGTGCACTTCGCCCTGCGCTCGCTGGGTCGCGATCCCGGGCTGGCGCTCGTCGCCCACTACATGGGGGGCGGGATGGCGCGCATGGGCCATACGTGCGGAGCGCTGTCGGGCGCGGTGCTTGCCTTGGGCCTGCGAGATCTCACCGCTCCCGAGGGAGAGCCCCATGACGCGGCCGAGGTCACACTTCGGCTACAGACCCTCATACGAGACTTCGACCAGGAGTTCTCTGCGGTCGGCTGCGTCGAACTCACTGGTTACGATCTGAGCACGCGGGAGGGGTACCGAGCGTTCGCCAAGAGCGACGCGCAGCCCCGTTGCGCCCACTACGTCGCGTGGGCCATCGACCGCCTGTCAGATATTCTCTGAGGGCGGACGCCCGACCACTGAACGGTCGGCCTCCATCATCGGCACGGGCCACCCTCGTTGTTCGTCGTGATCCGCTCCGTCCCCTGTGAAGCTGTCGTACTCAGCCATGAAGCGTTCGATCTCGGCAACGTTCTCACGCGACCCACCGAAGAACGGCGCGCGTTGATGCAGCTCGGTCGGCACGACGTCGAGGATAGGGGTCATACCGGTGCTGGCCGCGCCTCCTGCCTGTTCGATCAGATAGGCCATGGGGGCGCATTCGTAGAGCAGCCGCAGTTTCCCGTTCGGTTTGGTGGGATCTTTGGTGTCGGCGGGGTACATGAATATGCCGCCGTACAGAAGGGTGCGGTGGACGTCCGCGACCATGGACCCCACGTAACGTGCGCTGTAAGGCCGTTTCGTAGCCGGGTCGTGCTGCTTCACGTGGCTCACGTACCGCTTCACGCCGTTCGACCAATAGGGATAGTTGCCCTCGTTGGCGGAGTAGATCGTCCCCTTCGCCGGGATCCGTATGTCGCTGTGCGACCCCAGGAACTCACCCACTGATGGGTCGAGCGTGAATCCATAGACTCCGTGGCCCGTGCTCAAGACCATCATCGTGCTGGGGCCGTAGACCACATACCCCGCAGCTGCGAGCTTCCTCCCCGGCTGCAACAGGTCTTCCATCGTGCCCTGAACGCCTGGGCTCACCTTGTGGAAGACGGCGAATATGCTGCCCACGCTCACGTTGGCGTCGATGTTGGAGGATCCGTCCAAGGGGTCGAAGCAGATAGAGTACTGGCCGCCTTCGTACTTCTCGGGGATCTCGATGGGATCGCTCACTTCCTCCGAAACCATGATGCAGAAGTGGCCCATGTGGTTGAAAGCGGCGATGAAGACGTCGTTGGCGAATTGATCGAGCTTTCGCACCCTCTCGCCCTGCACGTTCTCCTTGCCTGTGAAGCCGAGCAACTCGGCCAAGCCGGCCTTGTTGACCTCGCGCGAGACGATCTTCGCGGCCAGCGCGATCTGGTTCAGGATCCCAGTCAGCTCACCAGTGGCTTCCGGGTGCTCCCGCTGACCTTCGTAGATGTGGCGTGTAAGGGTCATGCCGATCTTCCTATCTACCACGAGCACTCCCCTTTCGGACCGTACTGACCTGTACGCGTATTGATCTGTACCCCGAATCCTACCTTGTGCGGGTGGATTACGGGGGTCGTCTTTGGGGAATCAGGCATGTCATGCAGTGGATCCTCGTACTTGTGGGTGTCATCCTGGCCGTCGTGGCCATTTTCGCGTTGCAGAATCCGGCCGTGGTCACGTTGCGTTTTCTGAACCTGTCGACAGAGGCGTCTGTGCTCGTTGTGATCCTGCTGGCGTTTGCGGCCGGCGTCTTCGCGGGCATCCTGGCGCTACTCCCCTCGTCGATCCGAAAATCGGGGCGCCTGCGCAAGTCGGCTTCCGAGCTGCGGAGTCTCCACAAGAGCGAAGAGGCCCGCGCCGGTCAAACGGGGTACGCGTCGACCAGGACTCCCGCCCCCGTCGCCGACGTTCCCCCTGGAGAATCCGCACGCGCCGACCGCGCTGATGCCTCCGTGGCGCGGCCGCAGCCCGCCCATGAGCCAGGCGAAGCGGCGCCCCCCTCGGCGGAGCCGCCCGTTCGGGAGTCCGAGAATCCCAAGCCCCGGGGTTTCGGCGGGTTCTTCCGCTAGCCCTTTCGCCATCCTTTCGCCAACCTCCCTTCAGCTGCTCGGGAGTCGTCGATCAAGGAACTCCTCCAGCACCCGTAAGAACTCCCCGGGTCGCTCTTCATGAGGCACGTGTCCGCAGTCCTCGATGAACACCAGCTCGGCATCGGGTATGCGTGCGGCGAGTTGGCGGTTACGGTCGGGCGTGATCAGCGGGTCTTGTCTGCCCGCCAGCACCAGGACGGGCATGCGCAGTTCGGAGAGCGAAGCCGACAGATCGGGGAGGCCGCCGGCCCGGGTAAGCTCCCAGAGGGCGGTTTCCCAGCCGCGAACGCGCATAGGACGTTGGTATCCCTCGACGACCTGCGCGCTGATGAGGTCTCGGTCGTCATAGAGATGACGGAGACTCCGACCGAGGGAGGGCGTAGCCAGCCGCACGAGTCGGGGACCGAGGCCGTCAAGGGGCCCGCTGTTCGCCAGAGCGCGCAACCAGGCCGGAGGCCCGCCCGCGAATATGGCGGCGTCTTCGAGCACCAAGGCCTCCACCCGTTCGGGATAACGCAGGGCGGTGAGGGCGGCCAGCGCACCGCCCATGGAGTTGCCTACCAAGACCACACGGTCGAGCCCCAGGTGATCGAGGAGGGCGATGGTCAGGTAGGCTTGGGCCTCCGGCCCGTACGGGCTGCCTCCCGGCCAGCCGCGCGGGTCCCACTCGTCCCGACGCGGTCGCGAGGTGAGCCCGAACGCGGGTCGGTCGTAGGCCACGACGAGACCCCGCTCTCCCAGCGGCCCCATGACGTCGCGCCAGGTGAAGACACTCGCCGCGAAGCCGTGCAGCAGCAGTAAGGGGGGCCGAGCGGCCGCGGCCGGTCGGCGAACCGGCGCGCCTTCGTCCCCCCGGCCATCCGCGACTTCGTCCTTCGGGAGGTCCGCGTCGTTCGCTCCTGCGCGCTTCACGTGCAGCGAAAGCCCGCAGATCTCGATGAACTCGCTGTCTGGGTCGGCGAGTGCCCGCGGATCGTCTACCGGTGGCCCGCCGAGAGGAGCGTCGCGGAGGATCCTTCTGACGGCCGGGGCGGCCGCCGCGAGCATGGCGAGCCCGGCCGCGGCCATGAGCAGTCTCGCGCGGCCGCTCACACCGCGCGCGGCCTCCGTACGCGCGGCCTCCACACTATCGTCTCGGGCCGGTCCCCACTGCTCTCGCATGGGAGCGTTCTCCCCATGCCCGGGCTGTGTTAGTCGCCGCCCCGTCCGCTTAACCGGCATTTCCTGGGGCGCGTCGTGGAATCTTCGTGCCCCGCACTCGGTGCCACCAGCGTGCTGCAGTCCACGCGGAGCCCGCCTGCTACCATTACTCGAACGCCGGAATTCCGATCCACGGGAGATGAAGTTGAAGATCGCCGCCATCGCGGGTAGTCCTCGGCTCAGGGGCAATTCCACCGGTCTGTTGGCGGCCGCGCTCGAGGGTGCACAGGAGCGCGGCCACGACGCCAAGGTCCTCACCGCCCGCACCTTGAGCGTGCAGCCCTGCATCTCGTGCGGGGGCTGTAAACGCGGCCCCAACTGCATCCTCGATGATGAGATGCACCGCGTCTACGCGGCGATCGCCAATTGCGACGCGCTCGTGGTTTCCACGCCCGTCTACTACTACAGCGTCTCGGGTTGGCTCAAGGCGATCATAGATCGCACATACGCGCTTCTCGACAAGGATCTGCTGCCTCGGGTTCGCGCCGGAAAGAGACTCTACGTGATCACCGCGCAGCGGGAGGCCGATCCGGACGACGGCCGAGCTGTGGTGCGCCAACTGGAGCGGGCCTTCCTCCGGCTGAGGATGGTCCCGTCCGGATCTCTCGTCGGCGTGGGGTTGGACGAGGCCGGCGAGCATCTCCAGCGGCCCGAGTTGCTCGAGGCTGCGCGGGCCCTCATCGACTAGGCTGCCTCTCGGCGGCACCGGTGTTCGTCGACTGGGGCCGCCTCCCGACGGCGCCCGCGTTCATCGACTGAGGCTGCCTCCCGACGGCACCCGCGTTCATCGACTGCCGGCGCCCCTCGCAGGGCGGCCGTTCATCGGACGAGAGGGGCCTCAGGTTGGCGCTGTTTCCGGCCCTGGGCTATCCTTGGACCAGCCCGACAGTCGTCTTGGCCCGACGACAACAGCCCGCACCGGTCCGCCGGAACGTGGGGGAGGGCAACATCAGCTGGTAGCGCTGCCGCACGTTCTATCGTTGGCTTCTATCTCTGTTGTCCGTATCCGGCGCCACCAAGGCCGATGTTGAAGAAGGATGGTATGGCCAAGCTTCCCATGACCGCTCGGCTCGCCCGGCTGAGCGCCCGCCGCCCGTGGATAGTGATCGCGGTGTGGGCGGTGTTCCTGATCCTTGCAGGCATATCCGCATCTACTGTCGGCGACGTTCTGGGCGCCCAGGAGATGGGTGTGACCAACGCACCTGAGTCGACGAGAGGGGCGCAGCTCCTCGAAGAGCGGCTTCGGGGTGTCGTGCCCGAGACCGAGACCGTCGTCGTGAGGTCGGAGGGCGCTACCGTCGACGATCCTGCGTTTCGCGAGGTGGTCGAAAGCGTCACCAGTGACGTCGCCGCGCTGGACGACGCCGTCGCCTCCGCGTTCTCCTACTACGACGTGAAGGCTTCCGGCGCGTCACAGGCCGAGGCCATGGTCTCCAAGGACCGTCACGCCACCCTCATCCAGGTCGCCCTGGTCGAAGAGGGCGCCGCGGGCGGGCCGGACCGGGTCCAACGACTCCAGGACACGCTGGCTCACAATGCCTCGCCCGGCTACCAGATCCTCACGGTGGGCGCCGCGAGCGTGACCAAGGATTTCACCGATACGGCTGAATCCGACCTGATCAAGGCGGAGATCTTTGGTCTGCCGATCACCCTCATCGTCTTGGTGGTCGTGTTCGGAGCTGTGGCCGCCGCCGGTGTTTCTCTGCTTCTTGCACTCACCGCGATCGTGGTGGCCATCGGCCTCACGGCCATAGTGGGCCGGGTCTTCGAACTCTCGTTCTTCGTGGTCAACATGGTGACCATGATCGGACTGGCGGTGGGCATCGATTATGCGCTTTTCATCATCGAACG
>JBBRDB010000131.1:0-7379 GCA_038204345.1 Thermoleophilia bacterium | reverse complement strand
GAGTTCCGCTTGCGCGATGTTCTCCGCGACCCGCGCTAACAT
Source organism: Thermoleophilia bacterium (assembly GCA_038204345.1). Taxonomy (GTDB): domain Bacteria; phylum Actinomycetota; class Thermoleophilia; order RBG-16-64-13; family RBG-16-64-13; genus JAHJSA01. The sequence goes on along the minus strand of JBBRDB010000131.1, from coordinate 7,337 downwards.
GTCTGTGGCGGTCTCGACGGGCCGGCCGCTCTCGTCCCGACGCAGGTACCTTTTCTCGAGCACCTTGGCCGCACTCGCAGACAGCCTGGACTCCAGGCCGGCGGAGAGTTCCCTCATCTCTTTGACGGTCATCGGACCCCCACTTTCGTAAGCCGCTCCAGTTCTTCCTTGAACTCCTCGATGCTCTCGTACTGCCGGTACACGGACGCGAAGCGGATGTAGGCCACGAGGTCTACGTCCTGCAGGAACTCGAGCACCAGCTCGCCTATGTGCTCGGACGGGACCTCATAGGCCATCTCGCGCCGCAGTCGGGACTCGATCTCGCCGACGAGGCCCTCCAGACGGCCGAGAGCGATGTCGCGTTTCGAGCAGGCCCTCAACAGACCCTGGAGTAGTTTGTCCGCTCGAAAAGGCTCCGAGGTGCCATCCCGTTTGACCACAGAGATGGGCACTTCTTCGAGCTTCTCGTACGTCGTATATCGCCGCCCACACTCCGCGCACTCTCGGCGTCGTCTGATAGCCTCCTGGCCCTCCACGTCGCGTGAATCCACGACTCTACTTTCCGAATGCTTACAATAAGGACAGTGCATGAACCACTCCCGTCGGCGGCAGATATCCCCAAGAGCGTACGGGTTCTCCACAGGTTTCCAATGGACAATCCCCAGCTTTATCCACAACATATAGTGGATGCGAAGAGCATAGCACACCACATATTGCGGTGGATAGAGGAAGGCGACGTTTCTTAGAAGAGAGATTTGCGGCACGACGCTTTCTCCCCATACGCTCCAGGCGTACAAAAGTCGAGGCCGCCGACTGAGCGGTACACCACGTTCTTTGCCGCTCGCAAGACAAACTCCGAGGGTTGGGATCGAAGGGGAGTGGGCACACCCTTACCAGGCCACATCAGCCACCCGGGGGGGTTCCGTGAAGATTCCATCCGACTTTCGCATCGGAAGTAAGTTCATGACCGTGGCACTGACCCTTCTCGGGCTGGCCCTGCTCTGGGTCGTAGTGAACGTCATCTACGCCATCAAGTAAGCCACCGACAGTTCTGACTGCATTTCGCGCCAAGGACGGTGCCGGGGACGGGACGCCTTGCGCGCGGGAACGACGCATACCTCCAGCTCCGCCCATACCTCCAGCTCCGCCGCCACTCCGACGGTGGCGACTCTTTGCTTCGCCGTCACGTAACCGCCATAATCCACGGTGTGGACGAGTTGATACTCATCGTGGAAGACGATCCGTCGCTCAGAGAGGTGACGGCTCTCGCGCTTCGTGCCGAGGGCTACCGAGTGGCCGAAGCCGCGGACGGCCTGCGCGCTCTCGATCTCGTAGAGAGCAAACGGCCGGACCTCGTCTTGCTCGACATCATGCTCCCCGGATTGGACGGCTTCGAAGTCTGCCGCAGGATCCGGCGCACGTCCATGGTGCCCATTGTCATGCTCACAGCAAGGACCTCCACTATAGACGTGGTGGTCGGCTTGGAGTCGGGCGCCGACGACTACGTCACCAAACCCTTCGAACTCCCGGAACTCTTGGCCCGCATCCGATCGGTGCTCCGCCGGGCGTCGGCACGCGACCCTTCCGTGGAAGGGGGAGCCGACGGACCGCAGGTCATGCGGCTGGCAGGCCTCGAGATCGACGAGGACGCCCATTCTGTGAGGAAGGACGGACGTGACATAGCGCTCACCGCCACGGAGTTCAAGCTGCTGGTGGAGTTGGCCCGCCACCGCGGGCGTGTGCTGAGCCGCGACCAGTTGCTCGAACGGGTGTGGGGGTACACCTACTTGGGCGACAGTCGTCTCGTCGACGTCCACATCCAGCGGCTGCGGGCGAAGATGGAAGAGGACCAGGCCCATCCCGAGCTGATACTCACCGTGCGGGGCGTGGGCTACAAGGCGGCGTCGTGAACCCGGACGACCCCGGCCGGTCCGGACACCATTCGCCACGCCTGCGGCGCCGTTTGGCCTTCGCCTTCTCCGGCGCCATCATCGTGACCGTGCTGCTGCTCTCGGTGGGCTCCTACCTCAGCCTGCGCGCCGTCCAGGAACGAGAGGGCCTCGATGCGGCTCTAGCCCAAGCCCGATTCAACCTCTTGCTGGCCGACACCATGCTGCCCGACCAACCCACGCCAAGCGACTACGACGCGCTTCTTCAGGCTCTCGCCATCCGCGGTGACTTCCAGACCTTGATCGAGGCGGGCGGCGACACCTACGTTTCCGGACAACAGATCACGCCCGCCCTTGTGGAGAGCGGTCTTTCTCAATCCCTCACCCCCGGCAGGCTGGGCTACCAGACCGTGACCCTGCTGGGTAATCCCGCCATAGCCGTGGGCTCGACCCTGGATCCCATCGGGTCCTTCTACTTCATCTTTCCGCAGGAAGAGCGTCAGGCCACGCTCGGCCGGCTGCGTGACGTCCTGGTGGCCGCCGGTCTGATTCTCGTCCTGCTGGGCAGCGCTTTAGGCTACTGGCTCGCCCGCCGCACCCTGCGACCTGTCTCGACCGCAGTCGCCGCCGCCACACGCATGGCCGCGGGTGACCTGAGCGTGCGCCTGCCGACGGGACCCGACGAGTTCGGAGCCCTCGCTGATTCCTTCAATACGATGGCCGGCAGTCTGCAGGCCAAGATCAGCGACCTCGAAGATGCGCGCGCGCGGGAGCGTCGGTTCGTAGCCGATGCGGCTCACGAGTTGCGCACTCCGGTGGCGGCGTTGGTCGGCGAGGCCTCCCTGCTCCAATCGCGTCTCGAGGATCCGAGCCTTTCCCGCGGCTCGCAACGCGCGGTCGAGTTGGTGGTGCACGATGTGGGTCGGCTCTGGCGCCTGATCGAAGACCTGCTGGAGATCAGCCGCATGGACGCCGGGGCCGAGGAACTCCGGGCGGAGGAGTTCGACGCGGCCGCGTTCCTCGAACAGGTTTCTCGGGCGCGCGGTTGGCCCCGGGAAGTGGAACTGCGGATAGAACCGATCGCCCTCCCGGGACCCCCGGACGCGGCGGACTCCGGCCCCTCAGGCGGCATACCCATCGTAACCGACCGCCGTCGCTTGGAGCGCATAGTGGTCAACCTGGTGGAGAACGCGCTGCGGCACGGTGCCCCTCCCATATGGGTAGACGCACACGTCGTGCACGACCCCCACGGAGCGCAGAACCAACTCGCCCTTGACGTGACAGACCACGGTGACGGCATGTCTGCGGACCAGTTACGCCACGTATTCGAGCGTTTCTACAAGGCCGACCCAAGCCGCACCTCGAGCGGCGGCGCGGGCAGCGGACTTGGCCTGGCTATCGCCTGGGAGAACGCCCGCCTCCTTGGCGGGCTGCTGCGGGTAAAGAGCAACGTCGGCGAGGGCACGCGCTTCTCTCTTCGGATCCCTCTCGGCCTCTAGATCACCGGGCCACCGAGCCCGCAGAACAAGTGAGCCCGCCGAGCCCAGGACGACGGCCCACGTCCGCCCACGTCGGCCCGGTTTGTTACGCAACTGTTACGCCTCCGCAAGCTGCACGTGATTCCAGAGGGGCATCATGGTCATAGGAGATTCGAGCCAGAGGAGGCGACGATGAAAAACAAGACAGACATACCGACCGTGCGAAGCCGGAGATATCGCCGGCGAAACGTCGTGATGACCGCGCTGCTGGTCGCCGCCGCCCTGGGCGTGGTGGCGCTCGTGGGCTGCGGATACGATTCGGGCGTCAAGGACGGCGGGCCGGTGACCACGACTCCCGGTACCGAACCGTCACCGTCGACCATCACCACCGGCACAACCGTTCCCAACCAGGCGACATCGACCACGACCACGACAGCCGAGACCGTAGACATGCTCGTGTTCTTCATGCGGGGCGAACACCTCGCGCCCGTCCGCCGTCACGTCCCGGCCACCACCTGGTCCTTTCGACCCTTCAAGGAGGTCGCGAAGGCGGCGATGCAAGAATTGATCGCCGGACCCACCAGCGAAGAAAAGGCCGCCGGCTTCACCACCGCGCTGCCGGACAGGAGCCTCTTCTTGGGGATCGCGCTCAACGGCTCAGTGGCGACAGTCGACCTCTCCAAGGAGTATGAATCGGGCGGAGGCACCATGTCCATGTCCGCCCGCCTCGGCCAGGTCGTCTATACGTTGACCCAGTTCCCCACCGTGGAAAGCGTCTTGTTCAAACTCGACGGCAAGCCCGTGGAAGTGTTCAGCGGTGAGGGCCTGATCCTCGACCACCCGGTGACCCGCGCGGACTACGAGTACGTGACCGCCCCCATCCATGTCGAATCGCCGGCCTATGGAGATACCGTCACGAGTCCCCTGCGTGTCTACGGCACCAGCAACGTGTTCGAAGCGACCTCGCAACTGCGTATCGTGGATGCCGCCGGTAAGAAGCTCGCCGAAGCGGTCGTGACGGCTACCTCCGGCACAGGAACGCGCGGCACCTTCGACGTGACCGTGCCCTTCAAAGCCGAGCCGGGCAGCGACATCACCCTCATGAGCTTCGAATACTCAGCTAAGGACGGCTCCATGGTCAACATCACTGAGATACCTCTGCACGTGGCTCCCTGAGAAACCGAGGGCGCGGAGGGGACCAGTAGCCTCCGAGTACGGCATGAGGCGAGAGGCCGGAGAGCATCTCCGGCCTCTCGCCTTGTTCTGCGCCAGGGTAGACCGAGGGGGTTTATCTCTGCTCCGCACGGGGATATTGCTATGTGAACGACCGATGCTCTCGTTCTTTTCACAGCCTCCCTCCCCATGACCGACCGCCCTTCGACCCTCAGGGCGGTCGGTCTTTTGTGCATCAACGACTTCTTTGCATCAGCCTGCTGAACCGCCCCTGGCCGCCAGCTTCTCGAAGTCCTGTTGGGCCAGGACCGCTTGGAGTCGGTTCTGGACGCCCAATTTTCGGTAGATGTTGTTGGTGTGAGTCTTGATGGTCTTCTCTGTTATGTAGAGCCGGGTGGCCACTATCTTGTTCGGCAGGCCTTGAGCGATGAGCCCGAGGATCTCCGACTCACGGGCGGTAAGGCTCTCGAAGCGGCGGGCGAGGTCCCTTTCCTCGATAGTGACCTGAAGACTGTCGCCGCCGGCCGCCGACAGTCGAGACGGGAGTCTCCCGATTTGGACGTCTGTGGGGTAGATATCGCCGCGTGCGAGCCGCCGATAGTAGCGCTGATGACGCTCGCTGAGATGAGGGACCACGAACTCCTCGGCGAACGCTCCGGCTCCAAGCCGAGAGCAGAGCCCAAGAATGGGGACGGCCACTCGTGCCTCCAGTCGGTAGAAATGCACGAACCTGTTCGTCGCGGCCAGGTGCATCGCCTCAGCAAATGAACGCGCGGCAGCGGCCTCATTTCCCCGCCGCGCGCAGAACCACGCGGAATAGAAGAGTGACTGGGACAAGGTCGCCTCGAAACCCCAGCGCCGGGATAACTGGATCACCTGACCAAGAACCGCCTCGGCCTCGTCTGTCGCGCCGGAGAAAGCCAAGTCCATGCCGACCCCACAAAGCACCTTGACCCGATCGGACATCGCCAGCTGATGATGCTCGACCAGGTCGAGAGCGCGACGATGATGCGTGAGAGCTTTCGTGGCGGCATGGGTGCACCGGCAGATCTGTCCAAGAAGGTCCTCCGCCCACACGAGGGCCTCCACGTCACCGGCCTCGTTGGCGCACTCGATGGCTGCTCGCAATTGTTGCACGGCGGGCTTGAACTCACCCTCCCCCATACACACCGCAGCCGTCGTGAGCCGCGACGGTACCTCGAGAAAGGCCAGGCCGCGGGAACCGATCAACGCCCGTGCTGCATCGACTTGGATCCGCGCCTCCTCGTACTTGCCGGTGAGGTAGAGAGTCGTTGCTGCGGTATTCAAAGCGGTGGCCGTGTGAAGCGCGGTGTGCTTAGCAGACATGCGGACAGCTCGCATGGCCCAATCCAGAGCCGTCGTGTATCGCCCGCGGAGCATGAAGAGACGAGCGCGGTGACCGGCGATCCGTATCTCCACTGCGTTTCTCAGCGCCGGCGGGCACCCGATCAGGGTCACTTCCAGACGATCGACGGCTTCATCCCAACGGCACAGCGCCAGAAGGACGGCACCGATGTTGATTCCCACCTCGCTCTTCTCCGCAGGCGAGGAGGCGGCAGCTTCCGCGCGCATCAACGCACGCAAACAGTCGTCCCAGCACCCGAGCACATAGAGGCAGAAGCCTTGCCCAAGAGCGGCCTGGAAGATACCCGCCGAATCGCTCAGTTGTTCGAAACGGCGACCGGCACCTGCATAGAGAGGCTCCGCGTCTCGCCACGCACCCCCATCCTGGAGGATCCGACCCTTGAGAAGCAACAGCCACGGCTCTGGGGCCGCTGCGCTATCCGGCAAGAGTTCCAGCCACTCCGGCCGAGCAATAGCCTGAGAAGCATTCAGATTTCCGGCCATGATTGCCCTTACCGATTCGATGGCTTTTTGAGGGCAACCGGCCCGAAGACACAGGTCGATGGCCGCACGGTGCTCCCCAAGAGCCTGGAGATGGGCCGCCGCATTGAGCATCGTGGTCTCTGCCTTCTTTGGGCCGGCTTTCCGTGCCTGCGTCTCGGCGAAATCCCGCACCAGGCGATGCAGCGTGTACGCGCGATGGCCGGTTCTCATTATGAGGAACCCGTCATCGGCAAGCTCCTCGCACAATCCCTCGGCCTTCTCCGCCCGTACGCTGAACAAGCGGGAATCCCTGGGAAAGATCACGCGCTCCAAGGGGAAAACCTCCATGAGGAAGGTCGCCGTGTCCGAATCAAGAGTGGAGAGGATCCCTTGTGCGAGGTACTGATTCAGGTGTCTGCCGTGGCGAGTAAGAGCCAGGACTCGGTCTCGTGTGGGCGTCCTCCCGGCCCTGCTCAGGTGTCTACCCATGAGCACCAACGCCACCGGCCACCCCTCGGACATCCGCCAGACGGCCCTGGCGTCCGTGAGAGACAGATCGACACTCCAGAACACGCGCGTCCACTCCCTGACCTCGGTTGGGGTCAAGCGCAACCGGCGCCGCCCTATGTCGATACAGCGCCCGGCATCCCTCAGAGCCTGGAGGTCCAACGAGATGGGACCCCGGGACGACACGACCAGGACCCAACCGTGAGGAAGGACGCGGGCCAGCCACTCGACGACCCTAATCGCAGCGGGAGATGCGGCCAACGTGTGGACGTCGTCTAGCCCGATCGTCACCTTGGGGCCCGTGTAGGCACGGAATTCCTCGGCGATGATCGCCTGGACCTCAGAGACCGCCTCTGTCTGTCCAGGGTCTGTGCGCAGCACACCCAGGGCTTCTTTGCCAAGGCCGGGACACGACGCGTCAAGAGCTACGACTAGGAACCCA
>JBBRDB010000130.1:0-7397 GCA_038204345.1 Thermoleophilia bacterium | reverse complement strand
CCGATTCTCTGTGCCGGCGTCACCCATCATAAGCTGAAGATAATCGATGATGATGAGCCCGAGGCCCTTCTCCTTCGCCTTCAGACGCCTGGACTTCGCGCGGATCTCCATGAGGTTCACGGAGGCCGTGTCGTCGATGTGTATGGGGGCGTTGAAGAGTGGGGTGCAGGCGGCCGTGAGCTTGCCCCACTCCGCGGGCTGGAGAAGACCGTGGCGGAGCCTGTGGCTGTCGACGCGGGCCTCGGAGCACATCATGCGCTGCACGAGCTCCATCCTCGACATCTCGAGGCTGAAAAGGGCGACTCCCTTGCCCTGCTCCACCGCCACGTTGCGGGCGATGTTGAGCGCGAGCGCGGTCTTGCCCATGGACGGGCGGGCGGCAAGGATCACCAGGTTCGCCGGCTGGAAACCGGTGATCTTCTCGTCGAGACGCCGAAAACCGGTCTCTACCCCGGTAGTGCGCCGTCCTTCGGACATGATTTTTTCTAGTTCGGCGAAGCTCTCGCTGATGAGATCGCTCAGGCGATAGAACTCGGATGCCACTCGGTTCTGCGAGATGGCGAAGACCATCTGCTCGGCCCGATCGATGAGGTCTACCGGCTCGCCCTCGCGCCGGTAGCCGAGCTCCGCGATGCCCTGGCCCACCTCGATGAGCGACCTCAGCATGTAGTTCTCGCGGACGATCTCGGCGTAGTAGCGGGCGTTGGTGGCCGCCGGTACGGCGGACACCAGGCTGTGGACGAAAGCACGGCCGCCCACATCTTCGATGCGCGCCAGGTTGCTGAGCGCCTCGCTCACCGTGATGGGGTCGACCGGCTCGCCTCGGGCGTATAGGTCCTCGATGGCCTCGTAGATGTACTGGTGGCTGCGCCGATAGAAGTGCGTAGGCCTCAGCACTTCCGTCACGCCGGGGATCAGGTTGGGGGCGACCATGAGCGCACCAAGCACCGACACCTCGGCATCGAGGTTCTGCGGCGGGACGTAGTCCGTCCTGTCGCCGGCGCGCTCCGGGCCGTTGTCACCCACAGACCACCCCTCGCGTTCGCGACTTCAAGGAGCCACGACGATCGAAGTCGCTACTTCTTCTCCTCAGGCACGACGATGACCTTGACCTCGGCCGGCTCGACCGAAGCGTGCACGTCTACCTTGACCATGAAGGTGCCCACCGTCTTGATCGGTTCTTCGAGGTGAATGTTGCGCTTGTCGATGCGTACTTTTCGGGCCTGGTAGACGGCGGACGCGATGTCTTGGTTGGTGATCGAGCCGAACAGCCGGTCGCCGGTGCCCACCGGGGCGGGAATGGTAAGCACGGTCTTGCTCAGCATGTCCCGCGCGTCTTCAGCCTGCTCCGCTTCGCGGCGCTCGCGGGTGTCGCGCTCTTCTTGGAGCTTGCGCACCGCGGCGATACGACTCGGCGTAGCCGCCTCGGCCATTCTGTGGGGGAGCAGGAAGTTACGAGCATAACCGTCGGACACGGTGGCCACGTCACCTCTCCTGCCGACTTTGTCGACATCTTGCCTCAAGATCACTTCCATCTAACTCTCCTCCTGGTCGCTCTTGCCTCTCGAGCCCGCGGGTCCGGTTGTCCCGGCTTCCGGTGCTCGAGGCGCAAAGCGCTTCCTATAGTCGAACCATGTATCCAGCAAACCGGCCCAGCTCGTGACCTGGAGCAGCAGCTGACCCACGACTGCCGCTCCGTAGATCAAGGTGCGCGTCCCGGCCTTGGAGCCTCGAGAGGTGACGAACCAGTGCGCCACCGACAGCCCCTGGATGAAGAACAGCGTCTGGAAGAACACGAAGAAGTTCAGCCCTACCAGACGGGCCGCCTCACCCCATTGTCCCAGCACGGGGCTGAGAGCCAACAGACCGAATCCGATGATGAACCCATACGACGCCGACCAATGGAGTCGGAACCGTGAGAAGGCCAAGCCGCTTGCCGATTTCTCGCCCACGTGCGGAAAGACCACCGCGACCAACGCCAGCGTGACACTCGCCAATAGCAGGCCGGCGACTCCCAATATCGAGGGGAGCAGGTAGGGCACGATATCGAGCCACTCCCGCAGCTGACGCGAAGCGGCCTCGATGGTCACCGGGTCCATACCCATAGACGAATACGCGTCGCCGGCCGCGGCCAGCGAGTCCTCCACCAGCTTCGTGATCTGCGCTCCGTTCAGGCCGGCGAGCACCCAGGCCGCGGCCGTGGATACGGCGAAAGCCACCGCTCCGGCCACGGTGGTCGAAAGGAGCGTGGCCGAGAAGCCCCATTTACGGGACAATGCCCAGCCCACGACGATACCCACCAGTCCGGTGAGCAGGAGTGTGAGTACGCCGTTACCCAGGCCCGTGAGGGCCGCGCTTAGGACGCCGGCGCCGAACGACGTGGCCGCACCTACGGCGACGCCCCGCCGTTGCGTGACGTACGCGGTAGGCATAGGCAGCACGGGCAGAAGCACGGCGCCCAGCACCGGTACATAGGCGATCAAGGCGCTCAGCACGACCGCCAGAGCCACCGCCTTACCGGCTTCACTCGTCGCTCCTGTGGAGAAGCTGCTCATTCCTGGTCGAGGCGCCCGCCCTGCGCGGGCCGCCACCGATCAGTCCTACCGATTAGAGTACGGCAGTAGAGCCATCTCGCGGGACCGCCGTATCGCGACCGAGATCTGACGTTGGTGACGCCGGCAGGCTCCCGTGGTGCGGCGGGAGCGGATCTTGGCCCGTTCGGACGTGAACCGCCGGAGCTGATTGAAGTCCTTGTAGTCCACGTGTTGGATCTTCTCTTTGCAGAAATAACAATATTTGCGGCGACGGTTCCCGGTTGTCGGGCGCGTGCGCCGCCTCTTGGCAAAAGCCACGTGCTTGCCTCCTGATGGCTGACTAGAACGGTATGTCGTCCTCGTCGTCGATCTTGCTGAAGTCTATGTCGCGAAAGTCCGCGTCGCCGGAGCCGGTGCCGGAGCCCGACTCCCGAGTGGAGCGGCCGCCGCTGGAGCCGCCGGATTGCCCGGCGCCGTCACCCTGGCCGCCCAGGAACATGACCGTGTCGGCGATGATATCCACCCTGCTGCGCTTCGATCCGTCCTGGGCCTCCCAGGCGTCGTAGTTCAAGCGGCCGTCGACGGCCACCTGGCGACCTTTGGTGAGATACCGTGCGCAGTTCTCACCCTGCTGGCCCCAGACCGTGACATCGAAGAAGTTGGGCTTCTCCACCCACTGACCGGACGAGTCCTTGATCGAGGAGTTGACCGCGACGCCCAGCTTGCACAAGGACGTGCCGCTGGGTAGCTGCTTGAGTTCGGGGTCCCTCGTTAGATTGCCCACTAGTGTCACGTGGGCTATTCCCCTGGCCATTTGTCTACTCCTCGGTGGTGGTCGCCGCGACAGGCGCGACGGATACAACGGGCGCGGCAGGCTCTTCGAGACGCACGGGCATGCTGCGGACCACCGCATCGGTGATGCCGAGCACACGTGTGATCTCGTCGAGAGTCTTGGGCTCTACGTTGAAGTACAGGACGTAGTAGTAGCCCTCGGTCATGTGGGCGATCTCGTACGCGAAGCGGCGCTTGCCCCATTCATCGATCTTGCCCATCACGCCTTGGTCGGAAGCGACGATCTCCTTGATGCGATCAAGGATCGCGGCACGGGTCTCGTCCGCGGCGTCAGAGCGCAAGATGAGCATCAGCTCGTAGCTGTTCAGTTTCGGTCACCTCCTTCGGACTGTGCGGCCCCGGCCTCTCTGCCGGAGCAGGGGTGAAACATAGAGTTGTCCCGGCGCACCCGGCGCTCGGGCCGCGAAACGCGGAGAGTGGAGTATACACATGCCGGCTACGAACGCCCACCGGCCTCCCCCGACCCAAGCGGACCACCGTCGTTCTCGCCGCGGAGAACGGGTGCCGCCTCCGGCGCCTCGATACTGAACGCACCCGCGTAGAGGTCGTAGGAGACCCCCTCGTCGGACAGGAGACGGTCTACGTCGGCCAGACGGGCCGTACTCACATCCAGCGCGATGCCGCAGAGTCCGCCCGGGACTCCCTCAGGTCGTGGTATCACGCCGACGTCGAGGCCCTCCTCCAGGAGGATCTCCTCGGCCCGCAGCGCCGACTGCGTGGTGTGGAAAAGGAGCACCATACCTAGCGAGTATACCGACCCCGCCGGACAGACCGGCCGGTGGCACGTGACCTCGACCTCGCGGCCCCTTCAAGGTCCTCGGCCTCCACGCAGCCGTCGCGCAGGGGCCGAGGCGCAACCCGGTCTACTCCGGAGGCTCGAGCGGGGGATTCGGGGGTGTCTCAGTCGAATGGCGGCCACCGGTGAGGCGGGCGGCCAACGGTCTGATCACCTTGTAGCCTATCCAAGCCAAGATCGCCAAGAGCACCAGGATGGGCAGAGCCCCACCCAAGAACACCATGATCGCACTGATACTGTCTACGAAGGCGTGAAGCGCGTCTTTGAGCGCATCAACGAAGCCCCAACTCCCCGAAGCGCTGACCTGGGCGCCCGTTTCGTAGAGGTTGATGGTCAACGTGGAGAAGCTCGTGTGTTCGTCGAGGAACCTGATGCGGCCCTTGAGCTGCTCGATCTCCGTCTGAGTCTGTGAGAGCACCTGCCGCACCTGGAGGATCTCATCGATGGTCTTCGCCCGGTCCATCAGCGCGAGGAACGCCTTCTCCTGAGCTTCAGCGTTCTTCAGCCTGGCGTTGAGATCAAGGTACTCCTCAGTCACATCTTGGGTATCGATGCTCCTCGACTTCACCTCACCCAGCTTGGCGACATCGCTCAGGGCCTGGGCGAAGGCGGTCTGGGGCACGCGCAGGGCGATGGTGCCGCTGCGGATGGTCCCCTCCTCGTCGTTCGCGGTGGAGTTCGAAGACACGACGTACCCACCGAACTTGTCCGCCAAGAGGAGTGCCGTGTCGAAGGCCGTCTGAAACCGACCCCGCTCGACCTCGACCAGCACATTCGCGTTGCTGACGATCTTGCGGTCCAGTGAGGCCGAGAGGCCGAGGGAGCTGTCGTACGGAAGAGGCGCCCCGTCGCCGGCACGGGGGGACTCGCTGCTGATGCCGGCACCAGCGGTCGTCGTGGAAAACGGGGCTATGGTGGTGACCGGTGCGCCGGCCTCGTCACCGCGCGTGCTTTCCTGTCCCGCACACCCGACGACCGACACAAGGCCCAGCAACAGCACGAGCGCGATGGCCACACTCGGCTGTTTGCGGCCCTTTTTACCGATACCAGACATGTCACCCTCCTCCGTCGGGCTCACCCTTTGTCGCGCCGCCCGAGCTGCTCGTGTGCATGTCTGACGATCGGCCCCGGCCGCTCGGTTCCCTCTATTCGTGCATCTCCAATGCGTCCCGTACCTGCTGTACGATGCCGCGCACCGCTTCGACGTACTCCGGTGCCCGTTCGAAGGGCGCGGCCTCATCGAGGTCGGCCTGACGCACCCCGGGGCTGAAAGGTAGGGCTCCCAGGATCTCGAAGCCTCCCAGCATAGCCTCCATCTGCGCTAACTCAGACGGATCGACTTTGTTGAGCACCACGAACAGCCGCTTGATGCCGATGTCTGAGGCGAGGCGCTTGATGGAGTCCGCGGTGCGGGCGCTGCGGGCGCCCGGCTCCACCACTACGATCATGGCGTCCACTCCCTCAGCGGTGCCCCGGCCCAGATGCTCGATGCCGGCTTCCATGTCGAGGATGACCACTTCCTTGCGGCGCAGAAGGAGGTGGCGGATGAGTGAACGCAGGAGCACCGACTCGGGGCATACACAGCCGCCCGCCCCTTCTTTGACGGTACCCATGACCATCAGGCGGATGCCGTCCAGGGAAACGCTCAACTCATCGGGGATGTCGTCGACCCGTGGGTTTATCTTGAAGAAACCGCCCATGGTGCCAGGGGTGGCTCCGGTGCGCTCGGCGATCAGGTCCTTCATGTCGGCAATGGGCACGATGGCGCGGGCCACGTCGGCGTCTATGCCCAGAGCGCTTGCCAGGTTGGCGTCTGGGTCCGCATCGACGGCGAGCACTTTGTAGCCGTCGGAGGCGAATATGCGTGCCATGGTGCCGGCCAGTGTGGTCTTGCCCACCCCACCTTTTCCAGTTACGGCGATCTTCATCGGGAACGACCTTTCACTCGGGACCCGCGGACCGGGGACGGTGCGGGAGGCGCGCTACCAAACAAGAGCGGACGACGTCAAAGACGACGCTCTCTTCTCATAACAATGTGCACAACCAGGGCCGACAGCAAACCCGCTAGGCCCGCTATGATCGCCAAGCCCCCACCGGCGTACAGGAGGGTAGCGGACAGCCACACCGCGTCGAAGGCCGCGGCCCCACGGTCCAACCGCCCGGCGAGAGCGACCAACCCGAAGGCCCCAGCAAGCGCGGCGGCGCCGAAGAGCACGAATATCACCGGCACCCGCACCGGTCGGCGCTCCAGCGTCTCGTTCGTCCGGGCCGCCATCCTGCGCCCGGCCGTATCCAGCCCGCCTACCAGGTCGACGTTTCGCCGGAGGCTCCTCCGTGTCCGAGGGTCGTATCCGCTTCGGTGGCCCGACGTGTGTTTCGACAAGCCCATCTCCCCTCGCCTCTTACGGGGTGGTCGTGCGCAGCGGGCGGGCGGGCACGCCGCCGACCCGGCTGCCCGGAGCCACGTCGGCGTTCACCAGACTGTGGGCGGAAACGAGAGCCCCATCCCCGATGACCACCCCGGCGAGAATCGTGCAGTTCGCACCGATGACCACGTCGCGACCGATCACCACCGGGCCTGTGCGCAACTCATCGCGCAGAAACTCGTGAGCCAGTATCACGGTGTTGTAGCCGATGATGGTGTTCGCGCCGACAGAGATGAGTTGAGGAAAGAAGATGTCGAAGGTGGCGCCCAGCGCGGGGGCGGAGAAGGGGCCGATGCGAACACCGATGGAGCGAAGCAAGACCAACTTCCACGTGAGGAAGGGGAGATACCGGCAGGCGTAGATGACGATGAAGTTGATGGCCGCCCGTCTGAGCGGCACCTGACGCCGCCAGTGCCACATGGAATTCACAGGCCCCGAAGGGTGACTCGTAAGTCGATCGTGACGACTCATCGCGCTGATCCTCCACGCGCAAGCGCCGCTCGAAACCCCTCCAGCAGGCCGTAGCAACCGGTGAGCATCATGTCCCCGTGTATCGACGTCTCCACCTCCCGCGGAACGAGCCCGGCGAAGCGATCGCGATTGGGGCCGGTGACCAGGACGTCGAGCGTGCCCTCTTCAACAGGTGCCGAAACGGGCAGGGCGCCGTGACCGCCGTCGGCCAGAACATCCTCAGACCTCAGGCTCCCCGACAGGAACCCCGAGATATAAGCCGCCATCCGACCGCGCTCGAGCCGGCCGGTGTGGTGCTCGAAGAGACCGTCGATCTCG
>JBBRDB010000129.1:0-7518 GCA_038204345.1 Thermoleophilia bacterium | reverse complement strand
CTCACGGCCTTTATCGATTTCACGACCTCGGTGTCCGACGCCCCGCGGGTGCGAGGAGGGACGCTTTGATCGACACAGCGGCCCGCCGGCCGGCTGCCGACCGACCGCCGAATGTCCGAGACAGGAGAGCGTAGATGGCGCAGACATCGAACGACGAGCTGAGTTCAGTAAGTGCCCCGCCCTCCCCGCGCAACCACCCTGTGGCCGACATGCACATGCACCCGCTCTATCCAAGGATTTGGACTCAGGGCACGATCGACTACGTGCGCTCGGTCAATCCGGACATAATCGAGGAAGCGGACGCATTCGCTGACCCCATGCGCCTACGCCGACTGCTCGACGCCGAGGGCATCGACCACGCGGTACTACTGGCCGAGGAGGCCCCGGCCACCAGCGGCATGGTCACCAGCGAGGAAGTGCAGGACTACGTCGCGGGAATCCGGGGACTCCATTTCTTCGCCTCGATCAACCCCCTTCTGGAATCCGATCCGCGAAAGAAGCTCGAGACCCTACTTGCTCGGGGGCCGGTAGCCGGCCTCAAGCTCATGCCCACCTACATGTACTTCTATCCGGCGGACCCACGTCTCTATCCTCTGTACGACCTGGCTCAGGATCTGGGACTGCCCTGTACTTTCCACACCGGTCTGTCTCGCATCTCGAAGACTCGCCTCAAGTACGGCGATCCCCTGTTGCTGGACGATGTCGCCTGCGACTTTCCCAACCTGCCCATACTTCTCGCCCACTCCGGGCGGGGGGTCTGGTATGCGGAGGCGGCCATGATGGCCACCCTGCACGAGAACATCTTCCTTGAGATCTCCGGCCTTCCCCCGCGCAACCTGCCCACGTACTTCCCACGACTCGAGCGGATCGCAGACAAGATGGTCTTCGGATCCGACTGGCCCGGGCTCGTCTCCATCGCCGACAACGTGGAGGCGGTGCGTGAGGTGTTCAGCCCGGAGGCCGCACGCATCGTGCTCTGGGAGAATGCGGCGCGACTGTTGAGGCTGGAAGCGCCGGGTCGCAGCGGCTGACGCCACCCGCGGCGGCGGGCGCAACCACCCTTATGAGCGGCACGAGGCCGCGATGCCCGTTCGGCCGGCGTCGTTCGGCGTGCATCGCCGGCCGAGACCCAGCATCACCGTGGCGGCCTCGGAACTCGCTACACGCCTGGGTCGGCGCGCGACGAGGCACGGAGCTTGAGAGCGAACCCAATCGCCAGCGCGATGGCCAGCGTGAGCGCCGCCCCGACGATCCCGGCCGAACTCCTACCGACGTCCACCGTCGAGCCCGTACCGGCCGAGCCAGTGGCGCCCGCACTGCTGGTGGCGCCCGCGTCATTCTTGAAGCCGTAGCCCGGCATCACGGCGGTCTTCTCCTGAAGGGAGGCGGACGCGTCGTGGACCGGGGCTCCGGAAGCGCCCGTGACCTTGCTCGCGCCCGTGACGTTCGCAATCGACCACTCCAGGCCGTCCGGGTTCGTCGAGGCGAACCACGAGAAGAGCGCACCGGCCAGGACCGCGCACACTGCCAGTCCGACCACGACGGGTCTGAGGCTCACTCTGCCGAGCGGGCTACCCGTGGCGGCGCTGTCCAAGATCTCGGGCCGTGCCCGCATCACGAACAGCGCTACCGCAGCGGTCACGAGGCCTTCCACGACTCCGATGGCCAGGTGAATAGGCAGCATCATGAGCAGGAAGGTGCGGATGGGCAACTCGCTGACTCCGGACATCGTCGTTTCCAACACGACGCCCAATGCGCCCAATTGGAGGCCCACCAGGGCAGCCACAAGGGAGCCCGTAGTGACCCGTCCCCGGGTGTGACGAGCACCTACGATCAGCCTATAGACAAGCGGATACGCGACGAACGCAGGGAAGAAGCCCAGGTTGAACATGTTCGAGCCAAGTGCGAGCAGCCCTCCGTCGGCGAAGAAGAGCGCCTGGACCGTGAGCACTGAGGCCATGACGAGAAAGGCCGCCTCCGGGCCGAGAAGGATGGCAAGTATGAGCCCCCCGCCGAGGTGCCCGCTCGATCCGGTGCCGGGGATGGTGAAGTTGAGCATCTGTGAAGCGAAGATGAACGCTCCGAGCACCCCCATGAGGGGGACCTTACTCTGGTCGAAATCCTCGCGCACTTTCCTCGCGGAGTACGCGGCAGCCGCGCCGGACACGGCCAGCATGGCCCCCCCGACCGCCGGCGACAGTAGTGCATCTGCCATGTGCATGCGGTAGTTTCTCCCAACAGATCAACCAACAGAACAAGCGCCCCGAGCCCAAGCGCCCGGGTTCGCGACGTAAGACGAATATCCGATTCGTACTACGCAGTTTCAGGTTACCCTTCCCCCGGCCGCGTGTCAAGAAGCCCAAGACCGATGCGGTTCGTGTTACGATGTCATCTAATTCGTAATATTCGAACGCGGCGGTGGCGGCGTTCGATCGTCGCGGGAGTCCATCATGGCTGAGGTCGTCCGGTTCAGCGTATCCACTGATGAACGGCTGCTCGAGCGCTTCGATACCCTGTGCGCCGAGAAGGGCTACGTGAACCGTTCCGAGGCTATCCGCGACCTCATACGCAACACCCTTGTCGAGGCTCAGTGGAACATCGGCGACAGCCTTGCGGTGGGCACGGTCACACTGGTCTACGATCACCATTTCAGCGACCTTGCGGACAAGTTGACTGAGCACCAGCACGTTCACTACGAATCGATCCTTTCGACCTTGCACGTTCATCTGGACGCCCACCACTGTCTCGAAGTCATAGTCCTGCGCGGCGTCGCCAGCCAGATCAAGCATCTGGCCGAAGAGTTGATCGGCACAAAGGGCGTCAAACACGGGAAGTTCGTGGCCACGACCACCGGCGAAGGCGTCGGTTGAAGCATCGATCGAGGCGTCCACTATGTCTTCTCTAGAAGGCAGTCTCTATCAGCTCGGACGGCTTGACCAACTCGCCTTCCAAGACACGTCCGTCCACAGGTTGGATCCCCGGGCGAAGGTCCTTACCACACTGGTGTTCATCGTCTGCGTGGTGTCCTTCGGCAAGTA
Source organism: Thermoleophilia bacterium (assembly GCA_038204345.1). Lineage (GTDB taxonomy): Bacteria > Actinomycetota > Thermoleophilia > RBG-16-64-13 > RBG-16-64-13 > JAHJSA01. Next base: position 4,480 of record JBBRDB010000129.1, on the reverse strand, counting down.
CGAACTCCTTGCCATGCTCCCGTTCGTTCTGTTCCCCTTGGCTATGGCGATCGAGGGCAACCTGCCTCTCGGCTTCATCGCCAAGCGGCTGCTGATAGTCTCGCCGTTCGCGGTATTCATCGGTATGTTCAACCCGCTGTTCGACCAGACGGCCGTCGCGCAACTCGGGGGGTTGGAGATCTCCGGGGGATGGGTGTCGTTCGCCTCGATCATGCTGCGCTTCCTCCTCACGACGGGCGCGGCGTTCGTCCTCATAGGCGTGACGAGTTTCAATGGCGTCTGCGCCGCCCTGGAACGATTGGGTGCCCCCGACGTCTTCGCCACCCAACTCCTCCTACTCTATCGGTACATCTTCGTCCTCGCAGACGAGGCTTTGCACATGGCTCGGAGCAGGCAGCTGCGATCCTTCGGCCGGCGGGGGATGGGGCTGAAGGTCTACGGTCACTTGCTTGGGCACCTGCTCCTTCGTACGTACGATCGGGCCCAGCGCGTCTACCTGGCCATGCAGTGCCGCGGATTCGACGGGCACGTCCGGATCGCCCGGCGGCTCCGCCTGACCGGCCGCGACGCTGCCTTCGTGGTCGGTTGGAGCGCGGCCTTCGTCGCATTCCGCGTATACAACGTCCCGCTCGCGCTGGGCTCGCTTCTCACGAGGTTGATCGGATGAGTCACCACAGCATCTCAGTCGTGGATCTGAGCTACACCTACCCGGACGGTACACCGGCCCTCGATCACGTGACGTTCGAGATCACCCACGGCGAATCAGTCGCACTCGTCGGTGCCAACGGGGCCGGAAAATCCACTTTGCTCCTGCAGCTGACCGGCTGCCTCTCACCATCTCAGGGCTCAGTTCGCATTGGCGACGTGCCCATAACCAGAAGTACGCTGCAGAACATCCGGAAGGCCGTGGGTATGGTGTTCCAGGACTCCGACGATCAACTGTTCATGCCCACCGTCCGCGATGACGTCGCGTTCGGGCCCACCAATATGGGACTCCCTCCCGACGACGTCGAAGCGCGGGTGCACGATGCACTCACCCGCGTCGGCGCCGTGCACCTCAAGGACCGCCCACCCTACCGTCTCTCAGGCGGTGAGAAGCGCGCGGTGGCCATCGCGACTGTGCTCGCCATGTCGCCCAACGTGCTCGTCCTCGACGAACCCTCGTCGAACCTGGACCCTCACGCACGGAGGCGCCTCATCGAGCTGCTCGCGACATTCACCCATACGAAGATCATCGCCACGCACGACCTGGACATGGCCCTCGCGTTGTGCGAGCGCACCATCGTGATGAACGCCGGGAGCGTGGCGGCCGACGGTCCGACCATAGAACTGTTCACGAATGATGTGCTGCTCGAGGCGAGCCGGCTGGAGCGGCCGCAGATACTGCGACCGTGTCCGGTATGCGGTGAGTCTCAGAGCTGGGGCGGCGCACCCGGCGACCTGGGGCAATCGGGTATTCTCCCTGTGTGATGACCGAATACTGCAGGATGGAGTAGTGAGCATGGACGTGAAAGAAGCCAGAGACCGGGTGACCGAGGTGTTCGAGCTGTCCGAACTCGAGTCGGGAGCCTACGCGGGTGACTGGCTGCCCACGACCGGGCGGACCGTCCTCGAGAGCCACTCCCCCATCGATGGTGTTCTGCTCGGCCGCGTCACTCTGGCGAACGACAGCGACTACGAACAAGTAGTGGCCGCGTCGGTGGCTGCCTACCGGGAGTGGATGCGCCTGCCGGCACCCAAGCGCGGCGAGATAATCGCCGACGTTGGCGCCGCGCTCGCGGCAAACAAGGCCGACTTGGGTCTGCTGGTGTCGCTCGAGGTGGGGAAGACGGTTACCGAGGGTCAAGGCGAGATCCAAGAAGCGCTCGACGTAGCCCACTTCGCCACCGGTCTCGGGCGCCAGCTCTACGGTCTGACCATTGCCAGCGAGCGCCCCGCACATTCCGTGCGTGAGTACTGGCACCCGCTCGGGCCGGTCGCCGTGGTCACCGCCTTCAACTTCCCGGCCTCCGTCTGGTCGTGGAACGCGCTGGTGGGCGCGGTAGTGGGAGACTCCATCCTGTGGAAGCCGTCGTCGCAGGCCCCGTTGACGGCCGTCGCCGTCACTCGGGTGGTCGCCGGCGTGATGGACGCGCACGGCGCACCGCCGATCTTCTCGCTGCTGGTGGGATCGGGTGGCGTGGTGGGCGAACGGATGCTGCAGGACGAACGGCTGCCCCTGGTCTCGTTCACGGGATCGATACCCACGGGACGCCGCGTTGCCCGGACGGTGGCCTCGCGCCTGGGCCGGACTATTCTCGAACTCGGCGGAAACAACGGCGCGGTAGTGACCGCGCGGGCGGACCTTGACCTGGCGCTCAAAGGAGTGGCCTTCGGTGCTCTCGCCACAGCCGGTCAGCGGTGCACGTCGACACGCCGGCTCATCCTGCAGGCAGACGTCTATGACAAGTTTCTGGGCATGCTCACAGACGTGTACTCAGCGGCACAGGTAGGCGATCCGCTCCGGCCGGACACGCTGGTGGGCCCGCTCATCGACCAGGCCGCCGTCGACGGATATGTGGACGCGCTCAGCCGCGTGCAGACCGAGGGCGGCCGCATCGTCTATGGGGGAGAAGTGGTGACCGTGAAGGGTCTGGAACGCGGCCACTACGTGCAGCCGACGCTCGTCGAAGTCGACGCTGAAGCTCAGGTGCCAAAGGAAGAGACCTTCGCACCTATCCTCTACTGCTATCGCTACGACACAATCGAACAGGCCGTCGCTCTACACAACTCGGTGCCCCAGGGACTCTCCTCGGCCATCTTCACCACGGACTTGCGCGAAGCCGATTACTTCACCTCGGCGTTCGGATCCGATTGCGGCATGGCCAACGTCAACACCAGCACGGCGGGCGCCGAGATCGGCGGCGCCTTTGGCGGCGAGAAGGACACGGGCGGCGGTCGCGAGAGCGGCAGCGACGCGTGGAAGGCCTACGCGCGCCGCCTGACCTCGGCCGTCAACTACGGCTTCGATCTGCCGCTCGCCCAGGGTGTCGAGTTCCCCACCGGGAAGTAGCGTGCGACCGAAACTTGCGTCCGCCCAGGAGGGCGCAACGCGCCACGGCGGATTCAGAGAGTCCCGTCTACCGATTCAGGATGCTCTCGCGCCCACTTGAGCAACGCACCGAGCACTGACTCGATGTCTCCAAGCTGTCCACTGCAGATCTCGTAGAGTTCCTGCTCCGCGATCTCATCGTAGAAGTGGACCAGTCGGTTACGGTAGCCGGCCAGCTCCATGAGGAGTTCTCCGCACGCCGCGTCGAGCACCCCGACCCGGACGAGGCCCACGGCGATTTCCTTGTATTCGACCGGCCCTCGACCAAAGCCCTTTGCCAGCATGTGGCGGCCGAGATCCAGAAGGCCCTCCAGCGCGCGTCTTAGATAGGATTCAGCTGCTGCCGGATTGCGGGCGTCAGACCGGAACTCCCGCAGGCTCGCAAGAGGCAGGCCGTGTATCCCCGCGAGCATCTCTTGAACCTGAGTCGCCTTCTCCAGTATCGTGGCGGCTCTGATCTGGGCAGGAGTCATAGATCGCTCCCTACCGTCTCGAGCCAACTCTCGCGGAAGAACGGGGCCAGATCGCCGGCGCGACGGAGGTAGTACAACTGGAGAGCCGACTCTTCATCGAGGTCCCGAGCGTAGAGCAGCTCCCCGCGAACCACCTCAGCAGCCAGGAAGACATTCGCCTCCGGCAGCACGACCAGATCCACCCTAGAGGCCCCAAAGATTCCCTCAAGCTCAAGGGTAAGGCGTACGCGCTCGCGGGCCGTTAGGCGGTGACCTCTTTGCGGCTGGACACCGATGTCGATATCGGAGGCCGAAGGATCACTCGGCACCTGGGCCCCGGAAAGTGACCCGGCCACCTCCGCCCCTCTACTTCCGAAGGCATAGACGACGTCCACCCGGTACGACCGAGCGAGTCGATCCAGGGCCATGTCCAGGGAGAAACTCACCCTCCCATAGTACCCCACCGATTACCTTGAAGACTCTCGGTCTACTCCCACTTGTCGTCGATGAGTTCCAGCAGCACGCCGTTGACCATCTTGGGATGTACGAAGGCGTACTCGGAGTCGCGGAATGGACGGAACTCGCCATAGGTGGGGTCGGGAATGATCGGGTAGCCCTTCTCCTTCAGTTCCTCCACCGAGTCACGGGTGCTATCCACGTTCAGACCGATGAGCATGATGCCTTCACCCCGGCTCTCAACGAACTTGGACACGTCGCCGTCGCCGGTGAGGTCTTCCATAAGTTCGAAGCCCACATCGCCCAGGATGTAGCGGGCCACACGGATCTTGGAGGCTTCGTCCACGTAGGGATCGTCGGGCTCGCTCTTGCCCAGGATGGGCTCCCACTTCTTGCGGGCTTCGTCTAGGTTCTTCACCGCGATACAGATGTGATCGATCTTGTTGATCTTCATGAGGTCTCCCCATGCGGGTGGGTACGG
>JBBRDB010000128.1:0-7576 GCA_038204345.1 Thermoleophilia bacterium | reverse complement strand
GGAGATCCTAGCAGTGCAGCCCAGCGGTAAGAGAGTCATGACCGCGGCTGAGTTCCTGCGTGGGTATGGCTCCAGGCTCCAGTCGGTTCACTCGGATCTCTAGACACGGAGGGAAGGACGCACAGATGGGCATCCCAGTCGACATCTTCCGCAGCAGACTCCTGGTCCCTTCGGTGCTTTCGGCCGATTTCGCCCGTCTTGGAGAAGAGGTCGAGGCGGTTCTCGACGCCGGGGTACGACTGGTGCACTTCGACGTGATGGATGGGCATTTCGTGCCGAATTTGACCATCGGACCCGCGATCGTCGCCGCGCTGGCCCCGCGCGTGCACCTGGCCGGGGCTTTCGTGGACGTCCACCTGATGGTCGAGCAGCCCGACGCGTTCCTCGATGACTTCGTAGCGGCGGGCGCGGATGCGTTGAGTGTCCACGTTGAGACCACTCCCAACCTGCACCGCACGCTCGCGCGGATACGGGAACTCGGAGCCGCTGCCGGAGTGGTACTGAATCCGGCCACCCCTGTCGTTGCTGTGGAAGAGGCGGCCTTGACGGCGGACTACATCTTGGTCATGAGCGTGAATCCCGGATTCGGAGGACAGGAGTTCATTCCCGAGAGCCTCGACAAACTGCGTCGCCTCAGGGCCTCGATCCCGCCCAAAGTGACACTCGAAGTCGACGGGGGTGTGGGGCGCGCGAACACCGCTCAATTGGTGGCCGCGGGCGCCGACTGGCTGGTGGCCGGGTCGGCCGTGTTCGGCGGCGGGGACCCCTTGGTGCAGGCGGGCGTCTTGCAGGCGGGCATCGACGAGGCCGCGGCGGCGGAGACTGCGAGACAAACCTGACCGACCTCACGGGCGTTGGTGCCTGGCGTATGGGCATCCCACTCTACGGCATGGGCATCCGCCTTTGCGGTGCCGCCCACCCGGTCGCCGTCGTTGCCGACCCGACGGGGGTGTGGTACATTTCCTCAGCCTGCGCTTGCAGGAACAGAACGGTCTTCGGGGTTGGGTGAGATTCCCTACCGGCGGTAGAGCCCGCGAGCCTCTAGGGGCAGACCAGGTGTGATTCCTGGGCCGACAGTGAAAGTCTGGATGAGAGAAGGCCGGCGTGTCTAGACGCGCCATCCACCCCTGAGACGAATGGCTTGGGGGTTTTTTGTGGCCCTGAACGACCAGGATAGACATTTCTTGGAGCGGGCGATCGCGCTCGCCGAGCGCGGTCGCGGCCTCACATCCCCGAACCCGCTCGTGGGCGCCGTGGTCGTGCGCGAAGGCCGGGTAGTGGGGGAGGGCTTCCACGCGGCCGCCGGCATGGACCACGCGGAGATCGTGGCCATGAAGAGCGCGGTCGGCGAACTGACGCCCGGGGTCCTGTTTGGAGCCACCGTCTACGTCTCGCTTGAGCCGTGTTGCCACCACGGTCGGACGCCCCCGTGCACACGGGCGCTCATCCAGGTGGGAGTGTCGCGCGTAGTAGTGGCTGCGGACGATCCGTCTGCCTGGGTCCACGGACGCGGCCTCGAGGAACTGGTAGCCGCCGGCGTCACAGTCGATGTCGCCGACGGCGACCTCAACTACCGGGCCCGCCGCCAGAACGACCCCTTCAGGAAGCACGTCACACACGAACTCCCGTTCGTGACCTACAAGTATGCAATGACCTTGGACGGCAGAGTCGCCACCGAGAGCGGCGATTCGCGCTGGATATCCGGTGAGGAGAGCAGGCGGCGCGTCCATCAGATGCGCGCCTGGGCCGACGCCGTGCTCGTGGGGGCGGGAACCCTCCGTCACGACGATCCACGCCTCACGGCGCGCGACGTGCCTGTGCACCGACAGCCGCTGCGGGTGGTCGTAGATCCGACCCTCTCTCTCAAGCGGGACTCGGCGCTGGTGTCCACCGTCGAGGAGGGGCCGGTGCTCATCGTGTGCTCGGATTCCGTCCCCAAGGAGAGACAGTCGGAAGCGGCCTCCTGGGGTATAGAGGTGATCGCATGCGCGGGAGAATCGGACGCTCATCCCGACCCGCGGGATGTGGCCCGGCTCTTGGCCGCCAGGCAGGTGCAGGACGTGTTCTTGGAGGGCGGCCCGCGTCTCGCGGCCGCCTGGTGGGACGCCGACCTGATCGATCGTGTGCTCGCCTTCGTCGCCCCCGTGATCGCAGGTGGGGCCGGCTCGCCGGGTCCCCTGCCCTCGGCCGGCTATCCACACATGGACGCCGCCCTGCGCCTGCGCGACGTGGAGATCATGCCGAGCGGCATAGACATCAGCGTCAGCGGCTACGTGCGGGAGCCGTACTGATGTTCACGGGACTCGTAGAAGAAGTCGGCAGGGTCGCGCGCATCGAGAAGCGCCCGGAGGGTGCACACCTCTTCGTGCAGGCCGGAATAGTGACGCGGGGCACCCGCTTGGGTGACTCTATCTCCGTGGACGGAGCCTGCCTCACGGTGGTGCACGTGGAGCCGTCCATGTTCGCAGTGGACTGCATGGCCGAGACTCTGGAGAGCACCACCATCGGGTCGCGCAAACCGGGGGATCGGGTGAACTTGGAGCGCGCGATGGCTCTGGGGGATCGGCTTGGAGGGCATTTGGTCCTGGGCCACGTGGACGGCGTCGGCCAGATCCGCTCGGTGCGCAAGCGCGGTATCGCCTGGGAGTTGCGGGTGGGTTTCCCCTCGGATCTGCGTCCGTATTTGGCTCCGAAGGGATCAGTGGCGGTGGACGGGGTATCCCTCACCATCACCGACGTGGAGGGCGACGAGTTCGGTCTCGGCATCATCCCTCACACCCTTCAGCAAACCACGCTGCGCGACGTGGCGCCGCCACGACAGGTCAACCTCGAGGCGGACGTGCTCGCGCGGTACGTGCGCCAATCTCTGCTTACGGCCCGCGGAGAAACGGAGGGTCAGCCCGGAGGGTCCGGAGGCATGAGCATGGCCGAACTCCGCTCGGCGGGGTATCTGGAATGACATCACGCGGTCGGATCGAGCCGGCCCTGAAAGGGAGTGTAATGAGCGAGGACGAGACGTTCGCATCCATCGAAGAAGCGCTCGAGGAGATCAAGTCGGGGCGTATGGTAGTGGTGGTGGACGACGAAGACCGTGAGAACGAGGGTGACTTGACCATGGCCGCCCAGTTCGTGACCCCCGAGGCCATCAACTTCATGGCGAAGTACGGGCGCGGCCTCATCTGCCTGGCCATGACCACCAGTCGGGCCGACAAATTGGGCCTGCATCCTATGGCCCGTATGAACCAGTCGCGCTTCGAGACCGCCTTCACCGTATCCATCGAAGCCCGGGAGGGAGTCACTACCGGTATCTCTGCGGCCGACCGGGCGAGGACTATCCAGGTGGCCATCGACCCGAGGAGCGGCCCGGACGATCTCGTGCAGCCCGGACACGTCTTCCCCCTACGCGCACGTCCGGGGGGAGTTCTGGAGCGCACCGGCCAGACTGAGGCGGGGGTGGACCTCGCCCGGCTGGCCGGCCTTAACCCTGCCGGCGTGATATGCGAGATCATGAACGAAGACGGGACCATGGCCCGTGTGCCCGACTTGATCCCCTACTGCCGCGAGCACGGACTGAAGATGATCACGGTAGCGGCGCTCATCGAGTACAGGCGGCGCACCGAGAGGCTCGTGCGACGGGGCGCCGAGGCCAAGCTCCCGACGCGCTGGGGCTACTTCACCGCGGTGGGCTACGAGAGTCTTCTCGACGGCGAGCAGCATCTGGCGGTGATCAAGGGAGACGTCAGAGGCAAGGAGAACGTGCTCGTGAGGGTGCACTCAGAGTGTCTCACGGGCGACGTGTTCGGTTCCCTGCGCTGCGATTGCGGGGAGCAGCTCACCGCCGCGATGGAAATGATCGAGCGGGAAGGCACCGGCGTCTTGCTGTACATGGCTCAAGAAGGCCGTGGCATCGGACTATTGAACAAATTGCGGGCCTACAAACTCCAGGAAGAGGGGCGCGACACCGTGGAGGCCAACGTGGAGCTCGGGTTCGCCCCCGACCTGCGCGAATACGGGATAGGCGCTCAGATACTGGCCGACCTCGGATTGACCACCATCCGGCTCATGACCAACAACCCGCGCAAACTGGTGGGCGTTGAAGGCTACGGCCTCACCGTCGTGGAGCGCGTGCCTCTGGAAGTGCCGCCCCGCGACGAGAACCTCGCATACCTTCAGACCAAACTCGACAAGATGGGCCACATACTGCACCACCAGGGGCTCAATCCGGAAGAAATCCGTGTGGAGGGAGAAGAGAATGATTGACGAAGTGCAGAAAGGGCGTATCTATGAGGGCGATCTGGGCGGCGACGGTCTGTCCTTCGGTCTCGTAGTAGGTCGTTTCAACGAGTTCATCTCGAACAAGCTCCTCTCGGGAGCTCTTGACAGTCTTCACCGCCACGGAGTGGACCCCGCCAAAGTCGAGGTGGCGTGGGTGCCGGGGGCCTTCGAGATCGCTCTCGTGGCCAAGCGGATGGCTGCGAGCGGGCGCTACGACGCCGTCATCACGCTAGGCGCCGTGATCCGCGGCTCCACGCCGCATTTCGACGTGGTGGCCTCGGAGGTGGCGAAGGGCGTTGCCAAAGCGGGGCTCGACACCAATGTTCCCGTGATCTTCGGCGTGCTCACCACCGATACCATCGAGCAGGCTATCGAGCGGGCCGGGACCAAGGCGGGCAACAAAGGGTGGGATGCCGCCGTGGCGGCGCTCGAGATGGCCAACCTGGGGATATCTTTGGGCGACGGCGGGCTCTAGCCCGCCGGAACTCCGCCGGGGGGGGCGGAGCGGAACGCGAGCCGGCCCGGGAAACGCCCCGGCCGGCCGCGTGCGGCGCTACGCGGTCTTCAGCACCTTCAGCACCTTCTGCACCTTGTGAGCCTTGAGACATTTCGTGCAGACATAGGCGCGGGTGGGCTTACCTTTCAGCAGCACGTGGACTTTCTGCACGTTCACGTTCCAGCGGCGTTTGGTGGCCCTCATCGAGTGGCTCCGGTTGTTGCCGAAACCCGGTTCTTTTCCGCACACTGCGCAGATCCTGGACATCGTATCCTCATCCCTCTTCGGAAGGTTCGTGCTCGGCGAACGGCATAGTATGCACCGTTAAGAGACGGTTTGACAACCCCAGGCGGCGCGAATGACTATGCAGCGCGGTAGGATAGCACGGAACCGGGGTCCGGAAGGGGGTGGGCCGTGGTGTACAATGGTTCCGATACGCGGTCTAGTCACCGAGGGGCGTATGACGACGTTCACCAAAGACATGTCGATCCTCGAGGCGCTGCAGGCCGATCCACGGGCCAGAGATGTCTTCACACTCCATGGTCTTGCCTGTATCGGGTGCATGGGCGCGATGATGGAATCCATAGAAGACGGCGCCCGCATGCACGGCATCGAACCTGTGGCTCTGCTCCGCGACCTTAACCGTCTTCCGCCTCTCGCAGACAGGGACGGATAGGGGGCCGCATGGCGGAGGAGATTCGTCTGGAACCCACCAAGACCGAGGTCCCCGGCACCGTCATCGTGAGCGATCGGGCTATCGCCGACATCGTCGGGTGGACGGTGCTCGAATGCTACGGCGTCGTAGGCATGGCTTCGCCCAACTTGGCGCGGGGAGTGGGGGCGTTGTTGTCCCGGGACAAGCTCCATCAGGGGATCAGGGTGACCCAGAAACCCGACCGACTGCACGTCGACCTTTACATCATCGTGGAGTGTGGACTGAACGTGGCCGAAGTAGCCGGCAACGTCCGCTCGCAAGTCATGTACAACGTGAAGCGCGCCACCGGTAGGTCGGTGGCCGATATCCACATACACGTTCAGGGCGTGAGGGTTGGAGGCTAGAGCGGCGTCTCCTCCGATCACGGCGGCCCTCGTCCGCACCGTGGTCGCCGGAGCGCATCGAGCCTTGGAGGCCCGGAAGCAGACGGTGAACGACCTGAACGTCTACCCCGTGCCCGACGGGGACACCGGCACGAACCTCCTCCTGACGGTCAAGAGCGTCGTGGACGAGTTGAGAAGGGCCCCCGAAGACCTCAGCCAAGCGGAACTCTGCGACCTGGTTGCCAATGCCGCCTTGATGGGCGCCCGGGGTAATAGCGGAGTCATCCTTTCTCAGATCATCCGCGGCGCGATGGAGGCTCTAAGGGATGCAGACGGGGCGGCGTCCCCTGATGTGGCCGGTATGATGCGCCACGCCACCGATACGGCCTATCGCGCGATCAGGAGACCGGTTGAGGGCACCATGTTGACGGTGTTACGGGAGATGACCGAGGCGGCCGAGAAAGTCAGTCCGGACACAGATGTGGCCAAGCTTCTGAGTTCCATGATCGAGGCGGGCTGGGAGAGCGTCGAACGCACGCCCACCCTCCTGAAAGTCCTGGCCGATGCGGGCGTCGTGGACGCCGGCGGCTACGGCCTCGTGGTCCTATTGGAGGGAATGATGGGAGCGGATTCGCCCGCACACGGCGGGGTAACGACTCCGCTGTCCGCCGTGCCGCTGATAGAAGGCGAGGAGGAGGGGGAGGAGAGCCCCTACACCTACTGCACCAGCTTCCTGCTTCGGGGGAACGGACTCGATGCCCCCGAACTGGAGAGACTCTTGCAGCCGCTCGGCGACAGCCTCCTGGTGGTGGGAACCGATTCGCAGGTGAAGGTGCACCTCCACACCGACGAGCCTGGCACCGTGCTCGCCCTCGGCACCTCCAGAGGCACGCTCTCTCAGATCGAGATCGACAACATGCCCGAGCAGACCGCCGAGAGGTACGCCCGCCTCCGCGAGCGGGCCCTCGCACCCACCCAAGTGGGCCAGACGCAGGTCATCCCGGTCGTGGTCGGGGATGGCGTCACCGACCTCTATCGCAGCTTGGGTGCGGGTCCGTTCGTGGCGGGCGGACAATCCATGAACCCTTCGGCTGAGGATCTGATGAAAGCCATCGCCCTAGCCGAAGCTCCGGGGATCATCCTCCTCCCCAACAACAAGAACGTCATCATGGCGGCCGAGCAGGTGGCCGAGTTATCGCCCAAGAATGTCACGGTCGTCCCTACGCGCTCCATGCAGGCGGGGCTGGCGGCCATGGTCTCGTTCGACCCACAGAACGCGCTCGCGGTCAACGTCGAGGACATGACCAGCGCTCTTGAACAGATGGTCACCGGGGAGGTCACCCGCGCGGTGAGGGATACGCTCGTAGACGGCGTCCAGGTAAAGGAGGGGTCTTTCATCGGACTGGTCGAGGGACAGGTCCTCGTCAGCACGGACGATCTCTTCGAGGCTGCCCGCGCGGTCACTGAGCGACTGGTCACAGGGGGCAAGGAGCTGGTGACGGTGCTGACTGGTGGCGGCGTCCCCGAAGACGAAGTCGATGAGGCGGCCGCTCTACTCCAAGAGACCTTCACCGAGGTGGAGTTCGAGTTGCACCGTGGCGGACAGCCACTGTATCCATTGCTCCTGGTAGCGGAGTAGAAGTCCGCTTCGACGCGTGCTCCGGCCGGGGCTTCCCCGCCGAGGCCACACCACCACGATAGGGGGGATCTTGGGGACCCGGGAAGAATTGAGATTAGACAGGACCAAGATCCCCCCTATCGTGGTGG
>JBBRDB010000127.1:0-7586 GCA_038204345.1 Thermoleophilia bacterium | reverse complement strand
CCGTCCATCGGGAGCTACCACGAAAGCCTCTGGTCCGCGTGACTCGTGGTCTGCCCGACGGAGAAGGCCCACCTGACCCGGACCTTCACCCCAGGGGAGCGTGAAGAGCGGGGACCCGTCGGAGATCTCGGCGGGTGCCGTGAGCAGCACAGGGACATCCTCCGTGGCAGCCGCCGCCTCTGCCGCTGCCCCCTCGACCGGATAGGCGGCGATCACGAGTACGGCTCCGGGTGCAGCGGTTAGACAAACCAAAGTGGCCGCGACCGCGATCCGCCGCCTTCTCGATGGCTCCACCGCTGCCGCGTCGGGGGGTCTGATGGAGTTGATGCCTGGAATTCTCATGAACGCCTCCTTGCTCGGTATCTTTGATCTGAGACGAGGCTAATGACGCTCGCCAAAGGCGGACCATACGACCAAAGTCGGACCCTGCCATCGACGCGCCAGACGCACCCGGGTACACTGGGTGAGACCAACGGAGGTGTACACGTGATCATCCTGTTCTTCGGAGATGTCGTTGGAAAACCGGGCCGAAGCCTGCTCGTCGAGCAACTGCCGCGGTTGCGTGAGCGTTACGGGGCCCACGCGGTGGTCGTGAATGGCGAAAACGCCTCTCAGCAAGGGGTGGGGATCAGTCCAGACGTGGCCGACTCCTTTTTCGCTGCCGGGGTGGACGTGATCACGACCGGAAACCACGTCTACCGCCGCCGGGAGATCTACGAGTATCTGGACAGGCAGCCCCGGATCATCCGCCCCTACAATTTCCTCCCATCGAACCCGGGCCGAGGATTGACGGTGGTGGACACGAAGGCCGGCCGGCTCGGCGTGGTGAATCTGAGCGGCCAACTCTTCTTGCACGCTGCTCGTTCCCCGTTCGAGGTAGTGGGCGAAGCGCTCGAACAGCTGGAAGGCGTGCGCAACGTACTAGTGGATCTACACGCCGAGGCCACCAGCGAGAAGGTGGCGATGGGACACTTCCTGGATGGACGCGTGAGCGCGCTCGTCGGCACGCATACCCACGTGCGCACTGCAGACGCGCGGGTGCTGCCCGGCGGCACCGCCTACATCACGGACGTGGGTATGTGCGGTGCTCGCGATTCGGTCATCGGCATGAAGAAAGAGATCATCATCGAGCGGTTCCTCACTCAGATGCCGGCGCGCTTCGAGCCGGCCACGGGAGATGTGTGGCTCGAAGGGGTGGTGATCCGGCTGGCCGAGAACGGGAAGGCGGAGAGTATCGAACTGGTCGAGTCGAACGGCAGAGCAGTCATGACCTACTGAGCCGCGACGTGGCTTAGAGCGAGTCTTTACCGCTCAGATCGTGGAAGAGCAGACCGGTGGGCAGCTTGGGGTAGAAGTAGGTGGATTTCTGAGGTAGGCGCTCGCCCCCCAGAGCCACGTTGTACACCTGCCGCAGTTTGATGGGGTTCATGAAGAACCCGATCTGCGACTCGCCGGTCTCCAGCCTCTCGAAACCGCGGCTCCAGTTCTTCACGAAGGTGAGGTACTGGCCCGCCGCGACGTCCTCCTCGGTGATGCCCAGCAACTCATGGAAGATGACGTTATGGAGGATCGCCACGTCGAGGCGGTGATAGGCCTGGCTATGCATGTCGTCGGCCATGGTCTCGGGCGCGGTTGGATCCCTGAGGGCCAAGCCGTAGGCTGTGCCCAACACAGGTCCGTAGAGACCGAAGGCGCCACCCTGGTTCTGTCGGGCTTCCAAGAAGCCGGAGATGGCGTCCTTCACCTGTGAAGGGTCGTCGGTGAGAGGCTCCAGGGTGAAGAAGCGTGAGAGCGTGTCGCGCAGGCCCTGGATCTGATCCGCGTTGAGGCCGTGGAGGAGACGATGGGTAGCGAAGATGGCAAGCCCGGGGTCCTCAATGTTGCAGAGGTACACAGGTGCGTAGTCCCAGGGGCCGTCGCCGTCGCCCGCCTCGTGTCGCGCTTGACGGTAGCGCAGGGCCGTCTCGTACCGGTGGTGGCCGTCGGCGATGAGCAGCGGTACGCTCGCCAACCGGCTGGTCGCGGCGGCGAGGACTGCGGGGTCGGCGGTAGGCCACAGGCTGGTGGTAGTGCCCGCCGGGTCCGCCATGGAGGCCGTGGGGGGAATACTACCGGACACGGCGTCCCAGGTGGCCATGACGGCGTCGTCGGGAGCCGAGTAGAGCATGAACACGGGGCTCAGGTTCATGCAGGTCTCGTCCATGAGACGGTAGCGGTCGCGCTTGGGGCCGGACAGGGTGGTCTCGTGGGGGAACACGACCCCCTCTGAGAACTCCTGGAGCTTGACCAAGGCCAGGAAGCCGCGCCGGGTGCGCGGGCGGGTGTCCGGACCGATGAATGATTCCTCGACGATGGTGACGGTGGGGTGAGGGTCACGGACCAAGATGCCCTCGGACTTCCACGCGCGAAGCAGCGCGGCGGCCCGCGTGTAGCGATTCTCGGTCTCGGTGTCGTCGGTGGAGGTCTTGCCAAAATCCACGCGCACGACATTGTGGGGGCTGAGCTCGTAGAGCTCGTCTCTGAATATGTGGCCGATGACGTCGTACGGAGGTGCGGTGACTGAGTAGAGGCGTCCAGTGCGTTCGAGGTTGTATCTCCACGCATGGAACGGTACTACGGTCGCCACTGGATCTCCTCGGACTTGGCTCGGGAAAGGCTGTTCTGCCTATATTGCCGCGGCGGTCAGGACGCGACACGGAAGAACGGATGATATCATCCGACGGACTCTCAGCCAGGAGGTGGGCGTGACGGGCATAGGCACGGTCCTCAACATGGGTGCCGTCATCGCCGGTACTGTCGTGGGTGTGGGTCTAGGGCAGCGCCTCCCGGTGAGGGTGCGCGAGACGGTCACCGACGGACTGGGTCTGCTCACCATCATCATGGGACTGCGCATGGCGCTCCAGACCAACCAGTTCCTCATCGTATTGGCAAGTATCCTGGTGGGCGGACTGATAGGCGAGGGCCTGAACATAGAGCGCCGCCTCGAGAACGTGGGCGATCGTCTCCAGGCGCGCCTTTCCGCGGGCTCGAGCACTTTCAGCACGGGGTTCGTCACCGCGAGTCTGGTCTTCTGCGTCGGACCGATGGCTGTGCTCGGTGCGATAGAGGATGGTCTCACGGGCTCGGTGGAGATCCTGTCGGTCAAGTCGATCCTCGACGGCTTTGCTGCTCTCGCATTCGCGTCGACGCTCGGCTGGGGCGTTGGTTTTTCGGCCCTGTCCTTGCTCGTGTACCAGGGAGCACTCACCCTCGGAGCAGGTTTCTTCGATCGCGTGCTCACAGACCCCATGATCGCTGAGATGACGGCCGTGGGCGGCCTTCTCGTCCTATCGATAGGCCTCCGCCTCTTAGAAGTGCGTGAGATACGCACGGGCAACTTCCTCCCCGCCTTGGTCCTCGCTCCGGTCCTGGTGGCTCTCACGGGGTAGCCATGGGCCGTCTCGCGAGCGACCGCTGTAAGAGCCGCACGGACTACGGATGGGGAAGATCCTCTGGGAGGTGCAAGCACGACCCACTTTGGGAATGGTTACACAGCTGGGAAAGATGCAAGGCGGAGGAGGTAGACATGGGTTTTCTTGACAGACTGTCTGAGGGGGCCGAAAAAGTAGCAAAACAGGCTGAGAAGGCTCTCGAGCAGGGCAAGACCAAGGTAGAGGAACTCCAACTCGAGCGCCAGATGGACGGCTTGGCGAAGAAGATCGGGTACATGGAGTACGACGGGTTGCGCGGTCGCGAGGTGGACTCGGCGGTCCGGCAGTCGTACCTGGACGAGATGGTGGGACTCGAGGAGCAGATCGCGCGGAGCAAGGCTCCGGCCGAGGCGGACACCGCGGCGCACGCCGCGCCGGTGCACGTGTCCACAGAGCCCGAGTTCGCCACATGGCCCACTACTCACAGGGCGTCGACAGACGCGTCTGCGGAGGCGTCCCCCGACCCCTCGTCTGAAGGCCGCTGAGCGGCACAAGGTTTGGGAGATCGAAGCAGCTGAACGTGGTAGGAGGACATGACCCTCGAGTTCCAGCGTCTCCAGACAGCCGACCTGCTCGCCCTGGCCGACGGAGACCCGGCGCAGGTGGACCGTCTGCGCCGAACGGCTCGCCTGGTGGGAGCCGCACCCTTCGAGTATCCCGCCCAGGGCCCGATCCTGGTGTTTCTCACGTCCGACGGTGACCGCGTGCGCATATCCGAGGGTGGCCGCGCCCTGAAGTTCCTGGAGAGCCAGGGCATGGATCTCGGTTTGGACGCCGTGCTGGGCAAGACCGTCTTCCATGCACTCAAGGATGTGGAAGGCGCTGCAGCCGGGAACGGGAGGATATACTTGGACACCACGCCGGACGCCATGCGGGGGGCGCTTTGGCGCTTCCTGCAGATGGTGATCGAGATCGTCGGGCTTCGTCACTCGAAGTACAAGGACGCCTTGGAACAGTTGGCGCGCACCGAGGAGTCCGTGGGACTGCACTGGGACGAACGTTGACGCCGTACCCGCCGCCGTTCTGAGCGCCGTCCGCCTGTTGTTGGTACGGTGCGCTCCGGCGGGCGGCTGCGCCGGCCCTGACGGCCGTCTGCCTGGTGCGACGGATGTGACGCACGGGTGGTTCGACCTGCGCTACGAGAACGGCGTGATCCGCGACCTTGGTGCGCTGGAACCGCGCGTCGGGGAGCGCGTGCTCGACCTGGGGGGAGCTCACCTCTGCGCCGGCCTCGTGGACGCTCACGTGCACCTCTCTTTGGGCGGGACGAGGCAGCATGTCGGCCCAGGGCCCGTTCCGGTTGTCTCCGCCTCCTCCTCCTCCCCCTCTCCCTCGCCCTCCTCGCGCGACGATGTCGAAAGGGGCGCAGCCGACGGGGCTGCGGCCGTCAACGCCATGGCCCACATGGCCCACGGAGTGACTGCAGTGCGCGACCTGGGGGGCCGCGCGGGTCCGGCGCGGGTCGGGCACGACGAAGGGGCCGCGCCGTCGGCACCGGGCCGGTCTGCCGGCGGACTGCCGCGCGTGGTGTCCTCGACGGGAGCGCTCACGAGTCGGGGGCATTACGGTGGTTTCCTGGGTGTGGCGCTCGGGCCCACCGACGACCCAGCGCAGGCCGTGCGCGGGCGCGTGGCTGCCGGCGCGCGGGTGGTCAAGGTGATACTCACTGGGAGTGTAGACCTGGCACGTGGGACCGTCGCGCCTCCCCATTTCAGTTTCGCTGAGCTGCAGAAGATGACTGACGCGGCCCACGAACTCGGCGTGCCCGTGGCCGTTCACGCCAATGGGGCTGATGCGGTGAGGATGGCCGCAGAGGCGGGGGCCGACAGCATCGAGCACGGCATCTTGCTCGATGCAGACGCGGTGGACGTCCTTGCCGAGCATGACGTCGTGTGGGTCCCTACGCTGACTCCCTTGCACGCGCTCGCGGCTCAAGCCCATACCCGGGACGGGAGCGAGGCCGGCGTCGGCGGACCGCGCGGGCCGCGCGCGAGCACGGTGGGGGACGAGCGGGCGGGCGACCTTGCTGCACTGCCTCGGATCATCGCTGAGCACGAAGCTATGGTGGCGACAGCCCGCGCGGCGGGAGTGAGCATCGCCGCGGGCACCGACGGTGGTTCTCCGGGGGTCCCGCACGGCGCACTACTAACCGAGGTGGCGCACCTGCGCGCGGCCGGCCTATCGCCCGCCGAGGTGCGTGACGCGGCCTGCGCCGTGGGAGCCGACCTGCTCGGTCTGGGCGGAGGCTACGGACGGTTACGCATCGGGGCGGCGACGGACCTCGTGTGGTTCGAGCATGACCCCTTCGGGGATCCACCGACGGACGACGGCCGGACCGCGCACCCCTTGGGCGTCCTTATGGGCCCCCCGATGGGGTCCTGACCTACCGCGGGCCAACGTGCCCCCCGGGCTTTCGCAATGCTCCATTCGGTCGCTTGTGACCGCAGATGCTTTCCGGTATCCTGCCGACATTGGTTGTTGTCGGTAACGGTGCCAGAAGGCCTAACAGGGAAGCCGGTGAGAGACCGGCGCGGTCCCGCCACTGTGACCGGTGAGCCACCTCCGAGATCCACTGGCCTCGCGCTGGGAAGGGGAAAGGGGCGTCTGAACCGGGAGCCAGGAGACCTGCCGTTGCCAGACATGCCGGATGTGCTCTTCGACGGAAAGGGCTGGCATGCATCTCTCCTTCGTTCTGACGACCCTTTCGGGCGTCGCACCCTGCGCGCGACGTTCTGATGAGAATCCTCCCTCTGGGAGGTCCTCGTCATGATCCTGGTGACGGGAGGGGCACGCAGCGGCAAGTCAACCTTGGCGGAGCGACTCGCCACCGGACTGGGCGGCCGAGTGCTCTACGTGGCCACGGCCGAGCCCGGCGACGACGAGATGCACCTGCGCATCGAGCGACACCGGACCCGCCGGCCGTCGGAGTGGGGCACCCTGGACGCCCCTCGGGACGCCGTCCGCAGGCTCGCGGAGGTCGAGGGGCAATGGGACACCATCCTCTTTGACTGCCTGACCCTCTACACCACCAACCTGCTCCTGGAGAGGGAGGGCGAGTCTCCAGATCCAGAAGTCGTTCTCGCCAGCGAGATGCAGGGCTTGGCCGACTACCTGGCGCGGAGTTGGCCGCAGGCGGTCGTCGTCACCAATGAGGTGGGCACGGGCATCGTTCCCGCGGACCGTTTGAGCCGTCTGTTCCGCGACCTGCAGGGGCGGGTGAATCAGGTGTTCGCGCGCACGGCCGACGAGGTCTATCTCTGCGTGAGCGGCATTCCCCTCAAGATCAAGGGCCCTGGCTCCCCCTGGGCGGCGAACGCCGGGGCCGACGTTCCGCCGCCGACGCGGCCGGGATCCTAGCGGGCTGCGCGGCCGTCTTGCCCGTGCTGGGGGCGGCCCGCGGAGATCGGGCCGCGGATCGACTGCATCTGTCTACAGCCAAGACAATGGGAGGATAAATGGCACGTATTCTTATCGAAGGCGACGACACGCTTCTAGGCGGCCTGCGTGATGCCGCGCAGCCGGCCTTCCTCTGCACGATCGCGTCGTCCGACACAGGAGCGATCGAGGGTATCTCCATCGCCGGAGCGTCGGCTGAGATGCGCAAGTACACGCCGCCGGCGGACATGGAGGCCCTGTTCTACGGTCGGGCCCGGTGCATCCCAGGTGTGGCCGCGACCCCCGACGGCATCCCGTCTCCCGTGATCATAACCATGGCTGCGATCGCTGCGACGAAGCTGCCGGTCTTCGTGGTGGATGCCGGTTCTGAGGTCTCGCCCCAGACCCCTTTCTTCAGTCTGGGCGGCTCCCCCGCAAGGTCCGTGGTGACCGGACACGCAGTCGAGGACGCCGAGACCATCTTCGAGCGGGGTTGGCATTTGGGCGCGAATCTCGCCAAGCTCACCGATTATTTGATCCTCGGAGAGTCGGTGCCGGCGGGCACTACGACCGCGCTGGCCGTGATGTTGGCCCTCGGAATCGACGCCGAAGGCAAGGTGTCTTCTACCATGATCGGCGGTGCTCACGAACTCAAGCAGGCGGCGGTGGAACTCGGCTTCCGCGCGGCGGGGTTAAGTAAGGGCTCTCTCGAAGGATCGCCGCTGCGGGCCATAGCCGCGG
>JBBRDB010000126.1:0-7701 GCA_038204345.1 Thermoleophilia bacterium | reverse complement strand
GTGCCGGTCCCGGAGCTCATCCCCACCAGGCTCGCGGCGGCCGTCATGCTTCAAGGCATGACGGCCCACTACCTCAGCCACTCCTCCTTTCATCTGCGACCCGGCGACGAGTGTCTGGTTCACGCCGGTGCGGGAGGCGTGGGTCTGTTGCTCATCCAGATGGCGAAGCACTGCGGCGCGCGGGTGCTCACTACCGTCTCGACCCCCGAGAAAGCCGAGGCCGCGCGCGCCGCGGGAGCAGACGAGGTCATTCTCTACAGCCGCGATGATTTCGTCGCGGAGGTGCATCGTCTCACCGAGGGGCGGGGGGTGCGGGTGGTCTATGACGGCGTCGGCCTCACCACGTTCGAGAAGGGACTCGACTGCCTAGCTCCACGCGGCTACATGATCCTCTATGGGCGCTCCAGCGGGCCGCCGGCCCCCCTGGACCCCCAGGTGCTGAGCACCAAGGGCTCCCTCTACCTGCAGCGCCCCACGCTTGCCCATCATACGGCGGACCGTGGGCAACTCTTGGAGCGAGCGGCAGCCGTGCTCTCGTGGGTCGCGGAGGAGGGGCTCCAGGTGCAGGTGGCTGCGACCTTTGAATTGGCTGCGACTGCGGAAGCTCATCGTGCGCTGGAGGGTCGTTCCGCCATCGGTAAAGTCATGCTCTCGACATGAGGTGGTGACGATGGCGCAGTCTTCGAGCGGGCCCGGGGGCGACAGGGCCTTCGGCACGAGATCGCACCGTGGAGGCGCCTCCAAAGCTCCTGGGGGCGGCCTCGACACCTTCATTCGGGAGATGCCGAAGGTGGAACTGCACGTGCATCTCGAAGGCACGCTCGAGCCTGAACACATGTTCCTGATGGCCGAGCGTAACGGTGTACGGCTGCGACATCCCACTGTGGAGGCTGCACGCGCCGCCCGCGAATTCTCCGGCCTGCGCTCGTTCCTGTGCGAGTACTACGAGGGTGCGTCGGTTCTGCGCAGGGAGGTCGATTTCTACGACGTGACGTGGGCCTATCTCCTGCGGGCGCACGTGGACGGCATCCGGCACGCCGAGGTGTTCTTCGACCCTCAGACCCACACCGACCGAGGAGTCCCCTTCGGCGACGTGGTATCTGGTGTCCACCGGGCGCTGATGGACGCACGATCTGAACTCGGCATCTCGAGCCGCTTGATCATGTGCCTACTCAGAGACCGAGGACTCGATTCGGCGGAGAAGACGCTGGACGCCGCCTTGGAGCACCTCGATCGCATCGCCGGGATGGGCCTCGATTCGGCCGAACTCGGACATCCACCCCGGGATTTCGTCACGGTGTTCGCCCGGGCGCGGGCGAACGGGCTCCGCATCGTGGCCCACGCGGGTGAGGAAGGGCCGCCCGAATACATCTCCGAAGCCCTCGACCTGTTGGGCGCCGAACGGATAGACCATGGTGTCCGTTGTTTGGAAGACGAGCGACTGGTCGCCAGACTCGTCGCGGACCGCATTCCTCTCACGGTCTGCCCGCTCTCCAACGTAAGGCTCCGTGTCTTCTCGTCGATGGAGCGTCATAATCTGAAAGAGCTGCTGGAGCGTGGCCTGTTGGCGACCGTCAATTCCGACGATCCCGCGTACTTTGGGGGCTATCTCGTCGACAACTTCATCGCAGCCCAGAGAGCCCTGGGTCTAGTCAGGCGGGATGTGCTTGCGTTGGCGCTGAATGCGATCGAAGCCGCGTTCGTCGGCGTGGAGCGTCGCGACCAGTTGAAGGAGGAACTCATGAGATTCGCAGAGGTCGATCCGGACAGTCTGAGCGGCGGCGCGATCGAGAGGCAGACATGATCTCCGAGGAGGAGGGAGCCGTTCTCGGCGCGCCGAAGCGCGTGCTTGTCATGGGGGCCACCGGCTACATCGGCGGTCTGTTGACTCCGCTCCTCGCGGCGAAGGGCTACGACGTGCGCTGCCTGGCCCGCGACCCCGCGAAACTAGCGACCCGCCCCTGGCGCGACTCCGTCGAGATCGTGACTGCTGATGCGCTCGACGTGGATACCTTGCCCGCCGCCTTCGAAAACGTGGACGTCTTGTACTACCTCGTGCACTCGATGGGCGGTCGCGCCTCGGCGGATTTCGCGCGAACGGACCACAACGCAGCCTCCAACGTCGCCCTGGTAGCCAAAGAGAAGGGCGTGGGGCGGATCATCTACCTGGGCGGCTTGGGTGAAGACGACGTCGAACTTTCCGAGCACCTCGCAAGTCGGCGCGACGTGGAGAAGGTCTTGGCCTCGACTGGGGTGCCGGTGACGACGTTCCGCGCGGCCGTGATCGTGGGTGCCGGGAGCGTGTCGTTTCGGATGGTGCGATACCTTGCTGAACGGCTGCCTGTGCTGGTGACGCCGCGCTGGGTGAGCACGCACACTCAGCCGGTGGCGGAGGCGGACGTACTTCGTTACCTGATCGACACCCTCGCAATTCCCGAGACCGTCGGCCGCACCATCGAGATCGGCGGCTCCGACGTGCTCAGCTACGGAGACATGATCCGTGTGTACTCACGGCTCCGGGGGCTGCGGCGCGTCCTGATCCCGGTGCCGGTATTGACGCCCCGCTTGTCGTCGTACTGGGTTGGTCTGGTCACGCCTATATCGAACGCCATCGCCTCTCCGCTGATCGAAGGTCTGAAGTCCGAGGTGGTGGTGCGTGATCCCGCGGCTCTGGACCTGTTCGATTTCCGGCCGATGGGATACGAAGAGGCCGTCCGCCGGGTCCTGGCGGAGGCCCCGCGACCATGAGTGCGGGCGGGTCGGGTGGTTTCCTCCGGCTTTCGACGGCTGCCGGCGCGTTGCTGCGGCGGTGGGTCCGGTGGCGCAGGGAGGTGCGGGCCGAGACCACGATCGAGGCTCCCTTGGAGCGCGTGTGGAGCGTGCTCACCGACTTAGCTACCTATCCAGAGTGGAACCGGTTCATGCCAAGGGTAAGTGGCGATCTTCGGCCCGGGGGCGTGCTGCGGGCCGAGGTGCGGTTTCGTCGCGGGTTTCTGGGTTTGCCTTTCCGCTTTCAGGCTGAAGTGCTCCGTTGCGATGACTGTCGCGAGATCCGCTGGACCGGGAAGCTCTTCTCCCGTCGAGTGCTGAGCGGCGTGCACAGTCTGACTCTGGAGCCCGACACGGCTGACGAAGCCGACGGTGCCGACTGGGCGGCCGCACGCGTACGCCTGGTGCATCGGGAGGAGCTATCCGGCCTGCTCGTGCCCTTGGTGGGTTGGTACTTAGCCCCTCGTATGGAGGAAGGATTCCGGGAGATGAACGAGGCGATCCGCGAGCGGGCGACCGCCCCTCCCCCTGCTATGCTCTAGTCAGGATCCCGACCTGCGCGAGGGGGTTGTCATGGGCCACGCCGCACACCTGAGTCATGAGCATCGTCTGCTCTCGACGCGCCTGCAGCGGGGCCCGGCGGCCATGCCGGAGCCGGCCGATGCGGCCGCTCGCGCCGCTTGGCGCGACATACTCGAGATCCTCTTCACGCCAGAAGAAGCCGAACTCGCCTCGCGGATGCCCGTCGTGCCCACTCCGCTGAGTGCACTCGTCGCCCGCACGGGCCTGAACGAAGCGGAACTCACCGCTCGGCTCGATGCCATGGCTGAGAAGGGCGTCGTCATGGACATGCCCGGCCGCGAAGACCGGGAGCCTCACTACCTGCTGGCCCCGCCGGTGGTGGGGTTCTTCGAGTTCTCGATGATGCGGGCGAAAGACTCCATCCCCAAGCAACGGATGGCCGAGGCTCTGCACGCCTACACTATCGGCGACGACACCTTCGCCCGGGAGATGTTCCGCACCTCCACCGTGGTCGGCCGCGCAGCCGTGCACGAGACGGTCATCTCGGACACCGACCTGCCCGAGGTGCTCGACTGGGAGAAAGCTTCGAGCATCGTCGGCGATTCGAAGAGACTGGCCGTCTCCCTCTGCTACTGCCGGCACAAGGCTCAGCACCTGGGTCACGCCTGCGATAATCCCGCTGACATCTGCCTCACTCTCGAGGGAGGGGCCGACTACGTGGTTCGGCACGACTTCGGTCGCGCGGTGGACCGGGTCGAAGGGCTCGAACTGGTCGCTCGTGCCCGCGAACTCGGGCTGGTGCACATCGTGGACAACGTACGCGATCGACCTACCTATCTCTGCAGCTGCTGCGGCTGCTGCTGCGGACAGCTCTCGGCGATCCGACGCTTCGATCTGCCGGCGGTGGTTCCGAGCGGTTTTGAGGCCTCCTCGGTGTCTGATACCTGCACCGGTTGCGGTCGTTGTGCCAAAGCATGTCCTATCGGAGCCATAGCGCTGCGTCCCCTGTTCCACGACGGGGCGCCGCGAAGCGCGCTGGTGTCCCACGTGGACCACGAACGCTGCATCGGCTGCGGACTGTGCGCCGGGGCGTGCCGGAAGGGTGCTATGCGGATGGTACGTCGCGCGGAACCCCGGCACGTGCCCGCCAACGCCGTGGAACGTGTGGTGAGAACCTGCCTGGAGAAGGGTCGGCTGGCGGATCTCTTAGTGGACGAAGGGGCGGGACGGGGCGCGGCATTCCTCGCTCAGGTGCTGCGCGTGTTGTCGTCGCTGCCCGTAGCCGACAGAGTGCTCGCTTCGGAGCAGGTGGGCTCGCGCTTCGTCCGCTACGCCCTCGGCAGGGACATCATCACGTGAACCTCACGGCGGGGCCGGCCGAGACAGCCTTGCCCACGGGCTCCGCGCCGCGCGGAGCCTGGCGGAACGTCGGTGTTCTGGCCCTCTGCCAGGGATTGGCCATGACCGCCAACTCGTTGGTGCTTTCCTCGTCCGCGCTCGTGGGTGTTGCGCTGGCCGACAATCCCGCTTATGCGACGCTGCCCATCGCCCTGCAATTCCTGGCCACCATGGTCTTCACCATCCCGGCTTCTCTTTTCATGGGGCGATTCGGTCGGCGGGCCGGGTTCTTGCTCGCTGCGGGACTCGGGGTCCTTGCGGGCGGCCTGGCGGCGATAGCTATCCTGGAGGGCCGCTTCGAGCTCTTCTCAGTTGCGGCAATCCTGGTGGGCGCCTTCAATGCTTTCGGCAACTACTATCGTTTCGCGGCAGTCGATGCCGCGGGCCCGGCGCTCGCGGGCCGTGCGGTCTCGCTGGTGCTGGCGGGCGGCGTGCTGGCGGCGTTCGCCGGGCCCAATCTGGCCTCCTTCACCCGCGAACTCGTATCCTCGGCTGAGTTCGCGGGCAGCTATGCGGCCCTGATAGGTGTCTACATCCTGGCCTTCGCAGCCGTCATGTTCGTGGACATTCCCAAGCCGGTTCGCCGCGAGCACGCAGTCTCCGGCAGGAGCCTTCGGACCATCGCTTCCCAACCCGGGTTCGTGGTGGCGGCGGTGGCCGGCATGTTGGGCTACGGGGTGATGTCCCTCGTGATGACCGCGACTCCGCTTGCTATGAAAGCGGAGTCCTTCGCCTTTGGCAGCACGGCGTTCGTGATCCAGTGGCACGTGGTGGGCATGTTCGCCCCGTCATTCTTTACCGGACGCTTGATCGCACGTTTTGGCCTCGTGCGCATCATGACGGTGGGTGCCGCGCTCGAAGCCGCCTGCGTAGCGGTTAACCTTACGGGCGAGGGCATCCTTCAGTACTGGATGTCGCTGGTGTTTCTCGGCATGGGATGGAACTTCCTCTTCATCGGCGCCACCACACTGCTCACGCGTATGCACGATGACGCAGAGAAGGCGAAGACCCAAGCCCTGAACGACTTCCTTATCTTCTCCACAGTAGCCGTCGCGTCGCTCTCCGCCGGTGCTCTGCAGGGAAGCTTAGGTTGGCGCGCGGTCAACATCGGGGTGCTTCCCATGGTCTTGGTGGTCTTTGCGGCGCTCCTCTGGCTGCGCGGCCGCGATCAAATGAAGACCGCGGCCTAATGGCGAACTGGAGGAGGACCCGGGAGACTCGCCCCCCGGGTCTCCTCTTCTCCCAGCCGCAGCGAGCTGAACGCCGACCCCGAAAGTGCGCCTAGTGACGCCGCATCCTGAAGACCCACGTCCCTGCAGCGAGGGCCGCGATCGTGAGTGCCGCGCCCGCGAGGAGAATCAGTGGTTGCAGTGAATCGACTAGGGGTTCCATCGCAGCATCCTCCTTCGAACAGACCTAAGTTCTATAGTATGACTCTACCCCAAGGCCCTAGTCTCAACACACTCGCGGGCATTCGGTGGGAAACCACCGTCACGCGCCCAAGTTTGGCGACCCGTCCGCGGGGTAATCGGAGTCGTAGTGATTCGAACGAGAGGAGTATCGGCAGGCGATGAAATGGCAGGGAAGGCGCGGCAGTTCAAACGTCGAAGATCGACGCGGTACGCGTCGCGGTGGCCTGGCGGTCGGGGGCGGCGTGGGAACGATCATCGTGACGGTAGTCTTGTTCCTGTTGTTCGGGGGAGATCCCGCCGACCTCGCCAACCAACTGGGGCCATCCTCTCAGCCGGGCGTCACCGTGGGGGCGGGGAGCGACGAGACGGCCCAGTTCGTCTCGGTGGTTCTGGCCGACACGGAAGACGTGTGGGCCGAGCAGTTCCGTCAGATGGGGCGCACTTACACGAACCCCGGGTTGGTGCTCTTTACCGACGCCGTCGATTCAGCCTGCGGGACGCAGAGTTCCGCTGTGGGCCCGTTCTACTGTCCGTCAGACCAGACGGTGTACATCGACCTCGTGTTCTACGACGAACTCAAGAATAGGTTCGGCGCCCCGGGCGACTTTGCCGAGGCGTACGTCATAGCGCATGAGGTGGGGCATCACGTGCAGAGGCTCCTGGGGACCAGTGATCAGGTGGATCAAATGCGGGGTCAGGTAAGCGAGTCCGAATTCAACCGTTTGCTGGTGCGGATGGAGCTTCAGGCCGACTTCTTCGCCGGGGTCTGGGCTTACCACGCACAACAGAATTGGCGGATCCTCGAGCCCGGGGATATCGACGAAGCTCTCACTGCCGCCAGTGCCATAGGTGACGACCGCCTGCAGCGGGAGGCCACAGGCCGCGTCGTCCCCGACTCCTTCACGCACGGTACCTCCGAGCAGAGGGCGCGGTGGTTCCGTCTGGGACTCGAGACCGGAGACGTGTCGCAAGGGGACACCTTCTCGGTTCCTGAGGGGAGTCTCTAGGAGGAAGCGCACTCCCACGCAGCCACGTCGTTGCCGTCGAGGAGTCTCCAGGATCCGCCGGCTCCGGCGCCGCGGACGCCCAACTCGAAGTGCAACATGGCGATGCCGCAGTCCAGGCGCTTCGAGATGACCGGAGTGTCGGCCCGCTCGAAGCTGATGCGCACAGTGGCACCTGCTCCCGCCGTCCCGCTTATTGGGTCGGGGCCCCCGTGGCCGGGCGTGAACGTGAAACGCCACGGCTGACGGTTCGTGGCTGAGGGAGCCAGGCGCGCGGCTTCCACGCCGGCCTGCACCTGGGTCGGCCACGTCCGAATACCTGGGGCGATTGTCTCGAGCGACTTCCTCTTGCGCGCTTTGACCAAGCCTGCGGTTGCCCGTTCGCCAAGAGAAGGTTCTCCCGAAGCGTAACCGAGGGCCGAGATCGAATACACGTGTTCGTAGGGTTCGAGCCCCAGCAGCGCTTCTACGGCGCTGCGGCGAACGCCGCCGCCGATCCAACAGGTGGCGAAGCCGAGGGCGGTGGCCTCGAGGACGGCGGCTTCGCCCGTGAACCCGGCCCTCGCGGCGGCAGCAGGGACCCTCGTGTCACCGAC
>JBBRDB010000125.1:0-7710 GCA_038204345.1 Thermoleophilia bacterium | reverse complement strand
GTGCTCGATCGCACTTCCTTGTCGGTAGTGGAATTGGACTCTGCGGACTGCGCGTTCGGATACCGCGACAGTCGTTTCCGGCGGAACCCGGACGAATATGTTGTGCTGCAGGCATCCTTCCGTCTACATCCCGATGGCCCGCCCACCGTCGCCTACCCGGATCTGGCTCGGGAATGTACATCCTCCTCGCCGTCGCTCGCCGAGGCGCGAGAGGCCGTCATCGGCGTGCGACGGCGGAAGTCGATGATCCTCGACCCCTCCGATGAGAACCGCCGCAGCGTGGGCTCCTTCTTCACCAACCCTATCGTCTCTGTTCACGAGGCGGAGTCGCTCATCACGATGGCGGAGCGACGCGGTCTCGCCAGACGCGAGGAGATCTCAGCGCATCCGGTCGGTCATGACCAGGTCAAGCTGTCGGCGGCCTGGCTCATCGAGCGGGCGGGAGTGGCACGGGGCTACCGTGTCGGCCGGGTCGGGGTCTCGACCCGCCACGCTTTGGCCCTTGTTAACCTGGGTGGAGCAACGACCGCCGACGTGCTTGAACTGGCCGCCACCGTGCGCGGCGCCGTCTCTGACGAGTTCGACATACGACTCACCGTGGAGCCGGTGTGTCTGGGCTTCTCCCCGCCATGGTGACCGCCGCTCGCGCCGGTTCAAGCGACGGCATCCGGTCCGGAGCGATCCCCGGCTATAATCCCTGACATGCGCTACGTCGACGAATTCAGGGAAAGTGAGGCGGCGGCGGGTCTCCTAGCCGCCCTTCGAGCGGTGCCTCTGCCTGCACCCACGACCTTCATGGAAGTCTGCGGGAGCCACACCATGGCCATCTCACGCTTCGGCATCCGCTCGCTCCTGCCCGATACCGTGCGTCTCGTCTCGGGGCCGGGCTGCCCCGTCTGCGTGACCCCCCTGCGCCACATCGACCACGCCCTGGCCCTCTCCCGCCTGCCGATGCTGACCATCACGACCTTCGGCGACCTCATCCGTGTTCCGGGATCGCACACCAGCCTGGAGCGGGAACGCGCCGCGGGCGCGGACGTCCGGATCGTGTACTCCACTCTGGACGCCCTCGCCATGGCGCGGAAAGAACCCGAGCGACAATTCGTCTTCCTGGGCGTGGGGTTCGAGACCACGGCGCCAACGGTTGCCGCCGCTCTGCTGCAGGCCGATCAGGAGGGCCTCGAGAACTTCTCGGTGCTCTCGGATCATAAGGTCATGCCTTCCCCCATGCGGGCGCTCATGGAGGCCCCCCGCGTGGACGTGCGAGGGTTCATCTGTCCCGGTCACGTGAGCACGGTGATCGGATCCAACGCGTATCGCTTCCTCGCCGACGAGTTCGGCGCGTCCTGCGTCGTGGCAGGGTTCGAGTCTCTGGATATCTTACGGGCGCTGCTGATGTTGGCGCGGCAGGTCGCGGAGGGGCGAGCTGAAGTGGAGAACGCCTACGGGCGAGCCGTGACTTCCGAAGGCAACCCCGCGGCCAAGTCCCTCCTCGAACGAGTCTTCCACCCATGTGACGCCACCTGGCGGGGCTTTGGCGTCATACCGGGCAGCGGTCTCAGCATCCGTCCTCGATTCGGCCACCTGGATGCCGCCCGACGTTTCGAAGTCCAGGTGCCTGAGGGCAAAGACGACCCTTCGTGTCGCTGTCCCGACGTCCTCCGGGGTGTGGTGACGCCGCCGGAATGTGCTCTGTTTGCACGTGCCTGCACTCCGGAGAACCCGCGCGGCGCGTGTATGGTCTCGTCCGAAGGCACCTGCGCGGCCTACTATCGGTATGAACGTCACCACGCGGCCGCCCGCCGGGTGTCCGATGCGGTCCCGTCAAGCTCCCCGATCGATCCCGTTCCCGACAGCGGCGCAGACACGCCGTGAGAGCGGAGTACGACCGTATCCTCCTTGCGCACGGGGGCGGTGGCTCTCTCTCCGGTCGATTGATACGCGATGTGTTCCTTCCGGCCTTCGATAATCCGGTTCTCAGGAGACTCGACGACTCGGCCGTGGTCCGTCTGGCCGGGAACCGCATCGCTCTCACTACTGATGCCTTCGTCGTCTCACCCCTCTTCTTTCCGGGCGGGGATATCGGCACTCTGGCCGTGGCGGGCACCGTCAACGACCTTGCAGTGGCGGGAGCCGTCCCCGAGTATCTGACCTGCGCGTTCGTCTTGGAGGAAGGCCTCCCCATCGCCCACCTACGCCGCATCGTCGCTTCCATGGCCGCCACGGCCGCCGAGGCAGGAGTGAGGCTCGTGGCCGGAGACACGAAGGTGGTAGAACGGGGTAAGGCTGACGGCGTCTATATCGCCACCGCAGGCGTGGGTGTGCTCCGAGAACTCCCCGCGGGCTGGGGTGAACCCTCGCCGGGCGACGTACTCTTGGTCAACGGTCCTGTGGGTAGTCACGGTCTCGCCGTTCTAGCCAGCAGGGAGGGCCTCCGTTTCGACACCCCGATCGAGAGCGACTGCGCTCCCCTCGATTCCCTGATCGGCGCGCTCTTCGAAGCAGGGATAGCTCTGCGCTTCCTGCGAGACGCCACCCGTGGCGGCGTGGCGGCCGTGGCCAACGAGATCGCGACAGGACACACCTGGGGTATAGCCCTCGACTCGGCGTCGATCCCTGTCGCCCCCGCGGTGCGATCGCTCGGCGAACTTCTTGGCATCGACCCCCTATACTCGGCCAACGAGGGCACTCTCATCGCTGTGGTCGCAGCCCCCGACGCCGAACGTGCTCTAGAGACGATGAAGTCTCACCCCCGCGGCACCCACGCGGCGGTGGTGGGCCGCATCGAAGAAGGGCTGGAAGGCCTCGTGACTCTGGACATCGGGCTGGGTGGCCGCAGGATCCTGGACATGCCGTTGGGCGAGCAGCTCCCCCGCATATGTTGAGAGTCACCCTCACCGCCGAGGCGGGCGTGCGATGCACGAGATGACGTTGGCCGTCAACGTGGTTGAAGAGGTGGAGCGCTGCCTGGAGGAATTCGACTCAGCCGCGCGGGTCATGACGGTGACCCTCGAGGTAGGCGGCCTCCGAGCCGTCGTGCCGGAAGCTCTTTCCTTCTGCTTCGAGGTAGCCAGCTCCGGCACGCGGGCGGATGGAGCCCGTTTGATAATCGAGGAGATACCTGTGGAAGTACGCTGCGATCGCTGCGAGCGTCAGTGGGTGGTGCGCGACGTCGAATTCCAATGTCCCACCTGCGAAGGCCCCGTGAAGGTGTTGTCCGGCAAGGAACTGCTGTTGCGGGCGATCGAGGTGGACGATGGCGCCGACTGACTTCTCCGGGAGACCCACCTCCGATGAGATCCCCGAACGTCACGGTCGGCTGCCGCGGCCCCCATCCATGTTCGCCCGTTCCCATCGAGGCGGGCATAACCACGGACCCGGCGCGCGCGGGCCGGCCGGCCACGAGCCCGGCGGAGACGGCCTCAGGGAGATCTCCCTACACTCCGACCTCATGGCCGCGAACGATCGACATGCCCAAGGCATCCGTTCGTTACTCGCGATGCACGGAGTATTCACCGCCAACCTCATGAGCTCTCCGGGCTCCGGTAAGACGGCGCTCCTGGAAGCGACGCTGGCCGCCGCCGGTGCAGGCCTGCGCCTCGCGGTCATCGAAGGCGACATTGAGACCAGCGCCGACGCCGATCGACTGGCCCCGTTCGGCATCCAGGTGGTCCAGGTGAACACGGCGCCGTTCGGAGGAGACTGCCACCTTGCAGCGCCGCTGGTCGCCGGCGCCGTGCGGCAGCTTGACCTCCATGAACTCGACGTTCTCATCGTCGAAAACGTGGGCAATCTCGTGTGTCCGGCCGAGTTCGATATCGGAGAGGACGCCAAAGTGGTGCTTCTCTCGGTGACCGAGGGAGAAGACAAGCCTCTCAAGTACCCTCTGATGTTTCACGAGGCCACCCTCGCTCTGATCACTAAGATCGACCTGGTGCCCTATCTGGACGTCGACGTCGACCTCATCCGCACCAACATACGGCGGGTCAACCCGGCCCTACCGGTGATCTCCCTGTCTTCCCGTTCGGGGGAAGGTTTGGACGGGTGGTTCCGCTGGCTCGATCAACAGGTCGCGGGCAAGAGAGTGGATCCGTCGGCGGACGCGGCGGGCGCGGCGGGCGAAGCCGGCGAAGCCGGCGTTCGTCCGGCGGCATCCGGGTTGCCTGACATCGAGAGTCCGAGCGCCGAGGACCACTAGCGTTCGGCCGCGTCCTGGTCGGCAATAGCGGGGACCTTGCTGACCGGGCGCGGGCGCCGCCCCATGGCCATGCTCCACGCGCCGTTTATCTCAGCCCCCACCAATATGGCGAGGCCCGTCAGGTACATCCAGAACAGTATGACGATGACTATCCCTATCGCTCCGTAGGTGAACCACTTCAACTCGAAGAGGTTCAGACCGATGAACCAGGAGAAGCCGAGCGACGACAGGATTATCGCTCCCACCGCGAAGACGGCTCCCGGCAGCACCCACGTCCACTTCTGGCGTATGTTGGGGGCAACCAGGTAGATGACCGTCAAAGGGATGACGAGCAAGGCGAAGACCCCGGGCCAGCGCAATATTATCCACGCCAGGTGAGCAGCGTCGCTAACAGCCCCTCGGGCCAGCCAATCGCTCAGCTTAGGGCCGAGCAGCAATAAGGAGACTCCCGCCGGTATCAAGATCGCGGCCAGCACGGTCAGCGCGAGCGCCGTGAGACGTCGCCTCTGCCACGACCGTGTCTCCCCCACGCCGTAGGCACGATTGATCGCCTTTATGAGAACCGAGAATGCGCTCGATGCGCCCCACACAGTAAGGATGGCTCCCACCGAAAGCAAGGTGGGGCTCCCCGCGTTCAACTGCTCGACGATGTTGTCCCGGACGATCTCATAGAGACGGCTATCCGTGGTCACAAGAGCCGCCAGCCCGTCCAAAGTGGCCTGGATCACCTGGTCCTTACCGGGTAGGTGCCGCACCAGGGACCTCAGGAAGAGCAGGAACGGAAAGAGTGAGAAGAGGCCGTAGTAGGCGATCTGAGCCGAAAGTCCCAGACAGTCATCTCGCTGGATGCCCTGGTACACCTCACCCGGCACGGCCAGGAGCCGACGCAGGGATCCGATCGGCGGCGGTTCAGTCGTCGACACTGAGTCCCGGGAAACGGGATGCGTAGCTCTCGCCCAGCGTGTGCAGGCGGGTGACCAGGCCCTGTGACCTCAAGTCCTTGAGCGCCGACCGCAACTCGTCCGGCGTTGCCCCCACTCGCGTGCGCAGCACCGCGAACGAGAGATGTCGTTCCTCGGAAAGTGCGGTCAACACGCGCAATTCGATCGCGGAAAGCGCGGGCGTCTTTACTGACGCATCGCCCGCTGGAGGCGTGCCTTGAGCCTCCTGGTTCGCAGCAGCCGCTGCCCCCACCTCTGAAGCCGAGCGATGTTCGTTCCTCGATGGTGTGGTGTTCACCGCTCCTCCCCGGTCTGTACGGTCGCAAAGAGCCAGACAGAATACGACGGCAGTCTCTTACTCCCCCCTTTGCGGCAACGTCAAACAAACCTAGAGCCGAAAGACGAGAACTCTTACGCCCCCGAAGTCTCCTTCTGAGAGGAAGTCACAGCTCGAAAGAGCAGAAGAGAGATGAGTAGTGCCACCGCCGCCAACGGCCAGATCATGGCGTAGCCATCGGTCTTTCCCACCACTGCCGTAGCCGCGTCGATACCCGCACCAAAGACCACCGGCGCTACGACCGTAGCGGCCCCGCGCGAGACTGAGAACAGTCCGGTGAACTGTCCGATGCGGTCACGCGGCATCAACGGCATCATCACCGCGTAGGGGAGTGTGAGCACCAGCGAGCCGCCCAGACCGAAGATGGGCAGCAGCACCAGACTCATGTGCAGATCGCGCACGAAGAAGCCGATCGAACACCCGACCAAGTAGATCCAGAGACCCGTCCACAGTATCCGTTCGCGGCCGAACCGATCCGCTAAGAAACCCCCGCTCATCCCGGCGACGATGTACACGATCCCCACCAGCCCAAGCAACGAAGCGCCCGTCATTGTGTTGGCCCCGAGCACATACAAGAAGTACAGCATGATGAAGGGACGGATCCCCTGAATGGTCGATTCCCACAGGAAATTGGCCGACAACAGTCGCATGATGGTCTTCTCGCGCCGGCTCGTTTGCCATATGTCCGCCAGCGTCGAACGCAGCCCTCCAGAGGCCGGCCGCGTGTCTGCGGAGAACGGCGACTCCTCGATCAACGACACCGCGAAATAGGTGACCCCCACCATGAGGAACGCCGCCAGAACGAAGGGCAGCGGTTCCCACGTCTCGAACAAGAACCCTGCGACCACCATGCCTAGGAACATCCCCGCTCCGCGCATCATCGTCTGAAAGCCCTGCACTCGTCCCTGCTGGTGCAGAGGTGCGAGATCGGGGATGAGCGACTGGTAGGGTGCTGAATAGAAATGGTAGGCCGCGAAGAAAACGAAGGTCGTAGCGGCGATGGGCACGTACCCGGGCTGGAAGGGCGCGAGGAAGATCGCGGCAGCCATGATAGGTGCGCCTACTATCATGAACGGCCGGCGCCTTCCCCAGCGCGTCCACATTCGATCGCTGAGCGACCCCACAACCAAGGGTATCGCCAGGGCGAACAGACCTTCCCCGCCGATAGCGACCCCGATGAGCGTGGCCGAACTAGTGTAGCGACTGAGCAACAACGGCAGGTAGGTAGCCACGAGCGAAAGGCACACGGAGAGCCCGATCGTGGGTACCGTCAACACCGACATATCCCGGTAGCTCAGATCACCTTGCTTCACGCTCACGCCGTCACGATTCCACGAGCAGGACGCGCAGGTCGGCCACGTTGGTGCCCGTGGGGCCGGTGCGGAGTAGGTCGCCCATGGCGTGGAGCGCCGGGCCGGAGTCGTTGCCCGCCAGGGCCCGACGGATGTCCACGCCCTCGGCCCCGGCGCGGGCGAAGGAGAGGCCGTCCACGAGGCCCCCGGCTGCGTCTGTATTCCCGTCCACGCCGTCCGTGCCCGCCGAGAGGAAGGCCGCCGGCATGCCTTCGAGGTAGGGGACCGCTGCGAGGCAGGTCTCTTGATTGCGTCCCCCGTGCCCGTTCCCGCGCATCGTAACAGTGCATTCGCCGCCGCTCACGACCGCACATGGTGCCGCGAACGGCACCCCGGCGCGATGGATCCCAGCGGCCACGCCCGCGAGCACGACGCCCACGGGGCCGGCCTCACCCTGCAACATGTGGGAGAGAAGGAGGGTGCGGAAACCGGCCCGCTCACACGAGGCCGCGGCGGCGCGGCAGGCGTCCAGCCCACGGGCGACCACTTCGTGATGGATCCTGGACAAACGAATGTCGTCCGGCGCTGGAGTCTCGGCGACGCTTCCGGCGGCTCCCCTCTCGAGCCGCGACCTCACCGGAAAAGGCAGAGCAGAGAGGAAATCCCGAGACGCTGCTGTCCGCAGGCAGTCGCCAAAGGTGGAGGTATCGCCGAACAGCGGACCGCTGCCGATCACAGACGGGTCGTCTCCCACCACATCGGACAGCAGCAGGCATGCGACGGTCGCGCGTTCCGCCGCTAGGCCAAGCAGTCCTCCGGAGATTGCAGACAGGTGCTTCCTGAAGGCATTGACCTCATGGATAGGGGTCCCCGACCTCAGTAGCAACTCGCTCGTGATCCGCAGGTGCTCAAGGGCCAGACCCTCAGCGGGCACGGCCATCA
>JBBRDB010000124.1:0-7728 GCA_038204345.1 Thermoleophilia bacterium | reverse complement strand
CAAGAGATCCGAATGCCTGAGGAAGGGAGCATTGGGATTGACGAGACTGAGTTGCACGGGCCAGTTCTGGAGCAGACTCTCGGACGAACGCTCCGTCCCGCCTTCGAACGAGGTCGTCGGCTCCGAAGAATCCGGCGCGTCGCTGGACCTCAAGTCACGGGCCAGCGACCCAGGGCAACCACCAGTGCGGGGAGTTGGGGACGTCGGAATCGAGACCTCGGGCGCGGACGCTTGATGACCGCTGGTGGTCACGGTTCCTTCGTGAGCGTACCCGGCGAGGAGCGGCGCACGATCCAATTGGAGCAGCCGTTCCTCGACGACGGCTTCGTCGAACTCATCGGCCTCACGCACTTCGACGGTCAGCGCGCCCTCAGGACACTCGCCCAGGCACGCACCAAGGCCGTCGCACAGGACCTCGGCCACCACCCGCGCCTTGCCGTCGACAATCTCCAAAGCGCCTTCAGCACATGCGGGAACACAATCGCCGCAACCCGTGCACAGAGACTCGTCGATCCTGATGATCTCTCTCGTCGCCAACCGCGCCTCCCTCGAGAATCCTTACAGTAAACACTGTCATTGTAGTGTTAAGTCGAAGGACCGTCAAGTGAAGGACCGTCAAGTGATGAAGAGGTGTATCCTCCCGTTCCAACCCCCACAGCGAGGAGACGGAGCATGGCTCTGACCTTGCGCCAAAGAGCGCTCGTACACATCATGGTGCAGCATTTCGACCGTGAGAGCCAGACGACCACACTCGATCCCGCCCGCCTGGCCTCCGAACTGTCGGCCGATGTCGACGATCTTGCCAAGGACATCGCGGAGTTGCAGCGTCAGGGATACCTGGAGCACATGAACGACGCGGACCCACAAGATCCGGAGGCGTGGAGCACGTTGGAGACCTGGGTGGTAAATCCTACTGATCGCGCCGTGCTTTCAGCGATGGGGCTGGAATAGGCAAGGACGGGAACCCGGGTAACCCCCCGCCCGGCGGCGTGTTGATGCTCCGCTGCGACATGGGCGGCGACGCGAACGTCAGCGCATCCCGAGGACCTTGTGTAGTTGAAGCGACAAACGCCAATCCGGGTGCGTCATGACGGCGGCCACTGCGGCGGCGGCCGTCTGCTCGAAGCTGGTCCACTCGGGCTGAAGGCTGACGACGGCCGTCGGGTGCATACGACTGAGGGTCTCGACCACGTCCGTCCGGAAGGCCGTGTCGTCGACCACCACCTTGATCTCGCTCACCATTCCCTTCAGGCCTGGCGACACCGAGTAACGGGGTGGTTTGGGACTCACAGTGACCCAATCCGGGCGGACACCTGGGGGCAGATCGAGCGTCCCGTTGGTCTCGAGATGCACGAGCCGTCCGGAATGCTGGAGTAATGTCACCAGTTGAGCGAACTCCTCATCCTGAAGGAGAGGTTCACCGCCGGTGACACACACGCGACGCATGCTCGACGGCGGCAGAGCGACTGACACCTCTGTGGGAGACATCTCGCGCCCGTTCTCTGCATCCCAACTGCCGACGGTATCGCACCACCTGACGCACCCCAGCCCCAACTCTTGGGCGTTGCAGCCCGCGAGGCGTATGAACGTCATCGGCATGCCGGCCCAGAAGCCTTCGCCCTGCAGGGAGTCGAAGATCTCTACGACGCGCATAGTACGCCCACGAGGTTCGTCAAGGCCCCTAGACAGACACTTCGGCGTAGCTGGTCGGGGTCTCCCACAGACGTACGCTCACCACCGGCAGGCCGGCCTCTTGCAACGTGATAAGGGCCCACTTCGCCACAGCCTCGGCCGTGGGGGCGAAATCGAAGAGATCATTGAGATAGCAGTGGTCAAGCGGATCCACAACCAACTCCGCCACCCGGGAACTGAGATCGGCGAAATCCATGACCATGCCGTCCGTAGGCCCGCCGGAGTCTATCGTTCCCTCGATCGTGACCTCTAGCGTGTAGGTGTGTCCGTGGACGTTGCGGCATTTGCCGAGGTGCTCGGGAAGACTGTGGGCCGCGTCGAACGTCAGTATCTTGGTGATAGTGGTGCGCACGGTCAGCCCCGCGTGAGGTATGGGATGGGATCGTCGGCTCCGGCCAGGCGAAAGGCGGCGAGTCGAGCCTGACACGTGTCGCACACGCCGCAGGCCGGACGCGACCCCTGATAACAAGAGTGGGTGAGCCCATACGGCACATCGTGCTCGAGACCCCAGCGCAAGACGCGTTCCTTTGGCCAATCCACGAACGGGGCCTCGACCCGCAGACCGAACTGAGTGCCCAGGTTGACGGCTCGATCGGCCGCACGTACGAACTCGGGACGGCAATCGGGATACCCGGTGTGGTCATCGCGGTGCACACCCAGCCACAGCCACGCAGGGCCTACGGCATCGGCGAGAGAAGCGAGATAGGCCAGAAAGAGCAGATTGCGCGCCGGCACATATGAGGGCGCCACGCCCGTGACGGACTCAAGGTCACGCCCTTGGGGCAAGGGCGCGCCTGCGTCGGTGAGCGCCGAGCCGGAGATCGGTGGGAGCTGGACCGAGCGGTGGTCGATGCCGAAGTGCGCGGCCACGTCCTTGGCCGCCTCCAATTCGATGGCGTGCTTCTGCCCGTAGAGAAAGGTGACCGCCGTGATGCGCGAGGAAGGGTACGCTTCCTTGATCCAAGCAGCGAGGGTCGTAGAGTCGAGGCCTCCACTGAGGAGAAGGTAGTTGGCCGATCCGCTCACCCGCGGGCCCCATGGTCCGCACGAACGATCGTCTTGATGTTGCCGCGGACGTTGAAATCACCGGTGACCCGCATCCAGTGCGGCTGCAACAACTCCACCAGGTCGTCCAGGATCTGGTTCGTGGCCGCTTCGTGGGAGATCGCTACCTCGCGATAACCGTTGATGTACAACTTAAGCGACTTCAGCTCCACCACCAGATCCTTTGGCTGGTAGCGGATCCTGATAGTGGCGAAGTCGGGGAAACCGGACTGTGGACACACGCAGGTGAACTCAGGGATGTCCATCGATACCATGTATCGCCGATGGGGCGCAGGATTGGGCCACGTGACGAGTTCGTTGCTCTCGATGGCCAGGGCGCCGTACTTCTTCTCGGTCTCCATGTGGAGTCGTTTCTCCTCGGCGGGAGGGCGCGCGGACTAGAGTCGGGCGCCCGCGGTGTGGCTGCGCGGAAAGGGTACCACGCACCCGCTCACCGCATCCGCATCGAAGCTCCTGAGCTGGCGACGTAGGGGGCGAGACCCGGACCGACCAGTCCGGTCGCTCAACAAGAACGGCCTCGCGGACCATCAGATCCGCGAGGCCGAAAAGCGGCCTGAATCGACTCTGTGTTAGACGCCGAGGCGGCTGACGTTGGCGGCCTGGAGCCCCTTGGGCCCTTCAACCACCTCGAAGTTCACGGCTTCGCCCTCGGTGAGGGTGCGAAACCCATCACCCGTGACCGCGGAGAAGTGCACGAACACGTCTTCGCCTTGGGTGCGCTCGATGAAGCCGTAGCCCTTCGAGTCGTTGAACCACTTTACCTTGCCGGTCTCCATCCTGTGGGACCTCCTACTTTGATACTCCGGGCCACGCCCGGGGAGCGACGTTGATACTCGCTCCTTACTACTCGGAAGTCCTTACATTCGATGGAACCAACGGGCAACACCCATCTCGGCTCATGACCTTCAGAACTCCGAACGACAGTTGCACAGTCTGGCATGTTCACTGACAATCGTCAAGACGACGGCTGGGAGGGTTGATTCGTAGGCCTCGTTTCAGCGCCGGGCAGCCCCGGGTACGTCTGGGCTGGAGCCAACGGACGCGAAGGAGCCGATCAACATGGTGCACGACGTAGAGATCCGTAAGATACTCTTGGGATACGATGGGTCGGAAAGTGCAGAGCGGGCGGTGGATCTGGCGGCCAGCCTGGCGCATAAGTACGACGCCGAGATCATCGTGGTGCACGCGTATCCGCGCCTGCCGCGCATGATGCAGCCGTCTCAGGACGACGTGCGGGAAATACACGAGGCCCGGGAGTCTGTGGAGGCCCTTGTGAAGCGACTTGCAGAAGATCAGTTGGAGGTCACGCCCGACGTGCTGGAGGGCCCCGCGGCGGAGGCCATTCTCAACGTAGCCGAGGCACACGACGTGGATCTGATCATCGTGGGGCGCCGAGGCTTGGGCAAGTTCTCGGAGCTGCTTCTCGGCTCCACATCGGACCGGGTGCTGCAGTATGCCACTGTGCCGGTGTTGGTGGCCCACTGATCGCCGGTGGGGCAGTGCGTGTGATGCGGACGACGGCGCGGCTCGTACCAGGTGCCCATTGGAGCGCGGCGACGCGATTACTCGCGACCGCCATTGGTATCTTCGTGCTGTGGCTCGCATTGCCGACAGGCGCGGCCGCCGCCCCTTCGATCCTGAGGCCGGCCACGCCGCAGGCCGAGGAGATAAAGTCCTTGGCCATCTTCCTCTTCGTGCTCTCCGCGATCATTCTCTTCGGGGTGGAAGCCGTCTTGCTCTACTCCATCGTCCGCTTCCGAGGACGCGCCGAAAGCCAGGTGCAGCAGACCCGCGGCAACAACACCATCGAAGCGCTGTGGACGTTGATCCCCACCATCCTCATCATCGTCATCTTCACGATGACCGCGCGCACCATAGACTCCCTGAACCTGCCCGGCGGTGACGTAGAACTTCAGGTCGTGGGCCACCAGTGGTGGTGGGAGGTGGACTACGCTGCAGAGGGGTTCTCCACCGCCAATGAGATACACGTGCCCGAGGGCCGCGAGGTCGGGATCGAGTTGACGTCTGCCGACGTGATCCACAGTTTCTGGGTGCCGCAGATCGGAGGCAAGACGGATCTCGTGCCTGGGCACATCAACCGCGCTGGGTTCCTCGCCGCGACCCCGGGCGTTTACCTGGGCCAGTGCGCGGAATTCTGCGGACTCCAACACGCGCACATGCGTTTCTACCTGGTGGTGGAGAGCGCCGCGGAGTTCTCTGCATGGATCAAGCACCAGCAGGAACCTGCGAAGGAGCCCACGACCGACGCGGCGAAACGGGGGAAGGACGTATACCTCTCGTTGCCATGCGTCGGCTGCCACTCCATACGGGGCACCACCTCTGCCGGGACTCTCGCGCCCGACCTCACCCACGTCAGCAGCCGACTCAGTCTTGCGGCCGGTACTCTGGAGAATACGCCGGAGGATCTTCGACGATGGCTCGAAGATCCCCAAGCCGTGAAGCCGGGCAACCTCATGCCGACGCCGGCCCTGGAGAGCGGGCAACTGGATGACCTTGTATCCTACCTGGAAGGCCTCCAATGACAGACGACGCGGGCATCGTAGCGAGTGACGGGGGCGAGGGCGCACGCTCCTCCGCCGGGGGCGCGAAGGCGCAGGGGGGCGTGGTTTCCTGGCTTACCACTACCGACCACAAGCGCATAGGCATACTCTACGTGGCCACCGCGCTCACCTTCTTCGCAGTGGCCGTCTGCTTGGCATTGGTCATGCGCCTGCAGCTCATCGTCCCGAACAACACGCTGCTCTCCCCCGGCCAGTACAACCAATTCTTCACCATGCACGGCACGACCATGGTGTTTCTGTTCGCCATGCCGGCGTTGGCGGGACTGGTGAACTACCTCATACCGCTCATGATCGGGGCCCGCGACATGGCCTTCCCCCGCCTGAACGCCTTCAGTTACTGGCTGATGGTCAGCGGAGGCATCCTGCTTTACGCCAGTTTCCTCTTCGGTGGAGCGCCGGATACAGGTTGGTTCAGCTACGCCCCACTTACCTCGCGCATCTACTCCGCCCACGACGGCGTCGACTTCTGGAGCCTGAGCCTGCTGGCATTGGGGGTATCGTCACTCGTGGGGGCAGCCAATGCCATCGTCACCATGCTGAGGATGCGCGCACCCGGCATGCGCCTCAGAGACATGCCACTGTTTGCTTTCGCCAACTTCGTGAACTCCTTCCTCATACTGTTCGCCATACCTAGTCTGACTGCGGCACTGGCGCTGCTCTACCTCGACCGTCACTACGGGACCTCGTTCTACGACGTGGCGGGCGGCGGCGATCCCATAATCTGGCAGCACCTCTTCTGGTTCTTCGGCCATCCCGAGGTGTACATCCTCATCCTCCCCGCCTTCGGCATCTTGTCTGAGGTCGTGCCGGTGTTCTCGCGCAAACCGCTCTTCGGTCGCGGCGCGATGCAGGTGATGATCGGCATGATCGGCTTCATCGGATTCACCGTGTGGGCCCATCACATGTTCGCCGTGGGTCTGGGATCCTTGCTCGATAAGATCTTCGCCGGGTCGTCGATGATCATCGCCGTTCCCACCGGCGTCAAGATCTTCAACTGGCTGGCGACCATGTGGGGCGGTTCGCTCCGCTTCCGCACGCCTCTCTACTTCACCAGTGGATTCATCGCCATGTTCGTGATCGGCGGCCTCACGGGAGTCTCGCTCGCTGTGGTGCCGTTCGATTGGCAGGTGACCGACAGCTACTACCTCGTGGCCCACTTCCACAATGTGCTCTTCGGGGGAACCCTGCTCGGAGTGTTGGCCGGCCTCCACTACTGGTATCCCAAGGCCACGGGTCGCATGTTGAGCGAGCGACTGGGCAAGACCAGCTTTTGGGTGATCTTTCTGGGATTCAACCTCACCTTCATGCCCATGTACGTGTTGGGAATCCTGGGCATGCCCCGCCGTGTGTACACCTACGACGCAGGGCTCGGCTGGGAGCCCTTCAACCTGGTGAGCAGTATCGGCGGCATGGTGATCGCCGCGGGCATCGTCATCCTGATCTACAACTTCCTCTCGAGCCTGCGCAAGGGTGCGCCGGCCGGTGACGACCCCTGGGATGCCTGGACGCTCGAGTGGGCCACCACGTCACCGCCGCCGGCATACAACTTCGACACCCTGCCCCCCGTCCTCGGCCCCCGCCCGCTGTGGGATCTCAAGAACCCCGACAGACCCGACTGGATGCTCTCAGGCCAACCTGAGCCCCAGGTCCCTACGAGCGA
Organism: Thermoleophilia bacterium; assembly: GCA_038204345.1. Taxonomy (GTDB): domain Bacteria; phylum Actinomycetota; class Thermoleophilia; order RBG-16-64-13; family RBG-16-64-13; genus JAHJSA01. The sequence continues at coordinate 729 of JBBRDB010000124.1, read as the reverse complement.
GGCCCTCGCGGCCGAACCGCCGAGCACTACAGCCTCGGCGGCTGCCGCGGCGGACAGCGGGGGGGCGCTGGTGGCAACAGCCGCGATGGAGAACGGCATCGTGGCGGACTTCGGCGCGACGACCGGCGCGGGCGCCGCCGGTGGCCAGCATCACGAGGCTCCCCGCAGCAGCGGCATCCCGCTCATCGCCGCCTTGGCCGTGATCGCGGTCGCGGCCGGGGGCCTGGGTGCCCCTATCATCCCCGCGCTGGGAGGGGTATTTCTCTTCGGTACGCTCGTGGCGTGGGCTTTGCAGCGTTGGGAGGAGTCGGCTCACCTATCCGGCGGCCTGCGGCCGCCCGGCGTCACCGGCATGCTGCTCTTCATAAGCTCGGAGGCAGTGTTCTTCGCGGCCCTCTTCTATACATACGTGCACTTGCGATATCGGGCGGAGGCCTGGCCTCCCGCCGGGATGCCCGCCCTCGAGGCTGGACTCCCAGCGATCAACACATTGATCCTGCTGACAAGTGGATTGTTCGCACACTGGGGATTCTCAGGCCTGGCGAAGAGGCGCAAAGCGCGCTTCACGTTCGGGACCGTCATCGCCGTGATCCTGGGCGTGCTCTTCTTGAGCCTCCAAGGCGTGGAGTGGTCACGGGCCGGCTTCGGGCTGAGTGACGGGGTGTACGGCAGCGTCTTCTTCACCCTGACCGGCTTTCACGGGGCCCACGTCACCGCCGGAGTACTCTT
>JBBRDB010000123.1:0-7805 GCA_038204345.1 Thermoleophilia bacterium | reverse complement strand
ACCTGCCGGTTCAACCTTCACCCCGCCGCCGACTGTCCAAGGAGTGGGGTCCACCGCCGTTGCGGTCGAACTGAGCGAGAAAGACCTCGCCGCATTCTGCGACAAGTGGAAGATCGCGGAGTTGCAGATTATTCGGTTCCGCGGCCAGAGGATAGCTGGGACCTGACAGCGACCTCGACTTCCTCGTGAGTTTCAAGCCCAACGCGGACTGGAGTCTCCTCGACCATGCATGACCGAGGAGTTGTCCGCGATCGCGGGGCGCCCAGTCGATCTTGTGAGTCGACGCGCCGTCGAGGCTAGTCCCAATCAGATCAGGCGGCAGGCCATCCTCTCGTCCGCGCTGCCCTACTATGTCGCGCGATGAAGCGTCCCTGCTCGATGTGGTGTACGCCGGTCGGTTGATCGGTGAATTCGTGTCTGGGTTGGACGAGCAACGCTTCCTGGGCGATCTGAAGACTCAGTCGGCCGTTCTCCACCAGCTGCTGGTGATGGGCGAGGCCGCCAAACGTCTCTCGCCCGAGTTCAGAGACCTGCACCCTGGGGTTCCGTGGCGGAACATCGCGGGCATGCGTGACAAGCTCATCCATGAATACGACGACGTTGATCTCATTGAGGTCTGGAGAACCGCCTCCCGCGACGTTCCTGAGTTGCTCACGGCCATGGGATCTGCGCGCCCCGACGAGTAGGGCGTCACCCAATCCCTCAGCGTCCCGACTAGCCTCTGGAGTGGAGCGCGGGGTACAGGGCCTCGCAGCCAGTGCGGCTGAACATCAGGCCCCCGGCCCATGGCCGACCTAATGCGGCCGTCGTTGCTCGCCCACGCTCGACCGGCCACGACGTCGTCTACGTCGCCGAACTCTCGCCGGGGATCATCGACGATGCCGTGGTCGATCTCGCCAACGCCGATGGGCGCGTCCTGATGACTGCCGACAGGGACTTCGGCGAGCTTGTGTTCCGCCTATTCAGTACCTGGTCTTGCAAGACGTTTCCGGTATCGATAGACTTCTCGTATGACGAAGGAGGTTCATCATGGAAACCGTCACCATCTCATCAAAGTTCCAGGTCGTGATTCCCAAGTCCATTCGTGAGCAGATGAAGCTGGTCCCCGGCCAGAAGATCCAGGCGATCGCGTTTGGCGACCGCATCGAGTTCCTCCCTGTGAGGCCGGCTCGCGAGCTTCGGGGCATTCTGCGTGGATTGGACACCAGCCTCGAGCGCGACGAGAGCGACCGAGTGTGAACGTAGTCGATTCCTCGGCGTGGCTGGAGTACTTCGGTGACGGCGCAAACGCCCCGGAGTTTTCAGCGGTGATTGAATCGCCAGAGTCTCTAGCCGTACCCACACTCACCCTGTTCGAGGTCTTCAAGAGGACGTGCCAACTCAAGGGGGAGGGCGTCGCTCTTGAGGCCATCGGCGTCATGCTCCAGGGGCGGATTGTGGAGTTGTCGTCCAGTCTCGCGTTCGACGCGGCTCGGCTGTCTTTAGAGACGGGTCTGGCGATGGCGGACTCGATCATCCTCGCGACGGCGCGCTCTAAAGGCGCGACCCTGTGGACTCAACACGCGCACTTCAAAGGGCTTGAGGGCGTGGAGTTCCGCGCGAAGCGCTAGACGGTGCGCTAAGAACTGGTGTCGCCGAGGTCACGTACTGCTAGTGCTGGAGGGCGAGTCGTCGTGGACTAACGCCAGTAGGCGGCGGCTTGGTGTCCGATGCCGGGCGCCGCAGCTTAGCCGGAGCGTTCGGCCAACGCCGGATAGACCCCTGAACCGGTGCCGCTTACTAGTACTGTAAGCGGTGCTATCATTAGTACTGGTAGCGAAGTCCGACTGGAGGATCCATGACAGCATCGCCCAGATTCTCTGAAGACGTCGTCCCTCTGAGTGACCTAAAGGTCAACCCCGGTCGCGTGGTTCGTCAGATCGACCGCACGCGCCGGCCCGTGCTCATTACCAGCCGCGGGCGTGGTGTCGCCGTGGTCCAGTCTCTGGACGAGTACGAGATGGGGTCGGAAGAGCGCGCCTTCCTTCGCGGCGTCGTGAAGGGTCTGATGGATCTGGAGGCCGGGCGGACGATGGATGTCGCTGACGTCAAGAAGCGGCTGGGCCTCACCTAAAGATGTCGCGGAAGCACAGGATCGACTACGCACTCACTGCCGTTGAGGATCTCGAGGACGCCCGCGTCTGGTACGCCGATCAGCATGTCCCGGAGGTTGGCGAGCGGCTGGTTCGCGAGGTGGTTGCGCATGCCGATAGGCTTAGCGAGTTCCCGGAGATGGGCCGTGTCGTCCCGGAGTTCGCGGATCCACGTTTGCGCGAGATCGTTCATCCGCCCTTCCGTATCGTCTGTCGTCTCGATGACGATCGCGTACGGATCGTCCGCGTTTGGCGAAGCGAACGCGAGCTGGACGTACCACTAGAGACGAGGTGACGAGACATGAGCATTCCAAACAACAGGCCGCTGCAGCGTCGCCTAACAGGCTGCTGCAGACGACCGGCAGTGCCGGTGGCTGAGCGGCAAAGGCGTTCGGTGACACGCAAACGAGGCAGGCTACGTGGCGTTCAGCGAGATTGAGCTCAGACGGATCGACTGCACGGTGGGCGGGCTCTGCCGCCGAGTCTCGCCACCCCAGCACGCCGATGAACTCCGCTTCGTCTATGATGTTGAAGGCCACGCAGTCTCGATCTACGAAGAGCGTCCGCCGTGGGACCGGAGGCCGGGCCCCTGGACGCGCCACGGCGTTGCCCGGTTCAGGTACGTGCGTGCCCGCGGTGAGTGGGTGCTGTACTGGATGCGGGCGGATCTGAAGTGGCATCTGTATGACCCCGCCCCGCCCATGCGCGATCTTGCGACTCTCGTTCACGTCGTCGAGAACGACCATCACTGCGCGTTCTTTGGCTAGGTGGCCAGTCACCGAACAAGCGCATCGCCTGACACGGCGCCGCATGAGATAGGCTCGGGTCATAGGTGTCGCTAGGCGTCTTGCGGGTTACGCGCCATGTGTTCTGTGAGACCCAAGGCCGGCAGTACGCCGCGGGTACCCGGTGGTACCGTAGGAGCCAGACAAGGAGGTGTTCGCGGTGGCAACGCAGGGAATCTGTACTAACCCCGACGTGATGATGGGCAAACCCGTCGTCGAGGGTACGCGCATCACGGTCGAGTCTATCCTCGAGGAGCTCGGTGCCGGCCAGACGATCGAGCAACTTCTCGAAGCGCATCCGCGGCTGACCCGCGAGGGAGTGCTGGCTGCCGTACGCTTCGGCGCCGAGGTCCTGCGCGCAGACGTCGCCTACCCGGTCTCCAAGTCGGTGGCGCGAGGCTGACCGACGAGGGCGTCGATGCGGCCGTGGTCGCTCGGCTACGCTCGGCCGGCCACGACGTCGTCTACGTCGCCGAACTCTCGCCGGGGATCACCGACGATGCCGTGCTTGAACTCGCCAACGCCGATGAGCGCGTCCTGATGACTGCCGACAGGGACTTGGCGAGCTTGAGTTCCGCCTGTCCGGCCGTTGCCGGCTACGCTGAAGCTTCGGTCAGCTCTCGGCAGTCGTAGAGCGAGCAGTCGAGCTTTTGCTCGAACCCAGCGCGAGATCCGCGCGTTTCCGTGCCTCCAGCTTCACCCGGACTCACGACAATCCGTGCCCCCGCTGCCCAGGCGTGGCCCGCAGGACGGGTCAGGTGAAAAGCTGGGCGTTCGGACGCCGCATGGGGACTGGTCGGTTCAGGAATGGGCAGGCATTCCTCCAAGCGCCACGCAACATAATCATCAAAGGCTTCGCGCAGGTGGCGTACGGCTTCGTGTCGGTCGGCTCCGTAGCCGTACACCCCGGGAATGTCGCTCAGCCGCACGACAAAATAGCGGTCGCCGTCGTCTTCTCTGGCCTGCCACTCCCGTCGGTATGGGAGCCGCCGATAGGAATCAAGATCCTTCATGTCCACCTACGCTCTCCCGCCCCAGCCTGCGCTCGATCGCCAAGATCGCTTGTTCAGCGACGTATGGCTTGAGCTCCTTGTTCTGGATGGGTGAGGCTCCGTCGGGGTCAACCAACCTGATCATGATTGAATGACTCGGGTTCTCTCCGGTGGCGGAGTGAAGTCGGAAGGCCAGGGAGAGTTGAGTGTGTATCGCCGGGAAACCCTCAACGAAGATGATGTTGAAAATGCCGGCAACCATCAGCTTGCCGTCGGCCGTGAGGGCGGCGTAGTCGGCCAGAATGGCGTGCTCGATTTCCAAACGAACCTCCCTCTTCCCCAAAGAATCGTGTAGCCCAGTCCACACTATGATAGTCCATGGGACGGACAGAACGGGCGCGCCCTGGGGCGACATGGGCGTGGCCGTCAGGCGAGGCGCCTGGGTGCTAGGATGTGAAGCAGGAGGCTGCAGATTGGCACAGCACGTGATAGAGACGAAAGGCACCGTCGCGGACGATCCGCAACTTGCGGAGCTCGTGAGGCGCTTGGTCGCGGCCTACCGGCCCGAGCGGGTGTTCCTGTTCGGCTCGCGGGCTCGCGGCGAAGCCGGTCCCGATAGCGACTACGATCTGTTGGTGGTGGTTCCCGATGACAGCGCCGTGGATCGCACCAGAAGCCGTCTGGGCTACCAGGCGCTTCGCGGAACGGGCGTTGCCGCCGACGTGGTGGTCTGGCGCCGCAGTTCCTTCGAGCGCCGAGCTCACGTACGCACGTCGCTTCCCTACACTGCGCTGCACGAGGGTGTCGTACTTCATGGCGGTTGACCCAGCTCGGGCCGAGGAAACGATTGCGTGGCTCGACAAAGCTGATGAGGACCTGCGCGCCGCAAGAGTCCTGGCAGAAGCCCATGAGCCGCTGCTCGAGTCGGCCGTCTTCCACTGCCAGCAAGCGGCGGAAAAGGCCCTGAAGGCGTTTCTCGTCTGGCACGATGTCCTATTCCGTCGGACGCACAGCCTGGAGGAGATTGGCGAGCAGTGCCTGCAGATCGACGCCGGTCTTATGGATTTGGTGGATGAGGTTGCGCCCCTCGGCGAGTACGCGTGGCGCTACCGCTATCCAGGCGAGGCGGAGTATCTCGGGCTCGACGAAGTCAAGGACGCGCTTGACGTGAGCAGCCGAGTTCTACTGGCCGTGAAAGAGCGCCTAGATTCCGACGACGATTTCGCGAAATCGAGGCTCGTCGACGCCGAGTAAGTGAGCTTTCGAGAGCGCCCGCTGCTGGGACGCGATCTCTCCAAGGACGAAGGCCGGGAGGTCATGAGCATGGCCCGGCGCACCGCGGGCATCCTGCTGCTGGAGCCGGCGCTTGACGCCGACTGAGGAATGCCGTATGGGGATTTACGAAGACCTCTGCGCGGATCGGGAGTTCTGCGAAGCTCTCGGGCGCATGACGCTTGCTGCCAGTCGGCTCGAATCAGACCTGCGAGCTTTTCTGGCGCTGAATGGCGTCATACTCTCACCTGTTCAGGCCACCTTCGGTACTTTGATCACGAAGCTCAGACAGCGTGAGCTCCTATCCGAGAATGGGGAGAGAATCCTGCGTCACCTCAGAACCAGCGCAACTACCTGACGCACAGCCTCCACGACCTATTTGCCGCTCGTGTTGATGAGGGACTGATGTTCCGCGGGGATCTCGATGACACGTCGCTGCTTGCCGAAAGGGCCTGGATGCTGGAGCAGGAACTGAGCTCTTTCGCCGATCTTGCCGAGAGGCGCATCTCGCAATTCCAGAACGGCGAGCGAGGTTCGGAGGAGCCCCTCTTTCGGCCGTGAATGGTCAGCTGCGCAGCCTAACAGGCTGCTGCAGACGACCGGCAGTGCTGGCGGCTGAGCCGCAAAGTCGTTCGGTGACACGCAAACGAGGCAGGCTACGTGGCGTTCAGCGAGATCGAGCTCAGACGGATCGACTGCAATCTGAACAGACCTGCGGACGCCATCACGGATCGTCTTCCGGTTTGGGTGCCCCCAGCCGCTCTGTTATCTCAAGTGGCCGCTTCTCGTCGGTATCGTCTTGTACATGCCAGGTTGCTTGTTGCTGGGGGTCTTCGTCATCGGGCCGTACCAATGTGTACGCTTCATGTGGCTTCATCGAGACGGGTGATGACCTGCCATCGGCATCGAAGCGGTTTGGGCTGGGGGCCTTGACATTGCCTGCTTAATACCGTATATATGCAAACATGCAAATAGAGGAACACAGGACTCCCGCGACCGCCGACCTCCAACCTCTCTTCCGTGCGCACGCGGAACTGTGCAAAGCGCTGGCAAGCGAGCACCGGCTCGCAATCCTCTACGCACTCAGTCAGGGCCCGAAGTGTGTGAGCGACATCGCCGCCGAGATCGGCATCTCGGTGCACAACGTCTCGCAACATTTGCGCCTCCTCAGAGAACGTCAGCTCGTGCACTCCCGCAAGGAAGGGCAGACCGTCTACTACTCCATCAGCAACTTCAAGTTCATCCAAGGCTGCACCTTGATACGCCAGGCGCTCGTCGAAGAGCACCAAGCCCAGGGCAAGTCCCTGCTGGCGGCAGAAATCCTGGACGCGATCCAACACATGCCGCTACCTATGCCGAGCGAATAGCCCAGTTTTTCCTCCCAAAGGGCGGGAGGTTCAGCACGATCCAGAGTTCGCAGATGGGGACCGACAGGCCCAGCAGTACGCTGGACCTTGAGAATGAGAACACAAGCACAAGCGAGAAGGAGTGAGGTAGATGTCAGCAGATCTCAGTTCCGTGCAGGTGGAGAAGGTCGTGGACGCGCGCGGCACGTCCTGCCCAGGGCCCATCCTGGCCGCGAAGAAGGGCATCCCTGGTGTGTCTGTTGGCGGGGTGATGGAGGTCCTCGCCACCGACACCGGCACACAGAAAGACATACCCGCCTGGTGCAAGAAGATAGGGCACGAGTTCATGGGCATCGTAGAAGAGCCCGGCTTCATGAAGCTCTACGTGAAGAAGCTGAAGTAGCGTGGGCGGGACGCAGGTACAGGATGCGGTGGACTTCGTGCCCCGCATCCTGGTCTTCAGTACCAACAATATCTCCGATCCCGGTATCGACCTCGCCGGCAGCTCGCACATGCACTACTCGCCCAAGGTGACGGTCATCAGCCTGCCCTGCACCAGCGGCATCAAGCCGAGTTGGATCCTCTATGCGGTGCAGCAGGGTTTCGATGGCGTGTTCATCGCCGCCGACGGTGAGGAGTGCGCCTATCTTCCCGATTGCGCGGAGCGCACGGCCGGCATCATGGCCGACGCCCAAGGGTTGCTGCAGGACAAGGGCTACGAGCCACAGCGCGTGCGCATGGCCGCCATCTGCTCGGTGTGCGCTGAGCCCTTCACCAATTATATGCACGAGTACTCGACGTCCCTCACCGTGTTGGGACCCTCCCGGAAGGCGATCGCATGAAGTACGACGCTCTCGTGGTTGGCAGCGGCATCGGCGGGATGGAGTCGGCCCTGAAGCTCGGCGACATGGGCTACAAGGTGCTCGTCGTCGAGAAAGAGCCCAGTGTGGGCGGCAAGATGATCCTCCTCAGCAAGGTCTTCCCCACCCTCGACTGTGCCAGCTGCATCTCCACCCCCAAGATGGCCGCGACCATCCACCACCCCAACATCGACGTCCTCACCTACGCGGAGGTACAGGGCATCCGCCCGAACGGCGACGGTGCCTACAACGCGACGATCCGTCAGAAACCCAAGTTCGTCGACGAGGCCGCGTGCACCGGCTGCCGCCAGTGCGAGATGGCCTGCAACGTCGCCGTGCCCGACGAGTACAACGCCGACATGGTGTCCCGGCGGGCGGCCTTCATCGCCTTCCCGCAGGCGGTGCCCAAGAAGGCCGT
>JBBRDB010000122.1:0-7902 GCA_038204345.1 Thermoleophilia bacterium | reverse complement strand
AAGGTGCTGACGTTCGCCGCGAGCGCGGCGAGTTCGTGGCCCTGGTGGGAGCCAACGGAGCCGGAAAGACGACCCTCCTAACCGCGGTGTCGGGCGTGATGAAACCCGGTTCCGGCAGCGTCACCTTCGTAGGGCACAGGATCGATGGGTCCTCCCCGAACGCGATCGTCGACCTGGGGTTGGTCCATGCGGGCCTGGAAGAACCGGCAGAAGACCATGAAGCGGGTGTTCGAGCTCTTCCCACGGTTGGAGGAACGGGGCGGCTAACTCGCGAGGAGCGTGAGCGGCGGCGAGCGGCAGATGCTGGCCATGGGCCGCGGCCTGATGAGCCTTCCCAGGATGTGCATGATCGACGAGCCGTCCAACGGCCTGGCGCCGCTTATCGTCCGCGAGATCTTCCACATCCTGGAGTCCCTGCACGAAGAAGGCATGACCATCCTCCTCGTCGAGCAGAACGTCCGCCAGACGCTCGCGATAGCCGACCGGGCCTACGTGCTCGAGAACGGGCGCAACGTCCTCGAAGGACCCTGCTGCGATCTGGCCGAAAGCGAGCACATACGTAAGGCCTATTTGGGTCAGTAGTCCGGCGTCCGAGGGACCGAGGGCGATCAGGTGAGGGCGGCCTTCACCGCCGCGATGTCCGTGTAGACTCGGACTCCCGGACGGTCGAGAAGTCCGGTCATCTCCACCAACTTGTGGACGTTCCTCTTCATCCCGACCATCCCCAACCAGCCCCCTCCCTTGAACGACTGGGCCGCCTCGAACAAGACAGAGAGACCGCCGCTGTCGATGTAGGCGAGTTCGCTGCATTCGAGGAGGAGGCCGTCGACGCCTGCATCAGGCTCCTGCCGAAGAAGCTCCCGGAGGTCGCCGGCCGAATGTAGGTCGAGTTCGCCGCTGAGGTAGATCAGCGGGACCCCGAGGCGGTATGAGGTCTGTGTTCGAAGGTACCTTGATTCGCCGTTGGTCATTCTATTCCCCCAAAGACTGTAGAGCCTCCACCCGCGGCACGCGCGGCGATCTGCTTGTGGCAGGGACTAGTCGATCAGGACGCCGACAACCGGGAACCCCTGTAGCGATTCCCCCCCATGAGGCGCGTCAGCCATCGCCTCGGTCAGGTCGGCTCCCGCCACGTGCTCGCTCTCGTGATCACCGTCGATCCACATGGGACTGTCGGTCACATCGTAAACTTCGCCTTCGAAGGCGATGAAGGTCTCGCCCCCGTCTCGGCCGTCGTACTCGGCGAGTTGGTCGCTCGTGAAGGTCCTTTCAGCCATGTGCATCCTTCCTCTCTCGTTGTCTGACCCGGGCGATCATCGAGACGGTACCACGAGCCGGGCAGGCGCTAACCTCGCGGCACGAACCTGGGGCCCCTTCGCACCCGTTCCCCGCCAAAGCAGGTCTGCGTGAGATACTTGGCGCGCCACAGGACCTCGCGTCCTTTACCCCCATCGACATCCTTGAAGGAGAACACGTGGCACTGCACACGTCGCCTGCCACGAAGTTGGTCTTGAAGATCGGCTCGGAATCATCGTCTCCCCCGCCGGCCGCCGCCGGAGCAGACTCGAGGCCCGAGTATCCGAGTGCTGTTTTGGCTCGAGGGCCGCGGCTGTTGCTGGTGACGAAAGACGCGGCCGGGCGAACGACCGAGGTAGACCTGACCGAGGAAGGGGTGGGCATGGGCGTACCGGTGGTACGCTCCGGGTCGCGCTGCCGCTACCCCGGATCGGTGCGCGTACGTGCCTGCGGACCGCACGCCTACCGCTATACCTACCACCTGGATCTGACCGATCGCGTGGGCCTGTTCGGCGGACGGGTTTTCGGGACGCCGCTCGACCGGGCGCGGGAATGGTTCTCGGCGCTTCACCGCCGTCGGCCGTCCATGCGCCGGCCGCTCGACAACCTGGGAGCGCTGACTCGGCGCTTTCTGGGTGTCACGAGCTGGTTCGGCGTGGCGCCCTTCCCTGTAGTAATCGATGTGATCTACCGAGTGCAGCCCGACGGAGGAGGACTTGGCATCGAAGTGGAGACCCCAGCCGGCGTGCTCGGCAGGTCTGGTGAGGTCTCGCTGATGAACGAGTCGGGCAGCCACACCTTCACCCAATACCGGGACCGGTCGGGCATGTTCCACGATGACGCCATCGGTTCCTGGCGCGAGGTGGAGGGCGATTGGGCCGCCATGGGCGACGCTCGGACGGGAGCATGGTTCGCGGTGAGCTGGGGACCCGCGCCTGTCGTAGGCCCGAGACCCGCCCGCATGTTTGCCGGCCGCGAAGTGGCCGATGCGCGGCTGGCGTGGGCCGGGATCGCCATCGTGTTGCCCGCCGGAGTGCGCACATCCGCCTACCGCGTGTCCTACGGGCTCGGCGGAGTGGAGACGGCCGCCTGATGCCCGCCGGAACGCGCGGCGACTCGCGGCGGAACAGGCGCGTCCTGCTAATCTACCCCTATTTCAAACCGCGGCGCGACCGCTCGATCTTCCGTTTCCCTCCCCTGGGCGTCGCGTATCTGGCCGCCGCCTTGCGCGCCGCGGGGCACGAGGTCGAGGTGCTCGACTGCACGTTCCTGGAACCCGCCACTGCCTATGGCCGCGTCGCGGACGGTAACGAGGACGTGGTCGGCGTGTACAGCATGCTGACAATGCGACCCGCCGGCCTGGAGTTCGGCCGCTTGGCCCGCCTCCGAGGAGCTTTGACCATCGTCGGCGGCCCACTGCCGTCGTGCGACCCCGAGAGCTTCGTCGACGACTTCGACCTGGTGGTGCGCGGCGAGGGTGAGCAGACCATCGTGGAGATCCTCGCGCAGGAACAGGGCTTTAGCGACATTCCGGGAGTGGTGTTTCGCGAAGGAGGGCCGGGCTCGGAGGGCTCGATCGTGCACGGCCCCAAGCGTCCCTTGCGGGAGAAGCTTGACGAGATCGTCCTCCCGGCCCGCGACTTGTTGCCCAACCGCAGCTACATCGCGCACTGGTTGGCCCGGGGCGGCACACCTACGACTTCGGTATTGACCACCCGTGGCTGTCCGTTCCACTGCGAGTTCTGCAGCAACGCTGTTTTTGGAGTGTCGTACCGGGAACGGGCAGCGGCCGGCGTGGTGGATGAGATCGAACAGGTGCTCGCCCTGGGATACAGTCGGGTGCACGTGGCCGACGACGTCTTCACCTTGAACAAAGCCCGTCTCCTCGAAGTCTGCGCCGAGATCGGCCGCAGAGATCTGCGCTTCTCGTGGGAGTGTCTGGGACGGGTCGACTCGGTCGACGTCGAGTTGGCGACCGCGATGCGCGCCGCCGGCTGCGACCGCATCTTCTTCGGCATCGAGTCCGGCGACGACGGGGTGCTGCGATTGATGGGCAAGCGCATTACCGTCGAGAAGGCGCGAAGGGCCGTCCAAGCCGCGAGAGCCGCGGGCATCGCAGCCGGAGGGTTCTTCATCCTGGGCTATCCGGGCGAGACCGACGAAACGATACTGCGCACCATTCGCTTCGCGACCTCACTGCCCCTCACCTACCTGAGCTTCACCATGCCCTATCCGCTGCCGTACACCGCCCTGTGGGAGCGGGTGCGCGGACAAGTGACCCGCGAGTGGGTCGCTCCCCGATCGGGCTTCGTAGACCACGTGCTCACTTACGAGGGCGATTTCTCGGAGCGAAAGCTGCGCCTGGCCATCCTGAAAGGCCAGATCGAGTTCACGCTGCGGTCGAAGCGAGGGATCTTGGGGGTGATGGGTCCGCTGGGTCCGCTCGCGGCCAGACCCTTCGCGTCTCTCACCGACGCGGTGTTCAGGCGGATGCGGTAGGGGGCACCCGGCCAGGTTCATGTGCCCTCGGCGTCCTGCCCTCCCCCGGTGTGGGGATGGCGACCCCCCCGCTCCCAGTCGAGCCCGGCCTCCAGAGGGAGAAGAAGACCCCCAGCAGGGCGAAAGGGATGGCAGCAAGGCTTGCGACGTGCATAGCATGCACGAAGCTATCGCTCAGCGCGGCAAAGGCGATCGGATCCCCGGCCACCGCCTGGAACCTATCCGGCGACGGGAGAGCATCCCCCACTACCCCGGTCCCGGCACGCATCAGAGAACCCACCACAGCCCCCACGAAGGCGATGCCCACACTCTGACCGGTGAAGCGGAAGGTCGCCAGGAGACCGGAGGCGATGCCGCGGCGGTGGGCCCCCACACTGGACATCACGGCGTTGTTGTTGGGGGCCATGAACATACCCAACCCCAAGCCCATGACCGCTACGCGGACAAGCACGCTCCATACCGGCGTCCCAGCGTCGATCCGCGAGATGAGGAGAAGGGCGAAGGCGACGATGGTCAGTCCAGTCGAGGCGAGGGCCCTGGCGCCGTAGCCGTCGGAGAGCCTCCCCGATATCGGTGCAACGACCATGAGCACCAGCGGGAGCGGGAGCATCATGATCCCCGCTTCTTGAGCACTCAAGCCGCGCAGTCCCTGCCAGTAGAACGGGAGCAGGAACATCATCGAGGCGAAGGCGACCGTCCCGAACAATCCGGCCAGCTGACCCGCACTGAAGGCCCTGTTTCTGAAGAGTGTGAGGTCCACGAGCGGATACCGTGCGCGCAGTTCCCACCAGACGAAGACGGAGGACCCGGCCGCGCCCAACACGGCCAGCCCGAGTATGGCATTCGACGTCCAGCCCCACGAGGCGCCCTGCGTGATGGCGAGCAGGATCGAGGCGAGGGCCGTCATCAGCAGTCCTGCGCCCGGCCAGTCGAGGGGCTCTAGGGCGCGGTGGTTGCGCAAGGGAGGCAAGACCTTGAGGGCGAGTGTGACCGCGATCAGTCCCACAGGCAGGTTCACGTAGAAGATGGCCTCCCAGCCGAAATGGGTCACCAAGAAGCCGCCCAGAGTCGGTCCGATCGCCGCCCCCCCGCTCACCAGGATCGACTGAGCTCCCATCGCTACGCCCCGCTTCCCCGCAGGAAAGGTGTCGGTGATGATCGCGAGTGTGTTCGTAGTAATGAGAGCGCCGCCGACCGCCTGCACCAGTCGAGCCCCGATCAACCAGTGGATGGAGGGCGAGAGCGCTGCAAGCAGGCTTCCCAGAGCGAAGACGGCCATCCCGACGACGAAGAGGCGCTTGCGGCCCATGACATCGCTCACCCGTCCGAATAGAGGCACGAGCGCGGTCATGAGGAGCGTGTACGCGATGAGCGTCCACTGGATGCTACCCATGGTTGCGTGAAGGCTCCCCGCGATCTGCGGTAAGGCGATGTTCAGGATCGACATGTCCACGACGACCATGAATAAGCCGAGTCCCACACTCAGAAGCACGAGCCAAGGATTGGGAGGCGTAGTCGCCTCCGTATCAGCGGGGGGCTGATGCGGATCGGACCTCTTACTGGAGGTCGCTGTCATGCTGTCGAAGTCCTTGCCCTTCTGTTGGAGACGGTTACGGAGCCGACCTCTGATCCTCGCACTGCCCGACGAGACGACGCTCCCGGAGGAATCAGAGCAGCGCGTAGGCACTCCAGCCCTTCGATGATGCGAGCGGCGTCACACTCCGATACGCCCACCAACAATTCGGCCCAGAACCCCCGGGCGGCATCGGATTCGTTCATGTCGTCTGCTCCGGCCCCGATCGACGCTTCGGCGTAGGATGATCTCTGATCTCGCACGGGCCCACCGTCATGGGACAGGCTCCGTGCACCGACGAGGCCTATCCGAAGAGACCGGTGATCTTGTCGACGGCGAAGACTTCAGATCTCACACCGCGCGCGTTGTGAACCGTGACAGCGACCCACTCTGTGGTTTCATCGCTCCCACGATCGAGTTCTCCGAGCAGAAGACGGCCTCGCCCCACGCCGGATAATCCGGCCTCGGGTTCAGCCGTGGTCGCCGCCATCGCCACCGACGAACGTTCTTTCAGCAGGCGATCAAGCTCACCCGCTAACTCGGCTCTGTCTCGCGGTTCTTCTTCGCCTGCTACGAGACCATCGAGCCCGCAGAATGAGTCGATGATCAGCAGGCGCGGCGCACCCTCGCGAATGAGCCATCCATCCAGCGCGGCGAGGAATCGGCTGGGGCTCACCTTCTCATCGCTCCCGACGGAGTCCCTCAGTTGGACGTAGGGTAGGACGTTACGCACGAGCATGGCGTCTATCGCTCTCACGCGATCTGACACATCGTCGTCCCCTGTGGACACCCGCAGGTCCTCAGGAAGCACGAGCTCACCGATAAGCGATCCGAGCGCAACGATCATCCGTTCCCACACCGCCTGCACCCCAGTGTCGAAAGCGCAATATCGGACAGGGTGTTTCTGCTCCACCGCCCCCCACATGAGATTATCCAGAAAGGCCCGCTGCGTCCTGGCCCCGCTTCCGCTCAGGAGGTAGAGCCCGGGATGGAGTCCCCCTCCCAGCAGGTCATCGAGACGCCGATCCCCGCTTGACATGATCTGACGCCGGAGCGCCGCAGTCCGGACGAACTCCTGAAAGTATGAGGAATGTCCAGATTCGCTCGTAGACTCGTGCCCCGCGACGGGAACCGTTGGTGCGTCCAGAGGAGCGAACAAGTAACGCAGCCCTTCTTCCATCGGCCGCGTCGATGCGCGTGTGCCGACAGGACGTACCGCCCCGAACACGCTGTTCATGCCCTCGGTGCCGTCTGCGCCTTGAGAGGGCTGCTCTCCGTCCGGGGCGTCGTGTTCCGACTCCGGCCGGCCCTCCGCCGGGAATTCAGAGGGGGCCTCCAACCCGGCTGCTTGCTCTGAATCGCTCGGCAAAACAGGCGCTGGCGGTTCTGTCGCTGGCGGTTCCTGCGCTGGAGGCTCCGGCGGTGGCGGTTCCTGCGGTAGCGGTTCCCGCGATGGCGGGTCCGTCGGTGGCGATTCTGCGACGGCCGGCGCTGGTTCACTCGGCGACGGTTGGGGCGTCGACGGCCCGACGGCCTCCTCGGACCGCGCGACGACAGCGGCAGATGCCTGCGTTCCGGGAACGCGGGTCGCCGGACCGACCTCGAACTCTCGGACGGTCGTCGCCGCGGACGCCGTCAAGACTCCGAAGGCCTCCTCAAACTCATCGTCGTCGTCCGGGCGACTGAGTCGCCCGCCCTCGGATTCAACCATCTTCCTCCCGCCTCCTGAATACTCTACAGTTCGGCGTCGAAGCACCGGGTCCTACCTGTGAGGTAGCTCGACCTTGGGGGAGGGCACAACCCGTCGCGCTGGCGCTCCTTCGCTCGTGGCCGCGTCTCTTGCGGCGACCAGAAAGAAGAAGAAGAAGGCCGCCCCGGACCCGGGGCGGCCTTCTGTCAGAACTCCGAAGACGCGGGCGATCAGTCGCTGTCGCGGAAGCGCCTCTCATCACGGAGGAACTTGCTCATTCTATGCTCGAACGATCTAGTCCCAGCTCTCAGCGTAGACCCACTCTTCTTGCCTCCCCTGTGTCCACGATACTCGCGGTCGTGGTGGTAACCGCCCCCCTTCTCGGAGACGTCCGCTTTTGCATCAGTTTCAGCCGGAGCGGCGACCGCATTTGTCGCGTAAGAGTCGTCGGGCTCGGCGGCCGTGCTGATCACGTCATCCGGAGCGGCGACGGTGCTGATCGCGTCGTCGCCGTCCGGCTCGCTGACGCTGACGACCGGAGTGGCGGTGGTAGTCATCGGCGCTGCCGTTGTCGTGGTGGTGGGAGCCGCCGTTGTCGTAGTCGTGGGCGCCGCGGTGGTAGTGGGGGCGATCGGCCAGACGTACCCGCCGTCCCTACATGCTTGGCCTGTGGCGGTCAGGGCGCCACCGCCATTTGGATCGATGTGGCACGTCCCGCAGGACTGGCCCGTCTTAGACGCATAACCGCCGGTAGCGTCGGCTCCGGCGACCAGCGTCGCAAAGAGCACCACCATCGCCGCTGGAAACACTAGGAGGAGTAACCACTTGCTCTTCTTCAATTCCA
>JBBRDB010000121.1:0-7975 GCA_038204345.1 Thermoleophilia bacterium | reverse complement strand
GGGGATGGCCGCCCGCAGGCGCGCTACCACGTCCAGGTAGGCCTCGAGGTCGTAGCCGCGCCTCATAGCCGCAAGAACGTGATCGCTCCCGGACTGCGCCGGCAGATGCAGGTGCTCGCACACGGGCTCGAGGGTGGCCATCGCTTCGATCAGCCCGGGCGAGACGTCTTTGGGATGCGAGGTCATGAACCGGAGTCTCTCCAAACCCTCGATGTCAGATAGAGAGCCGAGCAACCCCGGGAAATCCTGATCCTCGCCGAAACCCGGTTCCAGACCGTAGGCGTTGACATTCTGGCCGAGGAGCGTGATTTCTTTCACGCCCTCCCCCACCAACACGCGGGCTTCCGCGACGATGTCGTCGGGGGAGCGGCTGGCTTCGGGGCCCCTGACGTAGGGCACGATGCAGTACGAGCAGAAGTTGCTGCACCCGGCCATGATCTGGAGCCAGGCGACGGGTCCGCGCCGGCGGGCCCGCGGGAGTTCGGCACTCCAGTGCGTGGTGCTCTCTTCGTAGGCGCCTGCACGGGGCCCCCCGGCCTGCCGCTCCTCGACCAGTGCGGGGAGCAGGTGGAGGCTTTGGGGCCCCACGAGGATATCCACGTAAGGATGCTCCGCGAAGAACGTGTCGCGGCGGCTCTGGGCCAGGCAACCGGCCACTATAACGACTCTGTTGGGTTCTTGGCCCTTCAGTCGCCGAGCCGCGCCCAGGTGACCAAGCAGTCGCGTGTCGGCCTTCTCGCGGATGGAGCAGGTGTTATAGATGAGGAGCCGCCCCTCCTCCGGCTCGGAGACCGGGAGGTAGCCCATTCCTTCGAGCACCCCGGCGATGCGTTCGGAGTCGTGCTCGTTCATCTGGCAGCCGAAGGTGCGCAGGTAGTAGGTGTTCTGCGGTGATGCGTCCATGCTCGATGGTCGGCCGAAGTGGGGGTCGGGGGCGGCCGCGGCCCGCCCCGCTGCCGCCGCCACCCGGCTCACCCTATTTGGCGTACTCGACGGCTCGACTCTCGCGGATGACCGTGACCCGGATCTGGCCGGGATAGTCCAGTGCCTGCTCGATCTCCTTGGCGATCTCCCGGGACAGGAGAGCCGCCATGTCGTCGTCGACCTCGTCCGGCTTCACCATGACCCTTATCTCACGCCCCGCCTGGATGGCATAACACTTCTCCACACCCTTCTTGGCTTCGGCTATGCGCTCGAGCGACTCCAGACGCTTCACGTAAGTCTCGAGACTCTCTCGCCGGGCCCCGGGACGAGCACCCGAGACGGCGTCGGCGGCGGCCACCAGCACGGACTCCACCGTCTGCGGCTCTACGTCGTTGTGGTGCGCCTCGATGACGTGGACCACAGCTTCAGACTCACCGTAGCGGCGGGCCAGATTGGCCCCGATGACCGCGTGCGAACCCTCCACCTCGTGGTCGACCGCCTTACCGAGGTCGTGCAGAAGCCCGGCCCTCTTGGCGAGCTTCGCGTTCGCGCCCAGTTCCGCCGCCATCAAGCCGGCGAGGTAGGCCACCTCCAGCGAGTGCACGAGCACGTTCTGGCCATAGCTCGTGCGGTACTTGAGCCTTCCCAGGAGCTTCACGAGTTCCGGCGCCAGCCCGTGGATATCGGCTTCGAAGGTGGCCTGTTCTCCGGCCTCCCGGATCTCATTCTCCACCTCCTCTTTCGCCTTACCGTACATCTCCTCGATCTTGGCGGGGTGGATGCGGCCGTCGACGATGAGTTTCGTCAGGGTGATGCGGGCGATCTCCCGCCTTACCGTGTCGAACCCGGACAGCACCACCGCTTCCGGCGTGTCGTCGATGATGAAGTCGATGCCGGTGAGGTTCTCCAAGGTGCGGATGTTGCGGCCTTCGCGCCCGATGATACGGCCCTTCATGTCGTCAGAGGCGAGCGAGACCACGGATACCGTGGTCTCGGCCACGTGACTCGAAGCTGTGCGCTGGATGCAGAGCGAAAGGATGTTCCTGGCCCTACGATCGCCTTCCCTGCGGGCTTCCTCCTCGATGCTCCGCACCATCTTCGCCATGTCGTGGCGCACGTCTTCTTCGGTGCGTTTCAGAATGAGATCACGGGCGTCGGACTGGGTGAGTCCGGACACGGACTCCAGCACCTTCTCCTGTTCGGCCTTTAGGGCCTCGATCTCCTCCAGGCGCTGCCCGTAGTGGGTCTCCCGATCGGCTACCGACTGCTCTCGCCGGCTTACATCCTTAAACTTGTCATCGAGGCTTTCTTCGCGTTGGAGCACCCTCTTTTCGAGTTGAGTGAGTTCGTTCCGACGGTCGCGCAACTCGTTCTCGGCGTCGGTGCGCAACCGATGCAGCTCGTCCTTGACCTCGACGAGTGCTTCCTTCTTCGTGGTCTCCGTCTGGCGCTCGGCGCTCTCCAGGATCTTCGAGGCTTCTTGCTCCGCGGAGGTGATCTTTGCCTCCCCGACGTACTTGCGAAGCAGATAGCCGCCCGCGATCCCGATAGCTCCCAGGGCCAGGGCCAACACGACCCATAGTACTTCCATCGACTCTCCAGTCCATTCGTAGTGCGGCTGGTGACGCTCTCATCCGATGTGAAGACCGGGCGACGACATGAAAAAACCGAGCACTAGCCCGGTTGTGCGGCTGGTTCTGCGCCCCTCTCGACTCCTGAGGCTGTCAGCGATTCACGGTTGGTCCGGCACCTCGCCGGATCGTCCGGATCTGTGATTGGTCATAACCTTGTAGTTGTAGCCTTCGACCTCTGTCACACGACCGCTGTTTACCAGGAAAATCTATCGCTACGAGTGGACTGCGTTCCCCGTCGCCAAACCGATCATCACAAGCACAGTCAGTGTATCCGTTCTGTGCGGAAAGTGTCAAGAAACAGCTGCATCTTCGGGCCCGTTCGGTGGCCGCCCTTCGTCCTGCGTGTTCAGCTGCCGCAGAACCGAACGTATGACCTCCCAGCCGTGACCTCTGCGCTCTAAGAAGGCCGCGATGCGTCGCTCGGCCTTTGCTGGGTCGGCGGCCAGTTCGCGGGCGAATCGTCGTTCGAGCATCGCGGCCAACTCAGCCACGACCTCAGCCGCCGCGTCTCCTTGCGGCCGCATCGCACCCACGACCTCGGCTATGATGCTCCTGTCGACGCCTTTCTGTAGCAGGTCGTGGGTGATCCGGCGTGGCCCCCACGAGTTGTGGGAGCGTGCACGCGCGAACCATTGGGCGAAACGACGATCGTTGACATACCCCAGGTCGATGAGCCATGCCATGACGTCGCCGATCAGTGCCGGACCGTAGCCGTAGCGGGCCAAGCGCCGCTCCACCTCCGCGCAGGAGCGCTCGCGGGTCTCGAGATAGCGGAGGGCCCGAGCCCGCGCCGCCCCCCGCTCGCCTTCCTCCAGAAGACGGCGGAGCGAATCTCCTTCGAGACGCATACCCTTCGAGAGCCCCAGCTCGGACGCCAGCGAGACGTCGATCACCAGGCGGGGACCCCCGTCAAGCTCGACCCGCACTCGAGTCGGCTCCCGCGGATCGGGAGCGACCCGCCGCACCTCTGAAAAGTCCCCCACGGAGCTTTCTTCCGTGCTGCGGGATGCCTCCGGGGAATGCCCCAGATCTCCCGTCAAGGAGCGCCTCTCGTCAGGCTCCTTACTCTGCGGCGGCAGCGACCTCCCCCTCCTCGGTTGCGGCCGGCGTATCGCCGTATGCGAACGACGGCTTGATCACCGCCAAGATCTCGCTGCGCAGCTTAGCCAGGAGCTCAGGGTCCTCCCGCAGGAAGTTCTTCACGTTCTCCCGGCCCTGGCCCAGGCGGAGATCGCCGTAGCTGTACCAGGCGCCGCT
Organism: Thermoleophilia bacterium; assembly: GCA_038204345.1. Taxonomy (GTDB): domain Bacteria; phylum Actinomycetota; class Thermoleophilia; order RBG-16-64-13; family RBG-16-64-13; genus JAHJSA01. Next base: position 4,160 of record JBBRDB010000121.1, on the reverse strand, counting down.
CTTCTGGACGACCTTGTGCTCGGCTGCCAGGTCGAGTATCTCGCCCTCGACAGAGACGCCCGTGCCATACATGACGTCGAACTCCGCCTGGCGGAAGGGCGGCGCGACCTTGTTCTTGACCACCCGCACCCGCACCCGGTTTCCCACGGCCTGGTCGCCGTCTTTCAACGTCTCGATGCGCCGGATGTCGAGTCGCACCGACGAGTAGAACTTGAGTGCCCGCCCACCTGGGGTGACTTCCGGGTTGCCGAACATCACCCCGATCTTCTCCCTGAGTTGGTTGATGAATATGGCCGAGGTCTGGGTCTTGTTGATGGTGCCCGCGAGTTTCCTGAGCGCCTGACTCATCAGCCGCGCCTGCAGCCCGACGTGAGAGTCGCCCATCTCACCCTCGATCTCCGCTCGAGGGGTCAAGGCAGCCACTGAATCGACCACCAGTACGTCGAGCGCTCCGCTCCTGATGAGCAACTCGGCTATCTCCAGTGCCTGTTCGCCGTGATCGGGCTGGGCCAGTAGCAGGTCGTCCACCTGGACGCCGATCCTGCGGGCGTACATGGGGTCCATCGCGTGCTCGGCATCGATGAAGGCGGCCTTGCCCCCCGCCTTCTGAGCCTGCGCGATGATGTGGAAGGCGAGAGTGGTCTTACCGCTCGATTCCGGACCGAAGATCTCGATGACCCGACCTCGCGGGACGCCACCCACGCCGAGAGCCAGGTCGAGACCCAGCGAGCCGGTGGAGATCGCGGGGACGCTCATGATCGCCCCATCACCCATGCGCATGATCGCGCCCTTGCCGTACTGCCGTTCGATCTGCCCCACCGCCATCTCGAGGGCTTTCTCCTTCTCCACGTCTCCTCCTACACGTCGGACTCTACTGATTATCGAACTCCACCGCCTGGAGCACCTCGTATCGGGCGCCTTCGCGGCTCATAACGCTCTCGTACAGACACACAGACCGTATCTCGAAGCCGGCCCCGGGCATATCGGCACTTAGTCCCAGCTTGCCCGACCGCCGCAGACGCGCGATCGTGAGGTGTGGCCGGAACGGCCGAGCCTCCCGCTGGAACAGGACTTCGCTCTCCAGCCCAGACGCCACCCGCTCGAACAGTGCTGCAAGTATGCCCTCATCGTCCTGGATGGCAAGAGCCACGACCCTGGCCCGCGCCGCCGAGGGTAAACAAAGGAATCCGCCGAGCGACACGACTCCACCCATGGTACACGGTACTTCGGACAGAACTCGGGTTGCTCGCTCAGTCGCCTCGCCGTCGCGTTCGCCCAGGAAGCAGAGAGTCACGTGCAGTTGGTCCCGGCGGGTGAGGCGTATGTCGCTGCGGGCGGGCAGCGCCGCCTGCGCCTCATCCACGAATCCAAGAAGCTCCTCGGCCAGGGGAACGCCTACGAAGAGTCGACGGCGTTCAGGTTCCATTGTCGGGCGCGCGACCGTCGTTCGTCGACCCCACGGGCTGTGGCTCGGGCAAATGCAGGCGCTCTCGGGCCTTCAAGAAGTAGTCCGCCCCGCTCCAGATGGTGAGCCCGACCGCCAGGCCCACCAGATACCAGGAGATCGACCGGCCACCGATGGTGTAGGAGGGCTCCAGGATGATGGCCAGTATGGCCGCCATCTGGCTCACAGTCTTGGCTTTGCCCCACTTGCTGGCTGGGATGATGACGCTCTCGGCGGCGGCCACCATGCGCAGGCCCGATACTGCGAACTCCCGCGCGATGATCACCATGGCTATCCACGCCGGCAGCTTTCCGAGTTCGATGAGGGCCAACAACGCGGCCGACACGAGCAGCTTGTCCGCGAGCGGATCGAGAAAGGCTCCGAGGACCGTGATCTGTCGGCGGCGCCGGGCGAAGTAGCCGTCCAGAGAATCGGACGCCGCTGCGAGGATGAAGATCCCCGCGGAGACCAGGGCGCTCAGGTCCTCCGCTCCGGCGCGGTCGCCCCCGAACGGGAGCGCTCCCAGTAGGAACGCCATGAAGACCGGTATGAGCAGGATTCTGAATATGGTGATGGAGTTGGGTAGGTTCAGTCGCATGAGCCGCCGCCCGTGACGTCGATAGGTGTAGCCACCAGATCGTAGCCTATGCTCTCCGTAAGCAGAACGCGCGTCGTGTCGCCTACCCTCACGCCGCGCGGACGACTCCCCACCAGGAAGGTGACCCCGTCGACTTCGGGTGCCTGGCCGCGCGTGCGGGCTACGGCATAGGTGCCCTCCGGCCCTTCGTCGTCGTCAAAGCGATCCACCAGTACGTCCGCCAGGTCACCGACGCGCTCGGCTACCGCGCGTTCGGCAGCATCGGAGATCGCGCCGGCCACAACTCCCAGGCGTTCGCGCACCACCGCCTCAGGGACGCGGTGCGCGAGGAGCGCCGCCCGGGTGCCCTCCTCCGGACTGTAGGCGAAGACACCGGCGTGCTCGAAGCCTGCCTCAGCGATGAAGCGGAGGAGTTCGTCCACGTCGTCGTCGGTTTCTCCAGGGAAGCCCACTAAGAAGGTGCTCCTCAACGACACGTCTGGCATGAGATCTCGGGCCCTCTCCAGTAGGGCAAGGTACGAAGCTGCGTCACCGGCTCTGCCCATCCGGCTCAAGACCGAACGGCCGGCGTGCTGGAAGGGGATGTCGAGGTAGCGGCAAAGCTTGCGGTGTACGGCCATGGACTCCAAGAGTCGGGGACCCACATGCTCCGGCTGCAAGTACATGAGACGCACCCGGGCCACACGATCGTCCGCGGCCACGATATCCACGAGATCGAGGAGTTCCAAGTCACCGCACTCCCAGATGGCGGTGTCCTGGCCCACCAGCACCAGCTCGCGAACCCCTTCGCCGATCTCCCGCCGGACGTTCTCGAGGATCTCCTCCGTCGGCACGGGGCGGTACGGTCCCTTGATCTGCGGTATTGCGCAGAAGCTACAGAGGTGATCGCATCCATCGGAGATCTTGATGTAGGCGAAGCTACGCGGTGGGGCGCTCACGACCGGGGAGTGCTCCAGAGCGCCGGCGTCAAGGTTCGAACCGGCCACTTCCTCGACCAAGCGCTTGTGCAGCTGAGGGACGTCCCGCAGGCCGTACCATCCGCCCACCTCCGGTAGCTCCGCCGTCAAGTCCTCGCGATAGCGCTCTACCAGACACCCCATCACCAGGATCTCGGCCTGGGCGAACCCGTGCGCGGCGGACAAGACCGCGTTGATCGACTCCTCCCGAGCGTCCTCGATGAAACCGCAGGTATTCAGCAGAACATGCGAAGCGCCCTCCGGGTGCTGAAGCACTTCGACGCCTGATGCGCGTAACTTTGCGGCAAGCGCTTGGGAGTCCGCGTCGTTCTTGGGGCAACCGAGCGTGAGGATGTAGACTCCGTGGGCGGCGCTCATCGGCTGCCTCTACTCACTCGGCACGTTGCAGACCCGCGTCGCTCACGACGAAATCGCCGTACGGCTCGGGCACCTCGAACACCCGCCCGTCGGCCACCAGCCGCACCGCGGAAGGATCGCCGATGCGCAACCAGATCCGACCCGGGACGGAGTAGGTGAGTCGCTCCCCCTCCTCCAGGGTGCCCGAGTAGAGGGTCTTCCCCGCGGCCGACTCCTCCCTCACCACGATCCAACAACGATTCTGGGTGATCTCGAGCGTCAGATCCAGAGCGTCCGGGTGGGGGTCTTCGGCCGCCCGCTGTGGGGCCGCTTCTTGCGAGGCCGGTTCCTGTGGAGGCGCTTCCTGTGGGGCCGCCTCGGCTACGGCCATACCTGCCACGAGTTCTTGACCTACCGGCTGCGTCCCGCCGCTCTCACTGGAACTATCCGTCGGCGCCGTGGTCGTAGTGGTGATGTTCTCGGGATCGATGACGGCCGGCTCTTGCCCCCTATCCCTGAAGACGATGGCAAGGATCGTCAGTGCGATCAGAGCCACCACGGCCACGACCACGTAGTTGGGCTGCGAACGCCGGCCGCGTGTGCGCGGTCGGGCGAGTCGTGCAGGCCCGTTGGAATGCCCGCGCTGCGAGACGGAGACCGAATTGTGGGCGCTCGCGTATTCCGCCACGAGCACATCGGCCTCCAGACCCAGGAAGTTCGCATACGAGCGGAGGAAGGCCCTCACAAAGGTGTCCCCGGGGAGGACTTCGAAATCGTCCTGTTCCAAGGCTTGGAGATACTTCCC
>JBBRDB010000120.1:0-8010 GCA_038204345.1 Thermoleophilia bacterium | reverse complement strand
CCTCGCTGACCGTGAAGCAGGAGGCCGTCGGTGAGCCCTTCGGTCTGGCCACCCTCGGGCGGTTCGAAGCGGGGGCCTATTCCGAACTCCTGCTCTTCATCTTCCTGACCTCCATGACAGGCTCGGCCGCCCTCATCCAGTCGCGCCAACTCGGAGTTTCCCGACGCATGCTCTCCACCCCTACTCCTGTGCGCACCATCCTCGTGGGCGAGTCATTGGGGCGCTTCGCCGTCGCTATGGTGCAAGGCCTTTTCATAATGCTCGGATCGGCTGTCGTATTCGGTGTCGACTGGGGCAACCCGATCGCGGCAGCGTCCATCCTCATCGTATTCTCCCTGGGCGCGGCGGGCACGGGCATGCTCATGGGGTCGGTCTTCAAGAACGACCAACAGGCGGGAGGGTTGGGAGTCGTGCTCGGGCTGGGGCTAGCCGCCCTCGGTGGTTGCATGCTGCCCCTCTCCATCATGAAGGTGTTCTCCCCCGGGATCTGGAAGGTGGCCCACATCACGCCGCACGCCTGGGGCATAGAGGCCTACGAGGAGATCATCATACGAGGCGGCGGAGTGCTCGACATCCTGCCCCAGCTGGCTGTCCTCGCCGGCTTCGCCGCCGTGGTGTTCGTGGTGGCCACGTGGAGGCTGCGCGTGGCGCTGACCCGCGCCTGACGCAGTCCGGGCAGCCACGTCGACGAGGAGGGCGCTTCGCTCTCGAGGTAAAGGGCCACGATCGGCAGGCCGGCAGAAATGGAGGACGGTTATGAGTGAACCGCAACCGAAGTCACCGCGCATCGCACCGCACATCGATCTGATCTCCAAAGGACCCTCCTGAGTGCTCTGCAATCTCGCCGTAGGCGCGATGGAAGAACTACAGGCAGACTACTGGGGAGCCTTCTCCTTCGCGGTCGTCGACGCCTCCACCCGGGAGGGTGTCAAACGACTGCAGGAGTTGAGGCCGGGAGCCGGCCGACAGATCCCCGTGCCCTGCGTCATGGTCGATGGAGCGATAGTGTTCGACCGGATCCCGGACATGGACGAGTTCGGAGACTGGATCGCAGCCACGACGTGCGCGTCGGTCACTGAACCCCCGGTTCCGGATACGTCCGACTGAGGACACTGAACCCCGTGAGGTCCCTCCTCCGGGTCCGGCGTCGTCCGGTCTCACCTGTTGAGGTGCCTAAGGTCTATGCGCTTGACCAGGGCTCGCGGCGACGTGGTGAGCGTTGCGAGTACCACGTGTGCCACGTCCTCGGGCTCGAGCTTCTCCCGTTCGGAGAACTGAGGGAGGTCGGTCATGGGCGTGTTGACCATCCCCGGCAGGAGATCGGTGACCCGGATGCCGCGCCCCCGCACCTCTTCCCGCAGGACGTCTGAGAAGCCCATGACGCCGAACTTGCTGGCCGTATAGGCTCCGGCACCCACCCAAGCGTGTACCCCTGCGCCGGAGACCATCTGTATGATGTGGCCCCGCACCCCACCCGGCCCCGCCTCTTGGGCCAGCATCCGCCGCACCGCCTCTCGGGAGCACAGGAACACGCCAGTGAGGTTCGTACGGAGCGTGGTCTCCCATTCGGAGAGAGCAAGTTCTTCGATCGGACTCTGAGTGAGTACCCCGGCTGAGTTGACGAGGATGTCGATGCGACCGTAACGAGCCGTCACGGCCTCGAATGCGCGCTCCACGGCGGCCTCGTCGCCGACGTCGGCGGGCACGGCCATGGCGGCGGGCAGACCCTCGGGAGCACAGGCCCTGGCCAGAGCCTCGGGGTCACGGGACACTCCGGCCGCTTGCACGCCCGCGGCCAGCAGAGCGTGCAAGACGGCGGCACCGATCCCCCGGCTCGCTCCCGTTATCACCGCCACCTTGCCCAACAACGACACCGTGGCCACCCCATCGTTCAAAGAATCCATGCCGGCGGTCTACCCCGTGTACGGGACGCCTAGACACCGAGAGTATGATCGTTCAGCGGGTTCATTTATTGCTCCCTTTCTTCTACAATCCCTCTCTATGCGTGACCTTGAGCACATCACCTCGCTGGTCGATCGGATGACCGCGGCCCCGAGCTTCGAGGCGGCGGCTCGGTCGGCGGCCGACTGGGCGCGGGAACTCACCGCGTGCGAGTCGGCGATAGTCCGGCTCAGACAGCCGAGTAGGGAAGGTCGGGAGTGGATGCTCGTGGTCGCTGCAAGCGGGGCTTCGCAGGACTTCCTCCGGGACGAAACGCTCGTCGATGACTCCGAGTGCCTCTGCGGCCGAGTCGGGGTGGGCTCCGCCAACAGCGAGCGTCCCTTCTACACCGAGGGCGGGTCTTTCGTGTGGGGTCACGTGGGATCCATAGAGTCCGAATTCTCGCGAGAGGTACTCGGCAACACCCGGGGACGATGCATCGCCGAGGGATACGAGTCTCTGGCCATCATCCCGTTGATAGGCGTTTCGGGTCACATGGGATGCATCCATCTGGCCGACCATCGCCCCGACGTGTTCGAGGCCGACGCGGAGCTGCTCGAGGCGGCCGGCAGGATGGCCGGCCGCCTCCTCCAGAACCATCAGGAAAAAGACTCCGAGCGGGCCGCACTCGAGGCGATCAGAGAAGCCATGCTGCCTACGCGACCGCCGTCGGTGCGGGGCGTGGAACTCGGGGTGTTCGCCACCACGGCCGAAGCCCTCATGCGCGTAGGGGGCGACTTCTACGACGTCTTCGAGCTGATGGGCGGCCAGGTGGCCCTGGTGGCGGGAGACTACTCGGGCAAGGGCCTGGACGCGGTGGGCACCGCCGCGCGACTCCGCCACCACCTGGCCGCCCATGCTGCGGCAGCCGCAGACCCCGGCTCCTTCCTGCAGGAGGCCAACGCAACGCTCGCCGACATGTTGTCAGCCCGCCGCTTCGCCTCGGTTGTCTGCTGCACCCTCGACCACGAGAACGGCCGTTTGCACGTATCACTCGCCGGTCATCCCGCGCCGCTGCGCCTGCGCGCGGGGGTGGTGGAGGAACTCGTCGCTCCCCCCAACCTGCCTCTCGGCATAGACCCACGCGGCCGATTCGAAAGTGTATCGTTCTCCCTCCACGAAGACGACGTCCTGGTGCTCTACACCGACGGGGTGACGGAGGCCCGCAATGAGGGCACGCTTTTCGGCGTCGAAGGGATAGGCCGCATCATCAAGGATGAAGCGACGACCTCCCTTACCGACATCGCCAGAGCCGTGGTCACGGCGGCGGCGGCCCATCACGATCCGAGTCTCCCCGACGACGATCGCCTGGTCCTGCTCGCCCGGGTCCCAGGTAGCCTGCATCGCCGACGTCTGGAAGACCCGGTGGTAGAATCCGCACACGAGGACTCAAGTGACTGATGTCGCACGAGCCGTCCGTCCGAGTAGGAGGAGACCGGTGACGAAGAAGTACAGGATCGCGGTGGTAGGCGCCACCGGTGCGGTTGGCCAGGAGATGCGGGACATCCTCGCCGGCAGGGACTTCCCCGTCTCCGAGCTGCTGCCTCTGGCCTCGAAGCGTTCCGCCGGGGTGGAGCTGGAGTTCGGCACGGGCTGCGTAGAATGCAAGGAGCTCACCGAGGACAGTTTCGTCGGCGTGGACATCGCCTTGTTCTCCGCGGGCGCGTCTATATCAAGGACCTACGCACCTATCGCCCGTGACGCGGGCTGCGTGGTCATCGACAACTCGTCCGCTTGGCGCATGGACCCAGACGTCCCCCTGATCGTGCCGGAGGTCAACCCAGACGCGGTGGAGCTGCACCGCGGCATCATCGCCAACCCGAACTGCTCGACCATCCAGATGGTGGTGGCTCTCAAGCCCCTGCATGACGAGGCGGGAATCAAACGGGTCGTGGTCTCGACGTATCAGGCCGTGTCGGGCACCGGGACCGAGGCCATCAGCGAGTTGATCCGCCAGTCGGACGAACTACTCGAAGGCGTCCTGCCGCAGATCGAGGTCTACCCCTACCAGATCGCCTTCAACTGCCTGCCCCAGATCGATGTGTTCTTGGAAGACGGGTCTACCAAAGAAGAGCAGAAGATGGTGGACGAGACCAAGAAGATCATGGGCGACGATTCCATCGCGGTCACAGCCACCTGCGTGAGGGTGCCGGTGGAGAACGGCCACTCGGAGGCCGTGAACGTGGAGTTCGTGCGGAGCATCACCCCGGAGCGGGCACGGGAGTTGCTCGGGAACTCGCCCGGCATCCGCGTGGACGACGATCCCAGCGAGCTCCTCTACCCTATGCCCATCGTCGCCTCAGGCACGGACCCCGTCTACGTGGGCCGGATCCGCAGGGACTTTACCGTCCCTCACGGGCTGAGTATGTGGGTGGTCGCTGACAACCTGCGTAAGGGAGCGGCCCTCAACACCATCCAGATAGCGGAACTCCTGGTCGAGCGCGACTTGGTGCACGTGCGCCCCTAGGCCGACTCCGCGACCCCCTGCGGCCCGGGCCATCCGATCACGATCCGAGGCCGTCCAGAATCGAGACCACTTCGTAGAAATCCTCGAACCGGTGGAAGCCGATCCCCTCGCCCTCCAGGTGGGTCGCGAGAGCATCCCTTGCGAAGACGATGTCCGCCTCTCGGGCGGGACAGAAATCGGAGTAGCCGTCTCCCACGTACACGAGTGGGCCCGGGAAGGGCGCATGAGCCCTGATCGTCTCACGTTTACAGTGTCCGCAGTCGTCGGTGCACCCGACGGGCGAGGGAGGAAAAGAGAGTAGTTCGCCCTCAAGAGTAAAGAGGGCGTCACCGGCATGGGTATGCAGATACGGGAGGCCGGCGGCTGCAAGTATCGGGTCGATGAGCGTGCGGATCCCCGCGCTGACGACGACCAACTCGTGGTGGTGGGCGGAGGCCCACTGCACGAATTCCGCGAAACCCTCTCGCATCCGGACGCGGCCGAGAACGTACTCTACGACCTCGCGTTCAGTGACGCGCACCTGCCGAAACTCCTCTTCCATGGCCTGGGTGAGCGTGAGCTCCCCCGAAAGGAGCCCTGTCTCCATCGCTTCCCAGACGCCGGGGGCGAACCGTTGCACCAGAAGATCGAGCGTGTCCTCGGTGGTGATGGTGCCGTCGAAGTCGCAGACGATGAAGTAGTGGAGAGTGGCGGCCATGGCCGCGTGAGTATACTACGGTCGTGTCCTCGACCAATCTGGGCCCTAAGTCGTCTCCTCTCCCCGCCGGGCAGTGCTCTACTCTCGACCGGGCACTGATGCGGCGTAGGCGGGGGACATGTGGCGACTATTGGATAGGGTGTTCGGCGGCGTGAAAGCAGAACTGTTCGACATCTTCGATGACGAAGACGACCCGCGAGTCGAGTACGAGGTCGTGCTGCCCGCCCGCGACGGACGTTCGGCCGATCTGCCGCGCGAACTCCACCCCTACCTTGCCGATGCGCTCGCCGCCCAAGGGATCCGCCGCCTCTGGGTGCACCAGAGGGCGTGCTGGGACGTGGCCAAACGAGGTGAGCACATCATCGTCACCACGGGCACCGCGTCCGGCAAGAGCCTGTGCTTCAACCTCCCGGTCCTCGACCACCTGCACCGCGATCCGGCCGCCCGGGCCCTCTACCTCTACCCCACCAAAGCGCTGGCCCAGGACCAGATACGGCGCCTGCGCCCGATGGCGGGCGGGCGCATCGAGCCGGCCGTCTACGACGGCGACACACCTCCCGACGCACGCCGGCTGGCCCGCACGCGCGGCCGGCTCCTGCTTACCAACCCCGACATGGTGAGCATGGCCATACTCCCCCACCACGAACGCTGGGGCGACTTTCTGTTCAACCTCACGCACGTGGTGATCGACGAGGCTCACACGTATCGCGGGGTCTTCGGCAGTCACGTCGCCAACGTCCTGCGCCGTCTGCGCCGGGCGGCGGCCTTCTACGGGGCCGAACCCCGCTTCATCCTGGCGAGCGCCACCATCGGCAACGCCGTCGAGCACGCTGAACGTCTCACCGGCCTGCCCATGACGCCGGTGGCCGATGACGGCGCCCCCTCAGGCAGGCGCAAGATCCTGCTCTGGAACCCACCTCTCAGCGACGAGGCGCTCAACCTGAGGCGCGGAAACTCCAGGGAGGCAGCCGAGATCCTCGCCACCCTCATGCGCGCCGGCGTGCGCACCATCTGCTTCACGAAGTCCAGACGCAGCGCCGAGTTGGTGCACCAGTACGCGGTGGATCGGCTGTCGGAGTCTAAAGGTGGGCTGGCCGACCGGATCTCCCCCTATCGGGCAGGCTACACGACGCAGGAGCGCAGGGAGATCGAACGCCGCCTTTTTCAGGGCGAGCTGCTGGCGGTGGTCTCCACCAATGCGCTCGAACTGGGTATCGACGTGGGCACGCTCGACGCAGTCATCACCGTGGGCTACCCCGGTACGGTGGCGAGCCTCTGGCAGCAGTGGGGACGGGCGGGACGCGGCAAGGGCAAGAGTCTCGCCCTGTTCATCGCCGGCAATGACGCGCTGGAGCAGTTCTTCATCCGCAACCCCAAGGAGATGCTGCAGCGGGAGGTAGAAGCGGCGACCATCGACTTCACCAACCCCTACATCCACGACAGGCATCTTGTGGCGGCCGCCTACGAGTCGCCCTTGATGGCCGATGACTCAGAGTTCTTCGGGCCAGGTCTGGTCGAGGCGGCCGAACGGGCCACGGCCAAGGGCGGACTGCGCAGGGGCTTCGACTCGTGGCTCGTGACCGGCAGCGGGTATCCTGCGGGCGAGATCAGCCTGCGTTCCTCTTCACCCGACCAGTTCACCATCGTCGACGGGGAGACGGGCAGCATCGTCGGCAGCCAGGAGGCCGAGACGGCCTTCTCGTTCCTTCACCCGGGGGCGGTCTACCTCCACAGGGGCGAGAGCTACTTGGTCACGGAGCTCGACGTCGAAGGCCGCGTCGCGGCCGTCCGCCGCTTCTTCGACGCCTACTACACACAGCCGCGCAAAGAATCGGCGACGGAGATCATCTCCCAGGAGCTGCGCGAGCCGTTCGGACCGCTGAACTTGCACTTGGGAGCGCTGGCGGTGAGCTCGCGCGTCATCGGCTTCCAGAAGAAGCGGCTGGGAGGAGACGAGGTCCTGGGCACGGAGGAACTCGATCTCCCCACTCAGCACTTCTTGACGGAGGGCCTCTGGTTCACCTTTCCGCTCGAGTTACTCGACGAGGAGAAGATGCTGCCGCGGGTGCCCGGCGCCCTGCACGCAATCGAACATGCTCTGATCGCGCTCCTTCCACTTCTGGCCATGTGCGACCGTTGGGACATCGGCGGCCTGTCAACGCCGCTACACGCCCAGACCGAGCTGCCCACCATCTTCGTGTACGACGGGCACCCGGGAGGCGTGGGCATCGCCCGACAGGGATTCCACCGGGTGGAGCAGTGGTTCCGTGACGCGGTGAGGCTGATAGCGGACTGCGGCTGCGAATCAGGGTGCCCGTCATGCGTGCAATCGCCCAAGTGCGGCAACTGGAACGAGCCGCTCGACAAGGAGCTCGCCCTGACCCTGCTGCGAACGGTGCTATCCTGGGAGCCGTGAGCGAGTTCTACATCAGTGTGATCGGCGCCGGCCAGGCCACCGCGGAGGAGTACCGGTTGGCGGAGGAGGTGGGTCGCCTCGTCGCCGCGGCCGGGGCCATTCTCGTGTGCGGGGGGCTGGGCGGCGTCATGGCCGCGGCCGCGCGCGGCGCGAAGGAGGCCGGCGGCCGCACCCTGGGCATCCTGCCGGGAAGCGACCGTTCGGAGGCGAACAGCTACCTGGACATGGTCGTGGTCACCGGCATCGGACACGCACGCAACCTGGCGGTGGTGAGCAGCGGAGACGCCGTTATCGCGGTGGGCGGCGAGTTCGGCACGCTCTCAGAGATCGGCCTGGCCGCGAAGATGCGCCGGCCCGTGATCGTGCTGAACGGTTGGCGCCTGCAGCGCGACGAGGGCACTCCGGGCATCTGGTATGCCTCTACGCCGCAGGAGGCGATGTCTATGGTACACGAGGCGCTCAGGATCGCGGAGCCGACTCCGCGATCCA
>JBBRDB010000119.1:0-8130 GCA_038204345.1 Thermoleophilia bacterium | reverse complement strand
GGTGGGGAGCCGTATCGTCGCCCGGGAGACGGTGCGGGCCATGCGCAAGGACGTGTTGGCGAAGTGCTATGGGGGGGACATAACCCGTAAGAGGAAGCTGCTCGAGAAACAGAAGGCGGGCAAGAAGCGCATGAAGACTGTTGGCAGTGTTGAGATCCCGCAGGAAGCTTTCCTCGCCGTTCTCGATCTCGATGAAAAGCGCTGATGACTATCGAGTACCTCATCGTGGGAGCCGTGCTGATCGTTGGAGGCGTGGTGCAGCGCAGGATGCGGCGCTATCTGCCTCCGGAGCAGCAGGCCGGCGCCGGTGTGGCCGGCAGGTGGAGTGGGGTCCTCGGGTACGTAGCCATGGGTCTCGGTGTGGTCTTGCTGGTGGCGGGGGTCCTGGGCCGGTAGCCGGTTGCGGCTGGAGGTACGATGAAGCGGGCGGAGCAGGTGGTGTCGGCCGTCGTCTGGACCACCCTCGCGTGTGTCGCGTTCGTGGCGTTCGGTGTCCTGGCAGCCGAGGCCGGGGCCGGGACTCTGGCACGTTTGGGGCTGGTCTCCCGGGATGGTTTCGGTCTCGCGCAAGATGTTGTCCGGCTCGCATGCGGGCTAGGACTGCTCGGGATCTCCCTGGCCTACAGACTCACCGCCGGGAATGAGAACGCGGGGAGTGTGGCGGCCTGGCTGGCGGGATGGGGTCTCCTGCTCTATTCACTCGCGACTCTGGCCTCGTTCTTTGACGAGCGCGCCGCGCCCCTCGTCTTGGCGGCCGTGCTGGCCGCGTGGGCTGGGCATCGTCTCAGGCGATACCTCATGAACTACGACCCTGGCGGATGACATGGCGACCGCTGGCCATCCGGGTTTGCGCGCGGCTGCGTCGGCCGCGACGCCGCGGCGCGTGACGCACCTCTACGTGCATCTGCCTTTCTGCCGCACCCGCTGCGCGTACTGTGATTTTGCCTCGGAGACGATCGGCCCCCACCTCCGTTCCGGCAGGCTCGATTCGTACATCCACGCTCTCAGGCGGGAGCTTGCGCTGCTGGAGCCCTTACTCGCGCGCCCGTTGGACACCGTGTACGTGGGTGGAGGGACCCCTACGGCTGTGCCCCGGCGCCTGCTCGACGACCTACTTACCGACCTGGACGGGCTCGTGGGGGACGGCTCGGAATTCACGGTGGAAGCGAATCCCGAGGCCCTCGGCGACGATACCCTGCGTTTCCTCAGGGTTCACCGAGTCACTCGGATATCGGTGGGTGTGCAGAGCTTCCTCCCTTCGGGTCTCGCCGCGCTTGGACGCAGGACGGCGCCGGGAGCGGCGGCGAGCGCACTCGCCGCCATCGGCCGCAGCGGATGGGAAGACTGGAGCCTCGACCTGGTGTTCGGCATGCCCGGGCAGGATCTATCGGCGCTCGAGTACGATCTGGAGGCGGCGGTCGCGGCGCGACCGCCGCACATCTCCGTGTACGACCTCACCTACACCGACCGCTTCGCGCGACGTCTCGAGTCGGTGCAGGGGCCGCCCGCGCGCGCGGCGGCCGAAGAGTTCGCCGAGGCCCACTACGCAACCGTGACCGACCGGTTGTGTGCCGCCGGCTACCGACGCTACGAGGTCTCCAACTACGCCCTGCCCCGTCACGAGTCGCGGCACAACCTCGGCTACTGGCGGGGGGAAGACTACGTCGGGCTGGGCGCGGCTTCGGTGAGCACCGTGGGGAACACTCGTTGGACGCAGCCGCGCTCGGTAGCCGCGTATCTGGCAGGCGAGCCTGCCGAAGTGGAGTTCCTCGGCCCGGCGGTGCGTCGCTTCGAGCGCGCCATGCTCGGACTGCGCATGGCTGAGGGGGTATCCGAGGAGGTCCTGGCCGGCGTGGCCGATGAGAAAGAGCTGCGGCACTGTGTCGAACTGGGTTTGGTGGAGAAGGGCTGTGCTACAATTCGGCTGAGCCCGCGGGGCCTGGATCTTGGCAACGCCGTTCTGGCGGCCATCCTGCGCTCGCCGGAGTAGTGCTCCCGGCGCCGGGCGGTCCCCTACCAGAGCTGTGGGCCCACCGCGGACGCCGATGTTCGCTGCCCGCCCTCCGTAGCCGCGGATCGGTGTCGGGACCATGCTCTGAGGATATGGGATGAGCCTCACATACAGACAGAACGAGATCTTGAAGCTCGTGACCGAGCGGTACATACGCTCCGGCCAGCCCGTGTCGTCGCGCGAGGTGGCCCAGGGAGTGACCGTCCGTGTGTCCCCTTCCACTGTACGCAACGATTTCGCCGTGCTCGAGGAGCAGGGGTACCTCACACACCCCCACACGTCGGCCGGGAGACTCCCAACACAGCGGGGCTACCGATCGTTTGTCGATGGGCTGATGGCCGTGGTAGGGGGGCGGGAAGTCGAGGTCGCGCCCCTGGGATTCGGCCTGCTTGAAAAGGAGGTGGACGTCGCACTGCATCAGATCAGTGAGGCGATGGCCGAGGCTACGAATCTGTTGGCGGTGGTCCTGGCCCCGCGTACGAGCGGCGCGACAGTGCGGCACATAGAGCTCCTGCTCCTGCAGCCAAGCCTGGTCATGGTGGTGTTCATAGTGTCCACAGGGCGTGTGGCGAAATGGGTCGTGGACTACCCGGAGGCGGTGGACCCCGGCATGGTGGAGTGGGCGCGCACCTACTTGAACGAATCCTTGAGTCAGCACATCATCACCGACCGGCTGGTGCGTCGGACCCTCGATAATCCGGAACTCAAGAGTAAGGAGAGGCAGTTCGTGGGTTCACTCGCGCCGGCGTTCGAGCGCCTTCTGGACGAGCAGGCCGGCGAGGGTCTGTACGTTGGGGGAGCATCCCGCCTCCTCTCCGATCAACCGGCCCAGGACTTCGAGAACCTGCGCGAGTTGCTCCTCCTGCTTGAAGAACGTTTCCAACTGCTGCACTCCTTACGCTCGGTGCTCGCTTCGGGGCGGGTAGTGGTGCGTATCGGAGACGAGCATCCGAACGAAGCTCTCCGTGGCTTCAGCATGGTGGCATCCTCCTATGGCCTGCCGCAGCGAAACGTGGGATCTGTCAGTCTTATCGGGCCTGTGAGGATGGATTACCAGAACGCCATCAGCACGGTGCGCGGCGCGGCTCAACTCCTCTCTGAACTCCTCGAAGGGCGCTACGAATGAAACGTGACTACTACGAAGTCCTGGGCATCCCGCGGAACGCGGATATCCAGCAGATAAAGAAGGCCTACCGTTCTCTGGCGCGGACACTCCACCCCGACGTCAACGGCCACGATCCCGAGGCGGAGAACAAGTTCAAGGAGGCGACTGAAGCCTACGAGGTGTTGGGCGACGCCGATACGCGTCGCACCTACGACGCCTACGGGCACGAGGGCCTACGCGGCGGCGGAGCCCGCGGCGGGGGTTTCACCGACTTATCCGACATCTTCGAGTCCTTTTTCGGCGGAGACGTCTTCGGCGGAGGCGGCGCCCGGCGCAGCGCCGCCGTCCGGGGAGACGACATCGGTGTGGCCGTTGAACTCGACCTGACCGAGGCAGCCTTCGGGGTGTCTCGCGACGTGGAGTTCCAGCTCCTGGACACCTGCCCCGAGTGCGGCGGGTCGGGGGCGGAGGACGCCGATGCGATCGCTTCGTGTCCGGATTGCGGAGGCTCCGGTCAGGTGCGCAGCGTGCGTCGTACGGCCTTTGGTCAATTCGTGCAGTCCGGCATCTGCCCGCGCTGTCGGGGAGAAGGACGGATTATCGAGCACCCCTGCCCGAAGTGCGGCGGCCGGGGACGCGTCCGGAGTACCAAGACGGTCTCTGTCGAGATCCCCGCCGGCATCGCCGACGGCCAGCGCATCCGACTGACCGGGCAAGGCGGTGCGGGCAGCCGTGGAGGTCCGCCGGGCGACCTCTACGTACAGGTCTCGGTGGCGGAGCACCCTGAGTTCGTGCGCCAGGGGGACGACATCCTATACAACCTTGACGTCACCATGACCCAAGCCGCCTTGGGTGCCAACGTCACGGTGCCCACCCTCGACGGTGAGGAAGAAGTGGTGTTGGCACCGGGAACTCAGCCCAACGAAGTCAAGGTCCTGCGCGGACGAGGGGTTCCGCGCCTCCGCAGGAGCGGCCGCGGCGACCAGCATGTGATCGTCAACGTCATGATCCCTCGGAATCTCACGCCCGAGCAGAAAGACCTGTTGCGAGAGCTCGAAGACTGCTGCGGCGATGAGCATTACTCGCCCAAACACGAAGGCGTCCTCGACCGGCTGAAGACGTTCTTCACCGGCTGATGGGCGCCGATCCCGCCGTCCGCGTCTCTGTGCCCGAAGAATGGGCCGAGATCGTTGGGGCGGTGTTGGTGGATCTACTCGGTCCTTTCCAGGAACTCGATGAGGGCGGGCGCCGCCACATGATCTTCTACCCGTTCCGGCACGGCGCCGGGTTCGTGGAAGATGAGCAGATCATTGCCCAGTTGCCCGACGATCTCTCACTGTTGGAGGCCGTCTCGATTGAACGACTGCTGGTGCAGGCAGGGTGGGAGGAAGGGTGGAAAGACCACTTCAAGCCCATACACGTCGGCCGGCTCTACATCCGCCCTCCGTGGGAAGAACCGCCCTGCCCGGAGTCCTCGGGCGTGGCCACACGGTCCGCTGATCGGGGATCCGGGGCGGAGTCCGCCCTACTGGACGTGGTGCTCACGCCCGGACTCGCCTTCGGCACCGGCCTCCATCCGACCACCCGAGGAGTGTTGACCCTGCTGCAGGATCAAGCCGCGGCCGGTTCTGTCGTCGACGTCGGCACCGGTTCCGGCATCCTCGCCATATGCGCGGGCAAGTTGGGCTACGGTCCGATCGTAGCACTGGACAACGATCCGTTGGCGGTGACGGTTGCGCGTTCGAACGCCGTGGGGAACAGCGTGGAGGTGCGCGCGGAGCACATCGACCTGGGAACGGCTCCGTCCGCCTGGTTCCACGGCGCCACCATCCTGGCCAACCTGACGCTCGAGCCGGTGCTGCTCCTGCTCGACCGCCTATCTAGGCTAGGGGTCGCCTTTCGCCGGCTTCTGGTGTCGGGCATCCTGGCGGGAGAGCAGGAGGCGACGGTGGCGGCCGAAGCCGACCGGCTCGGTTTGGAGGTCGCCCGCCGGGTCTATGAGACGGAGTGGGTCAGCATGGATCTGCGGCCGCGCGCTCAGCGCCGGCCCATCTGAGGGGAGTACCGTGCCGAAGCCCAAGAAGCTGAGCCGCGCCGCCCGTCGAGCTAAAGCGCAGAGGTCCGCACCCACGGCCCGGCGCCGGAGCGGCGGCGTCGGCGGCGGTCAAGGCGCCACCCGGGGCGCCTCCCGGAGCGCTATCGGCGGTGCCTCTCGGGCGCAACCGCAGGCCGGCGAGCAGCGGGCGGTCATGGTCGGGGCAGTGGTGCGTCGCGGCAAGCACCTGGAGATCGATCCTCTCGGCCAGCCGGCCCAGAGCCTGCTCGTCGGCCGCGAAGGCGTCAAACCGCGTCCCGGTGACCTGGTGGTCTTCGCGTACTCGCACGGTCGGCGGGCGCGCATCTCCCGGGTCGTGGGGAACATGGAGGTGCTGCGGGACGTCCTCGACGCCCTTCTCCTCGACCGGCTCCCGCAGCGTGGGTTCGACGCCGAGGTACTGGCCGCCGCCGCCGACAGCGTGAAGGCGCGCACCGTAGAAGACGCGGGACGGGTGGATCTCACGACGCTTTTCACCTTCACCGTGGATCCGGCGACGGCGCAGGATTTCGACGATGCCTTATCGTTCGAGGCGGTCGGTGACGACATCGTCGCCTACGTGCATATAGCCGACGTCTCCTACTACGTGCCTGAAGGCGGCCTCGTGGATCAGGAGGCCCTCCGCCGGACCACGTCCGTCTACGTGGCCACCGGAGTGGAGCCCATGCTGCCGGCCGTGCTTTCGTCGGACGTGTGCTCGCTCCAACCGGGGGCGGAGCGGAAGGCCGTCACCGTGGAGATTACGCTCACGCGCGAGGCGGAGGTCCGGTCGGTACGGTTCTACCGGTCCACCATCCTCAGCGACGAGCGCCTCGACTACGATCAACTCGAGGAGATCTTCGGGGGCGCACGGGAGGCCTCGCCGGCGCTGGCGGACGCTCTGGCGCTGGGCAGGCCGCTGGCCGAGGCGATCAGGACGCGCAGGAACCGGCGCGGGACGCTGCGCATATCCAGCACTGAACCAGAGTTCCACTGGGACGAGCAGGGCGGGGTGAGCGAAGCGCACCCCGCCGAGGAACTCGGCAGCCACCACTTCATCGAAGACTACATGGTGCTGGCCAACGAGCAGGTCGCGACCTATCTCGAGCGCGAGGGGGTCCCGACCATGTATCGGGTCCACGACGCCCCCGATCCCTTCCGTCTCGACCATCTGCTCGAACTGCTCTCGTCCCTCGACCTGCCCACGCCGCGCTTCGACCCGATGACGGCCACGGCCGCCGACGTCCGCCGGGTCATGATCGAGACCTCCGAGTGGATCGACTCGTCTACCCCGAGACAGCGCGGCAAGGCCGCCCTCCAGCAGCAGGTGCTGCGCGCCCAAAGCCGCGCCGTCTACCAGACCCAGAACATCGGCCACTTCGGACTCTCCCTGGGCACCTACTGCCACTTCACCTCGCCCATCCGCCGATATCCTGATCTCGTCGTGCACCGCGGCCTGCTGGCGCGCTTGGGCGTGGCTCCCACCCCGACCACGTCGACCCTCGATGAGTGGGCGGAGCACTGTTCGGTCAAGGAGCGGGAGGCGTCCCGCATCGAACTCACCGCCGACGACATCGCGCTCGCCTTCCTGCTCAAGGCCCGTCTCGATCGCGACGGTTGGGACACCACCTTCGACGGTCAGATCATCAGCTTCGTCCACGCCGGCGCCTTCGTCCTCTTCGACCGACTGTTCCAGGGGTTCTTGCCCGCCCGCGCGCTTCCGGGCGACTTCTACGAACTCGACGACCTGGAGTCGGCTCTGGTGGGCCGGCGCACGGGTGCGGCCTTTCGACTGGCCGATCTCGTCACGGTCAAGGTGACGTCGGTGGACCGGTTGCGCGGCAGGGTCGATCTGGAGCCGGCCCTCGACTGACCGCGGTCGGGAGCATCCCGCGCCGCGCCACCTCCTGCGGGAGGCGGCCACTGCTATACTTCCCGCCCCATGAGAGACACCGGCTACAAGCTCATCGCCCAGAACAAGAAGGCCTTCCACGATTACCACATCGAGGAGACTTTCGAGGCAGGCATCGTGCTCACGGGCACCGAGGTCAAGTCGCTCCGCGTGGGCAAGGCGAACCTGCGCGACTCGTACGCCTCGGTCAAAGAGAACGAGCTCTGGCTCATCGGGGTCCACATCAGCCCCTATGAGCAGGCGAGCGTCTTCAACCACGATCCATTACGTAACCGCAAGCTCCTCGTGCATCGTCACGAACTCAAGCGCCTGGTAGGTAAGATCCAGAGAGCCGGGTACACCCTGGTGCCCACCAAGATGTACTTCAAGGACGGCCGGGCCAAAGTGGAGATCGCTCTGGCCAAGGGGAAGGCCACGTACGATAAGCGCCAGGACCTCGCCAAGAAGGACGCGCAGCGCGACATCGAGCGGGCCTTCCGCGAGCGGAGCAAGGTTTAACAGGCGTTGGACACGTACCCAGCGCCACAAGACCCACGGGATAGTTGCTGGTAATACAGTTAGCATGCTAGCATGACACCATGAAGGCGACTATCGACATCCCAGACGAACTCTACCGTCGAGTGAAGGCTAGGAGTGCGCTCGAGGGTCGTCGGATCCGAGAAGTGACCATCGAGCTCTACCGTGGATGGCTGGAGGGCGAGCCGGCTCGTTCGGATATGCAGGCTGATCAGTGGCTTGCCGACTGGTTCCGCTTGGCGGACGACACTCTGAAGGACGCTCCCACGAAATCTACCGCGCGCTCGATTCTTGAAGCGGCCCGGAGCCGAACAGAGCCGCATTGAATACCGTCATCGTCGACGCCAGCGTCTGGGTCGCATCCGCCGACGCCTTGGATCCTCATTGTTACCTTAGTCGGGAGTTCCTTACTGAGGCCTTGCGCCGCGAATCCAGCGTGGTTGTGCCTTCGATAGCTCTGGTCGAGGTCGGATGTGCGCTGGCTCGCCGGAGTCGGGACGTCGAAGCCGCGA
>JBBRDB010000118.1:0-8148 GCA_038204345.1 Thermoleophilia bacterium | reverse complement strand
TAGGGGCGTTGCTCCTGATGCGCCGCGAGGCCGTGGCGGATGAGAATCGCCGTCTCCGCGGCGACATCCTCGATCGTATCCTGGCCGGCGCAGGCGCCTACAGCCAGACTGTTGTCATCGAGCAGGCTCGTCGCTTCGGGTGTGACCTGACTCAGCCCCACGCCGCGGTGGTGTTCCGCCTCCGGGTAGTAGAGTCTTCTGGCCGCGCCGGAGCGGGAGCCACTGTGAGCCTCTCGCGGGAGGCCCTGGTGGCGCGCCGGCCGGCGGCCGCGCGCCTCGAGCGGCTCGTGGAAGAGGTCGTGGTGGGGGGAGGCCGCAGCGTTCTCGTGCGTGAGAGGGAAGGCGACGTGCTCGCCCTCATCGACGCCTCCGATCCCAGTGAGCCTGTGACTCTCGCCCGGGAAGTGCTCGCCCGCTGGGCGGCGACTGAACCCGGAGGCGCCGTGGCCGTGGCGGGCCTGGGCGAGAGGCAGTCCGATGTGACGCGTTTCGCCTTCAGCGCGCGCCAGGCTCAGGATTCGGCTCGACTCAGTCCTCTTCTTCCGGGAGCACCTATTCTCGTGGAGCATCGGGATCTTGGGGTATTTCGCCTCGTAGCCGATATGGAGCGCCGCCAGGTGGACCTCGACGCCGCAGTGCGCATGGGCCTGGGCCCGTTGGCGGACAATACGCCACGGGCGCGGCGCATGCTCGAGACTCTCGAGGCCTACCTCGAGCACGATGGCAACCTGCAGGCTACCGCCGCAGCGCTGTTCGTGCATCGGCATACCCTCCGCTACCGGCTCGAACGCATCAGCGACACGACCGGCCGCACGCTGCGTGATCCGCGCGACCGGCTCGAATTGCACCTCGCGGTGGCCCTGCATCACTATCGCAGGCTCCGGCGCGCCCAGGCTGGAGAGGTGGACCCGACGGGCGCCGCCGCGTTGGTCTGAGTGCAGCTGTCGGGCCGTTGGCTCATAGCACCTGGCTGAGGAACCGCTGGGTGCGTTCGTGGGTGGGTGCCGAGAAGAGACGCTCCGGCGGGGCGTCCTCGATGATAAGGCCATCGTCCATCATCAGGGCCCGGTCGGCCACCTCGCGGGCGAAACCTATCTCGTGGGTGACCACGACCATGGTCATGCCGCTCTTGGCCAGATCCTGCATGACTTGGAGTACCTCTCCCACCAACTCGGGATCGAGGGCGGAGGTCACCTCGTCGAACAGCATGATCTCGGGGTTCATCGCCAAGGCGCGCGCGATGGCCACGCGTTGCTGCTGTCCGCCGGAGAGCTGTGAAGGGTAAGAGTCCTCCTTCTCGGCCAAACCCACCCGGTCGAGGAGTACTCGGGCTGCGGTGCGGGCCTCTTTTTTCGACTGACCCTTGACGTTGATAGGCGCCATCGTGATGTTCTCAAGTGCACTCATGTGGGGAAACAGGTTGAAGTGTTGGAACACCATGCCCACGTTCTCGCGCACCTTGTCCAGGTTGTCCTTGCGGGGATCGACGTTTCGGCCGAGGAGTTCTATTGTCCCCTCCTGGGGGAGTTCGAGGAAATTGAGGCAGCGGAGTAGTGTGCTCTTTCCGGAGCCGCTCGGTCCGATCAACACCACGACCTCGCTCTTGTTTATGTCAAGGTCGATGCCCTTCAGCACGTGGAGAGCACCGAAGTACTTATGCAATCCGCGTATCCGTATCACGCCCGCCTCCCCGTGTTGGCTTTGTCCAGGCGCGATTCCAGCCGGTTGACGAGCAGCGTGAAGATCAGGACCAGGACCAGGTAGTAGAGGCCCGCGACCATGTACGTCTCGAAGGGCTGGAAGTTCTCGGCCTGGGCGCTAAGGGCGGTGCCGTAGAGTTCGGCTACGCCCAAGTAGGCCACGAGCGACGAATCTTTCAGCCCGATGATGAACTGGTTCCCCAGAGGCGGAACCGCCCGTCGGAAGGCCTGAGGGAGGACGACCAGCCGCATGGTCTTCCAGTGGGAAACCCCCAGCGAACGGGACGCCTCCGTCTGTCCCTTGGCGATGGATTGGATGGTACCCCTGAAGATCTCGGCCACGTAGGCTCCGGAGTGAATGGCCAGCGCCAGGGAACCGGCCCAGAAGGAACTCAAGACAACGATCGAGGTGATGCCGAAGTACAGGAACATGAGCTGTACGATGAGGGGTGTTCCGCGTATGACGGCTATGTAGACGTTGGCCACCCAGTTCAGTGCCTTGTGCTGTGAGAGCTTGAGGAAGGCGACCGCCAGCCCGATCACCATGGCCAGCAGCAGCGACACAGCCGTGAGCTTCAGGGTCATACCCGTGGCTTCGAGGAACGGCAGGAAGTGCTCCTGGAGGACATCCCACATGCCTATCATGGGCCTCGTCTCCTTCCATCAGAATGACTGCGGCGCGCCGGCGGGTGGTTGCCGGCGCGCCGCGCTGTCAGAGGGGGGTAGCCCGACTATTCTCCCAGGATATTGCGTCCCAACCACTTCTGGCTGATTTGCTCGTAGGTGCCGTCGGCGATGATGGCCTCAAGGGCGGCGTTCAGGTCGTCGAGGAGGGCGGTGTCCTCGATGCGCACCGCGATGCCCATCTCGTCCACGTAGAGGGGTTCACCGACATCCTTGATCTTGATGTCGTTCTCCATGATGGCCGAGAAGCCCACGACCGCGTCGGTAATGACGGCGTCGATGCGACCGGTGGTGAGGTCCTGCAGGGCAATCACGTCACTGTCGTAACCCACGACCTTGTCTTCATCGGTGAGGGTCACGGCGATGTCCTTGAAGGTGGACGCTTTGACCACGCCGATCTTCTTACCGGCAAGGCTCTCGGAGCCGGTGATGTCGGTGTTGTCTTCGGCCACGAAGATCTGGGCGCCCGAGCGGTAGTACGGGCGGGTGAAACTCACCTGTTCCAGACGCTTCTCGGTGATGGCCATGCTGCCTACGATGGCGTCGTACTTCTTGGACTTGAGACCTTCGATGATGGTTTCCCACGGATTCGTGACCGGGTCTGGGGTCATGCCCATCTGCTCGGCCAGCGCTTTGCCGATCTCGACGTCGAAGCCCACGAGCTCGCCGTCTTTCGTGTAGTTAAACGGTTTGTACAATCCGGACATCGCGAAGGTGAGATCGCCTTTCGCGGCCTCAGTGGTGGTGACGGCTGCGTTGGTCGTGGTCGTGTCGCCGCCGCCGCAGCCGACCAAGACTGCGACACCCAACATGAGTATGAGCAGGAGCGCGAGCGATTTGGAGATTCTCTCCATGGATGGACCCCCTTGGGAAGTGGATGTACCCCTTTCACTATAGCGGCGCGGTCCACCCATCGATATCGGGCCAAGCGGCGAAAGGTTGCCGCATAATCTTGTACAAGATGTACAAGTCCTAATCAGCTTCTGCCGATGGTCATGATCACGGCGCCCGCGACGACCACGGCTACGAGCAGGCCCACCCGCGCCGTTATCCGCTCTACATGCGCCAGGAAGAGCGCCGCCAACGCGAAGGTGAAGAGGGGCGTGAGGTTCTTGAGCGCGCTGCTCACCGCCAGTTCACCCCCCAACTGCAATGCGAGGAAGAAGCACACCATACCTGTGCTGGCCAGCACCCCGGACGTTGCCAGGGGGACGGCATCGCGGGCCTCCACTCGAAAGACGCCACCTAGCTGCCCCGTCCTCACCACGTTGATCAAGGTGACGAGCAGAGCCACGAAAGTGCCCACAGCGGCACCCAAGACGGCCGAGGGCACGAGGTCGATCCCTAGCTGACGCATGATGCCTGCGATGGAGAAGAGGAAACCGGAAGCGAGCCCTATGGCCGTTCCCACCGCTGTTCTGCTGGTCCGGAGCGACGTGTCCATCGCTTCTCCGCCGCCTTCGACAGGCAAAGGAGCACCTACCCGCCGGAAGGAGCGGCCTGTCTCGTTGACGAACAGGCCCATGCCCACGACCAGCACCACGACCCCTACCAGCGTGAGGGCGCTGAGTGCCTGGCCGAGGATGAGCCAAGCAAGAGCCGCCGCAAAGAGACTCTCACTCATGCCCAGGGAGGCGGTGCGGGTAGCCCCGACGCGCTGGATGGCCAGGAAATTGAGTGAGCGACCGGCGAAAGGGCCCAGCAGGCCGGCTACTGCGAAGTAGGTTACGGCGGGCCACTCCAAATCGACCGGATCGACCGCCCAGGCTACCGCCAGCGCGACCGCAAGGACAAGGGAGGCGGCGGTCAGGTTGATGAGGATGGCCTGCGGAGCGCGAACACGGCCGTGACGCAGACCGAGCTGCGTCATGAACTGCCCACTGCCATAGGCCAAGGCCGAGAGTGCCGCGAACGCCACAGCCAGCATGTTTCTCCGATCGTGAGGTCGTAGATCCCACCATGCGCATCCCACCATGCGCATCCCGCCGAGCGCGCCGCCGCCCGCCACGAAGTCCGCCTGCGCATCCGGCGGTTTCGCCGTTGGGGGTTTTCGTAGTATAGTTTTAGTAGACGCTAGGCAGGCTCCATTCTGAATGGTCGGGAGGGGAAACCCGGCCTGAGGGGAGGGTACGATGGCCGGCACAGCGACATCGACCGCGGATTATCCGTGGCTCCGCAACTATCCGGATGACGTCGACTGGGCCGGAGCGATACCACCAGGGCCCCTGTTCAAAGCACTGGACGGCGCTGTCGCGTCGTATCCGCAGAGCGCGGCCATCGATTTCTTAGGCAAGCGCTACTCCTATGAAGACGTGGATCATCTCGTCCGGCGCGCTGCCAAGGGCCTGCAGGCACTGGGAGTCGATAAGGGTACGCGCGTCGGACTGTTCCTCCCCAATTGCCCGTACTCGGTGATCATGTACTACGCGATCCTGAGGATCGGCGGAGTCGTCGTGAACTACAGCCCGCTCTGTGTGGAGCGGGAGTTGGCCCACCAGGTCGAAGACTCCGAGACGCGATTCATGTTCGCCTTGGATCTGGCCGCCCTCTACCCGAAGTTGGCCGCCGTCCTTGACCGCACACCTCTGGAGAAGGTGATCATCGGCCGTATGTCCGACATCCTGCCGTTTCCAAAGAGCCTCCTGTATGCGGTGGTCAAGCGGAGAGACGTCGCGTCGGTCGCCCGCGACGAGCGCCACGTCACGTTTGCGCAACTCACCCACAACGACGGCGACTACGACCCGGTCGAGGTGCACGAAGACGACATCGCCGTCCTGCAGTATACGGGCGGCACCACCGGGATCCCCAAAGGGGCCGCGCTCACACACGCCAACCTCTACGCGAACGCCTACCAATGCCTCAAATGGTTTTTCGGCGTGGTCCCGGGCGAGGAGCGGATGCTCGTCGTGCTCCCTCTGTTCCATGTGTTCGCGATGACGACGGCCATGAACATGGCTGTGCTGATGGCGGCTGAGATGGTGCTCCTGCCGCGCTTTGAGGTGCAGCAGGTGCTGGAGACCATCCACAAGCGGGGCCCCACGCTGTTCCCGGGCGTGCCGACCATGTACACGGCCATCAACGGGAGGGAGGATCTAGACAAGTATGATCTCTCGTCCATCAAGTACTGCATCTCGGGGGGCGCCGCCCTGCCGGTAGAGGTCAAGAAGACCTTCGAACGGTTGACGGGTTGCACTCTGGTGGAGGGATACGGGCTGACCGAGACCTCACCGGTAGCTACCTGCAATCCGCTCAGTGGAGAGAACAAAGCCGGCTCCATAGGGCTTCCTGTGCCGCAGACTGTCGTCGAGATCCGCTCGTTGGAAGAACCCGCTGTCAAAGTCCCTCTGGGGGAGAAGGGCGAGATCTGCATCAAGGGTCCGCAGGTCATGCCCGGTTACTGGCAGAATCAGGAGGCCACGGACGCGATCCTGCGAGATGGCTTCCTCCACTCCGGTGATGTGGGCTACATGGACGAGGACGGCTACACCTTCATCGTCGACCGTATGAAGGACATGATCCTCGCAGGAGGGTTCAACGTGTATCCGCGCAACATCGAGGAGGCGGTCTACGAGCATCCGGCCGTGTCCGAAGTGGTGTGCATCGGTATCACCGACGATTACCGGGGCGAGTGCCCCAAGGTGTTCTACACGGTGAAGCCCGGGTCGGCGGTGACGGCGGAGGGGCTGAGGGGGTTTCTCGCGGAGCGGCTCTCCAAGATAGAGATGCCGCGTGAGTTCGAGCAGCGCGACTCACTGCCGAGGACGCTGGTAGGAAAGCTTTCGAAGAAGGAGCTCGTGGAGGAGGAGCGCATGAAGTTAGAGAGCGGGAGCTGACGACGAAAGGGGACACGGACGTGGATGGAGTCGTGATCGCCGGCTACGTGAGATCTCCCATGACCCCGGCGAACAAGGGCGAGCTGGCCAAGGTACGCCCCGACGAGATAGCCCGGCAGGTGATCCGCGGCCTCGTCGAGCGCTCTGGTGTGGATGTGGACGACGTAGAAGACCTTCTTCTCGGCTGCTCGTCTCCCGAGGCCGAGCAAGGACTGAACATGGCGAGGCTCGTGGGGTTCCTGGCCGACCTGCCGGTCTCCATGGCAGCCGTGACTATCAATCGCTTCTGCGGGTCGTCGATGCAGGCGATTCACACGGCAGCAGGGGCCGTGCGGATGAACTCGGGCGAGTGCTTCATCTGTGCCGGGGTCGAGTCCATGACCCGGGTGCCCATCTGGGGGTTCAACCCCTTGCCGCACCCAGGGCTGCGTGCGTCGTATGCGGAGGCTTACACGTCCATGGGCATGACCGCTGAGAACGTGGCGCGCACGTATGAGGTGTCGCGGCGGGAGCAGGAAGTGTTCGCGGCCGAGAGCCAGCGCAAGGCCGCGCAGGCCGCCACCGGAGGCCGATTCGACGACGAGATCGTGCCCATCAAGGTCGGGGATCGCACCATCTCGCGCGACGGCTGCATACGGCCGGGCACCACGCCGGAGATCCTTGCCGCCCTCAAGCCCGTCTTCCTGGCCGGGGGCACCGTCACCGCGGGTGTGTCTTCGCCGCTCACCGACGGGGCCTCGGCCGTGCTCGTGTGCTCCGAACGGTACGCGCGGGATAAGGGCCTAGACATCATGGCCCGCATCCGGTCCGCGGCCGTGTCGGGCTGCTCCCCGGAGATCATGGGCATGGGGCCGGTGGCCTCGACCAACAAGGCCCTGCAGCGCGCAGGTCTCACGCTCGAGGACATGGACGTGATCGAGATAAACGAGGCCTTCGCCGCCCAGGCGCTGGCAGTAGTGAAGGAGTTGGGCGTTGACCAGAGCAAGCTCAACCTAGACGGAGGAGCTGTCGCCCTCGGCCATCCGTTGGGCGCCAGCGGTGCCCGCATCACCGGCAAGGCGGCCTCACTCCTGAAGCGCGAGGGCGGCCGCTACGCGCTGGCTACCATGTGTATCGGCGGCGGTCAGGGCATCGCCACCGTCCTGGAGGCGATCTAATTGAGCGTCTCCGCAGCTTCGCCGGCCCCCATGACCCCGAGTGACGGCTCCCCGGGGGACGAACCCGTGGTTGGAGATATCAGCCGCGTCGCCGTCGTCGGAGCAGGGCTGATGGGAGGGGGGATCGCGGCGCACCTGGCCAACGCCGGCGCCGAGGTGCTGCTCCTCGACATCGTGCCCCCCGACCTGCCCGAGGGCGCTTCGCGGAGTATCCTTGCGGAGGAGGCGGTGGCGAGATTGCTGAGATCAGACCCCGCCGCCTTCATGCACACGCGCAACGCACGGCTCATCACTCCGGGCAACTTGGACGACCACCTTCACCTCCTCGCCCAGGTCGACTGGATCATCGAGGCCGTGGTTGAACGCCTCGAGATCAAACACCAGATCTATGCGCGCATCGATGCCGCGCGGCGGCCGGGCTCCGTGGTGAGTTCGAATACGTCGACCATCCCGCTGGCGCGACTGCTGGAGGGCGCCTCTGAGCGCCTCGAGCGAGACTTGATGATCACGCATTTCTTCAATCCACCGCGCTACATGCGCCTGTTGGAGCTGGTGGTGGGGGAGAAGACCGACCAAGCGAAAGCGCACGCGGTCCGCGCGTTCGCCGACGAGCGCCTGGGCAAGGGCGTGGTGGACGTCAACGACACCCCAGGTTTCGTCGCCAACCGCATCGGGGGCTACTTCCTGCAATGCGCGATGGTGGAAGCCTTCGACGCAGGCGTGAGCGTGGAAGTGGCCGACGCCGTGTTGGGGCGCCCGATGGGCGCCCCCAAA
>JBBRDB010000117.1:0-8150 GCA_038204345.1 Thermoleophilia bacterium | reverse complement strand
CGATCACCAAGCAGGCCAAACTTCTCGATCTCTCCCGTTCGAGCGTGTACTACGAGCCCGTGGGGACGAGCGAGGGCGACCTCGCCCTCATGGCTGCCATGGACGAGATCCACCTGCAGCTTCCCTTCTACGGGATCAGGCGGATACGAGGCGAACTCCTCGACCGGGGCTTCGTGGTGGGCAGGCAGCACGTGGCCACTCTCATGCGGAAGATGGGTATGCAGGCCGTGTATCCCAAGCGCCGGCTCTCCAAGCCGCATCCGGGCCACAAGATCTATCCCTACCTCCTGCGCGGGAGAGAGATCACCCGTGCCGGGCAGGTGCGGGCGGCCGCCGTCACGTACCTCCCGATGGCCCGGGGCTTCTGCTACCTGACCGCCATCATGGACTGGGCCAGCAGGCGCGTGCTTTCGTGGAGGCTCTCGAACACCCTGGACGCCTCCTTCTGCATCGAGGCGCTCGAAGAGGCACTTGATCACTACGGGGCCCCGGAGATCTTCAACACGGACCAGGGTTCCCAGTTCACATCTGCGGGCTTCACGGGGCTTCTGCTCTCGCGTGGTGTTGCGATCAGCATGGACGGACGGGGCCGCTGGCTCGACAACGTCTTCATCGAGAGGCTGTGGCGGAGCGTCAAATACGAGGAGGTATACCTGAAGGGATACGAGACGATTCCTGAAGCCCGCCGAGAACTCGCCGCCTACTTCGACTTCTATAACCGGCGGCGTCGGCATCAGGGGCTCGACAACAAGACCCCTGATGAGGTCTACTGGTCTACACTACGGACGGAACGAACAGCTGCCTGAGGAGCGGGTCATCACCTAAGAAACCCGGGAAGCTGTCCAAGGGAACCCGGCCGCTTCTAAGGACGGGCGGTCCCAGCACCAAAAATCGACGCAAGAGGGGACTAGCATCCGAAGGAAGGAAGGAACCATTGCGAGGAACTCTTGAAGCGGGCGCTCGTCGACAGCGGCTTCCAGTATTCGCGCATAGTCCGCTACGTTGATCGATGACGGTCTCCCGTGTTCGACGTATCTCGCTGGCCACGGCTGTTTGTTCATGCGACCTTCCCCTGCGAATGAGTGAAGACGCCTGCAGGCATATCAATTGCGTATCGTCCAGATTCATCCGATGGGCGGAGGAGAATCGAATCACTCGTCCGGCCACCTCTGCTAGGCCATTGGCAGATGAGCTCTCGGGATTCTAATCTTGAAAGCATCCAGTACGGACAACACACCTGGCGAAGCGCGAGCATCAAGGTATCCTCTGTTGGGAGCCGCAGTCGAATCGAACCATGGTGAGAGGCAAAATGGCAACCATTCGGAAGGGCCAAACCACTCAAGCTAGCCGACCCCGATTCCCCATAACGGTGAAAGTCATGTGCTCCCTCGTCGCGCTGGCCATCTCCAGCATGGCAGGCGCGGTCGCACGTTCACTGACCTAGCCCTCGGCGAATCCTGCGAACCAGCCGCTCTGCAGGCTGCTCGACCGCGTAGATTCGCGACAGGTGGAATCTCCAAGCGTCGATGTCGAGATTCGAGAACGACTCGGACGGCCTCAATCCCTCCGGCACTTGGACACGGTGATCATTGCGTGTTGTGCGGATCCCGCAGTGCAGTCCGTGCTCCCTGTGTTCACGGCCGTTCACGTGGACGTGGTGGCGCAGCGGCGCGGCAGACGGTTACCTTCTGAGGCCCCCTCGGAGCACACCACCTAGGTCGTCCTTCACGCTCCTCCAGAGTCGTGAACACCTGTGATTGGTTGCGCCTTGAGTCGTGCCCAGGCGACCACAGCTGCTGCAACGATGATCAGAACGGCCAAGTACCACCAGAGTGCCGACACGGCAGTCCAGCGGGTGAGCCAATTGCTCTCCGGTGGAAGCTGGGTAGGCCATCTATAGATGCCAGCGCCGCCGCTCACCTGCAGGAACCACAGCGCAAGTAGAAGTGGGGCAGAAAAACGAGGTAGGCTCCGTATGTTAGGAACCGCGGCGACAAGTAGCAGTAGGATGATGCCCACGGCTCCACAGACCGCTCCCCACAAAGGTATGGGAGCCACCACGAGGCCGCCATCTCCGACTCTCAGGTAAAGGTCCTGAAGTACCGCTACCACCACGCCAGTACCGACCAGGGCCAACGCGACCACCGCAACTGCCAGACGCGAAGGAAACGTGCGCTTCATAATTCCTCTCTATAGACAAGCTAGAACTGAACCCGGTTTCGACCTAACCAAGCCTCAGATACTGACGAAGAAGGACCACCACATGGCGAGTAGGCGAACCCCTCCACCTGCTGCTCGCCGTCGTGGAGGTCAAACCCTCCCGATCGCTTCAGCGGTAACCCAGACTCAGCATGGCACGGCCCCAACAAAACCCCCGTGAGACGATCGACACTCGCATTTAGAGAGCAACCTTCTTTGTCTCGGGTTTGTAGATCCAGGCAACCCTCCCCGCTTGCCGGTCTTTAGAGATAATCCGGTCCGCACGGCCGTATCCACAGGGTGTAGCCTGCATGGAATATTAGTTCTGCGAGAGGTAGCCTTCCTTTGAATGGGCCTGGTTCCATCCGATGATTCTGTCAAATACCTCAAACGCCAACTGGTTTCCGTCAGCGTCATCGACCTCTAGGTAGCCTAGCCCAATGGACCCGTCGGCTGAGTTAAGCTCTTCAAGAACTTCAGCCCACAATCTGTCGCGGAAGTCGGCCAAGGAAGCTACGTCACCATCTCCTCTGATGGTCACCTTAACTTCGATCCTCTTGAACCCCTGATCAGCTAAGACCCTTGGCTCGGCCATTAGGAGTCCATACTCACCAGCTAGATCTTCTACCTTCTCTCTAGCTAGGTCCTCCACGAATCCACCGGCATCTTGTGTTGTTTTCTCCGCATTGCTTTTCGCAATGCCATTAATCCTGATGAAGAAATGGCCGTCGGCAGCTGGTCTGGCCGGGATGCCCCGGTCGACATCACCTGGGGACTCAACCCCCAGATCAACGTAATCTAGGCTCAATACGCCGGACTCTCTCAATAGCGCCACTTGTCGCAGTACCGCGTCCTGACGCACTATGTACTCTTCCCAATTGCCTGCTGGCACTGTCACCCTGTATGCACTGACGTCACCGTAGGTAATCGTGACCTCGTCGAAAGCCATCTGGTTTGACTGAAAAGCAGCTATAATTGTTGCTATCTCCTCCTTCTCCTGGGCCGATACTTCCCGTTCGTCTGTACGATCCGCCGCTAAACCCACGCTTACCGCGACAACTAATCCAATAGCGAATAGAATGCCCAGGACTGAAATTAGTATACCTGTTCTATTTCTCATCTTGTGGCCTCCAGATTCACTAAGTTAGGAGTGCATGTGTATCAATATGCGCTGTGCAAATCAAAATTATCCCAGTATGAATTCCCTAGCCCATGCGGAAATATGGTTATCCAATATTTGCTGTAATCTGTCTGCACAATCGTATCCCAATTGCGGAATTCGAACCACAGAGACACGGGGTCCCATCTTTCAATCTGCCGCTTTAAACCGCGAAACGATCCTCTAAGATCGTTTCCGGTATTGCTCGCCAGTCCGACTCCAAAATGCGGTAGGGGAAATCCGGAATTGTCGGGATAGGTTGTATAGGATGTGGTCCACCACGTATTGTTAATGAGCATCTTATACCAGCCAAACTGCCAGTACTCCACTCTAGCCGGCGTTGAGACGCCCCAGCCTATTGTGTTGCTCCCGTTAACTATAGGAAACGCTTGGTACCATAGCCCGTTTGCGTCGTAGCCTTCGATGTAGTGGCGAGGTTGAGTCTCGCCAATCCGAAGAATCCACCCTGCTCGATGTTGGTGCTGACCCCAGACGGCTGAGTACCGACCCCCTACTACCGCTTTAATTGTTGCGGGGTGGCGCGTAATTGGTGACCCGGGTGTTGCGATGTTCGCCATCGCCCCGTACGACACCGGTGGCCCAAACCCTCCATTTATGAAATCAGGCATACCTCCAGTCTCGAGTCCGGCTACATAAGTCAACGCCCATGCTGTCCCCTGGGGTAGGAGAAGACCGATTGTCACAACCATAAAGACTATCACAAGCCACAATGACAACCTTCCGTGTAGACGAGTAGTTCTGCCCAGTCTGACCGTCCTTTCTCTTGCCGGATTGAAATGCGCGCAGCAGATTGCCCTGATCGAAAGAGCCCATTTCTCGTCAGGCCGCATGGGGCCGCCCGGCGGCCAGCGTAACCAACCTATCATGATGTGCCCCGGAGAGATAGGTAGTGCAGTTCGGACATACTTGGGCCCTCCTCCCCGGCCTTCTCGCCCTGTCCGAAGACGGCGGCAGCTCCCTCAGGGAGCTGCCGCTTCCACTTCGTGATCTGATTGGGATGGACGTCGTAGCGCTCGGCGGTCTGGATGAGGGGCTCTTCGCCCTTGATGGCTTCCAGAGCCACCTTGGCGTTGAACGCCGGTGAGTGGTTGCGTCTCGGTCTTCTCGGCATCGTTGCTGCTCCTCCGTGGTCGTGTGGCAGGGAGCAGTATCACCTATCGGGCTGTCCAGTTTTGCCCGGCCACTTCACAGGACTGGTGAGACCCTCACGAAGCCCTTCGTCGGCCTCCGCCTGGCGCACCCAAGCCCGAAGGGTGCCGATCGATATCCCCAATTGCTGCGCGGTGGGCCGCATGCCGCGCTGACCGACCCGATAGAGACGGACCGCCTCCCGTCTGAACTCCGGAGTGTGTGCCACGTTGACTCCCTCCTGGACCGTGCTGGTCCATTTCTTGAGTGTCAACGGAATCGGGTCAAGACCAACTCCATGGTGGTCAACTTTTCGATGATCAAGGTGGTATTCCTATCAGTTTGTCAAGCTCGTGTGGGCCGCGGAAAAGAGGGTCCCGTCGCGAAGCATGGCAAAGAGGACGTTCACGCGGCGTCGGGCCAGAGCAATCAAGGCCTGCCTATGTTTCTTGCCTTCTGAGCGTTTCCGGTCGTAGAACTCGCGAGAGCTAGGATGACGGAGACTCGCAAACGCAGAAAGGTAGAGGACGTTCTTCAGCTGTCTGTTGCCTCCGTGAGCTCGGCGAAGACGGCCCTGTCTCTTGCCGGAATCCCGCGCGACGGGAGCAAGTCCGGCATAGGCCGCGAGCTTGTCGGGGCCGGCAAAAAAGGAGAGGTCACCGACGGCCACAAGGAACTCAGCCCCCAGACGAGGGCCCATGCCCGGAAGACTCGCGACGATCTTCGCCTGGGGGTTCGCGAAGAAATGGGTGGAGATCTCCTGGTCCACCACCGCCAGTCGCTGGTTCACTCGCAGGAGTTCGCTCGCCATGTCGCCCACGAGCGCAGCTCCCACCTCTTGCCCGGGGAGGCGGACGGATTGAGCCTGGGCCGCCCGTAGGGCTTTCTCCGCCAGCTCCTCCGCCTTCCGGACCCCGAGGCCCCGCAGGTGAGCCGTGATCCGATTCCTGCCTGAACGCCGGAGCTTCTGTGGAGTCGCGTAGCGCTTCACCAGTTCGAGTGGACCGTGGGTGCGGAAGTCGAGCACCCGCTCAAGGCCGGGGAAGATGACGGTGAGAGTCTCTCGTAGACGAGCGATGAGACGCACGCGATCAGCGACAAGATCTCGACGATGAGAGACGAGCAGACCAAGCGCAGCGACATTCTCGTCTCGTGGGCGCAGGCGCTCGAGATCCCGTCGCAAGCGGGCGTTCTCCGCGATCACACGGGCATCCTTGCGGTCGGTCTTGGACTCGCCGGCCAGGGCTGTCCGGCTGCGATTGACCACGAGGCCGGGCACGTAGAGGACGTCTCTCTCCGCCTCGCTGAGCAGGACGGCAAGTAGAGCGACCGGGCCCTGCGCCATGTCCACGGCCCAGAGACTCTCGCGGCTTAGTTTGTCTACCTCGGACAGGAGCAGGCGAATATCCGCTTCCTCGTTCTCCACTCGTCGGCTGAGAAGCTCCTCGCCTTCTTCGTTCACCACGACCACCCAGTGGAATTCCTTGCCGATGTCGATGCCCACCCACGCCCGTGCCATGATCACCCCCTGACGAACGTTCGCCGAAGCTCTCCAGACCCTCGCCGACATAACCTTACACAGCGACTATCCGCGCATTCCTATCAGCGGTCGAAGGGTCGGAAGGGATCGGGGGGCAATACCACCTCGGCTCTCTCAGGAGCACTCAACTTTCAGCCATCCCCGATCCCCTGAGCCGTCTGAGCCTACCGCTCAGATCCGGCAGGGGAAATGGTAAGGTCAACTTTTCGATGAACGAACGGCCTCCAAGTGGTCTACTTTTAGAGTATCGAACACAACGGTGCGCGTTATTTCGGGAAGGCCGGGGTTCAAGGCGACTGTGGAAGCGCGGCTCGCTTCCAGGAGGTCGGCTCCCACGGTGATTGTGGTCTGCACGGAACCGTTGCCGACGCCGAGCTGGCCCACCACGAAGGTATCGCGGCGGCAAGCTGCGCGCGTTGACGGAGCATGGATAGCCGGGGACCCGCGGTTGCCTAGCTGTGGGTATCTCCCGCTCTTTCTTTCTCTCTTTCTTTCGCTACCAATCCAGCAGAACTGACGACGTGAAACTGATCGAGCGTATCAAAGAGATCCGGAAGAAGGCCTCTGTTCACTCAGTAACCTTCGATGTCATCCGGGGAGCCGGCGAGACTATTCATAGGTGGAAGCGCCCTCCGCCAAGCCGCTTGCCCACGAGAGCAGACTCCGGGCAAGCTCCAGTGCAGTGTCAAACTGCGTGCTTGCCCATTCCTCTTCTTTCTCTGTGATCTCGCCAACCGGCTCAGGCCGTGGAGGCGCGTCGTGAAATATCTCTAGGACAAGGTCTGGGTCGACCGGCAATGCGCAATCTCGGGAAGCTATTCCCACGAGGTCATCCATATCATCTGCGGAGGAATCCACCTGCCGCCCTCCCGCAATCAGCCCAGCAATAATGCTACATCGCATCGAGCTCACAAGGGCTACTATCGCCTCCTGAGAGAGATTTCCCTCCTGTGAGAGCAGCGAGGCGCTACGGATACCGTTGTCGGCATATCTCAGCCATAGACTGGCAGGCGGCCCTTGCTCCTGAGCAATCGTGTTTGCTTCGACCCAGAGTGGATGAGACCCTGACGCTAGGCCCTCTCCCCACAAGTCGGGTCCTACCTCCTCAGCGAGAAATAAGACGATATCCTTAAGGTTGGCGTAGGTCTGTTCTCCTGAATCACACGCGCTATAAGTCGGTGCCACTTCCTCTAACGGCCCCGGACTAAAGACAAACCTTCCCTCCCTTATCGCCTGAGCACCTACAAGATCCGAAAAATGCAAATGAGATAGATCATCACAATCACTCTCCAGATATTCCTCGCCAATCAACTTCAGAACAACTTCGAGCAAGAAAAGGTATCCCGCGCGATTTCCTACTAGATAAACCCCGTGATGATTTACATTCCATTCTAAACGGGCCCTTAAGGAAAATTCTGTTGTCATAGCCTAAGCACACCTATCAATCTTCATTTAGAAATATTCACGTCTTTGGACTTCAAATATTCACGCAGCTTCTTTGCGTTCTTGGGAATTGCACTACCGTGCCGTATGCTACCTGACTTGTTAATTTGCCCTGATCTTCCTTTTCCCCGCCACTCCCAGTGCTCCTGCCCGCCTGGGTGTCGCGGATGCTTCTTCACCTGGTAACCACCGCCCACATCTTGCCACTTGTAGATATAAGATATACGTACTTTAGATTCGATCCAAGACCTACTGTGGCTAGCAATAACGGCAGCACCCAAGAGACCGACCATAACCCCTCTGCTCACCCATCCTATACCTTGAATGAACAGCCGGTCCGCCAGAGCATAGCGTCCGTCCGGATCCACCATCCCCACCGGGTCCCCACCACAGTACTGATACGCACTCTCCTCCCCGTCCGCCTTGGCCGGGTCCTTGGTGAGGAACTGTCGGGTGCCCGGATCGTAGTAGCGGGCCGAGAGGTAGTAGAGACCGCTTTCTGAGTCGTAATAGTAGCCTGCGTAGCGTAGCGGCTGCCGAGAGGCGATGTCGGCCGCCAGAGCGGAGCTCATGATACTCGTTGCCTGGGTCCAGATACCGGTGGAGAGGTTACCGGCTCCCTGCGGACCACCCCAGGCGTCATAGCGGTAGGAGGCGAAG
>JBBRDB010000116.1:0-8312 GCA_038204345.1 Thermoleophilia bacterium | reverse complement strand
ACAGCGCGACCGCGGCGATGAGGACAGCGACCGCTCCGAGAAGCAATCCCCAGCGCCGCCACCCGACCGCGTGCGATGCCGGACCGTCGCGGCGGATGTCCGCCGGGAGAGGACGGCGGCGGGCCCGCTCGAGATGAGGGTGTCGAGTACGGATATCAGAGCGATGGGCGTTCGTCGATGCCTCCGGTGTGGGGGCCGACGCGGTGCTGCCGGCGAAATCAACGATCAGGTAGGTTGGACAAGATCCTCGCCGAAAATGTTCCCGCCGCGTGGCACCAGCGAACGTAGCCGCCGGCTACCCCACCAAGAGGTTGCGGACCCGCAGCCCGGGCAAACGACCGGAACCTCGGCCTGCCGTCCAGAGCTCCTTCACCCTCTGATGCGCACTACGGTAGTGTTACCCACGACTCGAACGATCCCGACGACCGGGGGGACCGACGGTGAACGCAACACCACGCATAGGATTCGGCGGCCTGGGCGTCATCATGGCGACGCCGGAGGGTCTCATCATCGGCACCCGCTTCGGCCTCGATCCCGAGGTCATGACCGACGTGTTGAACGTCTCTACCGGCATCAGCGAGGTGGTCCGCCGGCTGGAGGGGACGACGGGCACCCAGATCTCCACGCAGAGGCTGTAGACTCGTTCCCGATGGGCCTCTCCCTTCTTACAGACCTGGTAGCGATCCTCGGGGCCGCCGTGCTCGTGGCCTTCATCTTCGCTCGGCTCAAGTTGCCGGTGATCGTGGGACTCTTCGTGGCTGGGGTGCTGATCGGGCCGGACGGACTCGGCCTCGTCGGTGACGTCCACGAACTGGAAGCGGTGGCCGAGATCGGCGTGGTGCTGCTCCTTTTCGCCATCGGCATAGAGTTCTCGCTGAGCGAGTTGGTGTCGATCAAGGACATCGTGCTGCTGGGTGGAACCCTGCAGATCGGGCTCACGGCTCTCGCGGGGTTCGGGATATCACTTGCACTCGGTCGTACGGCCGCCGAAGCCGTC
The DNA here is from genome assembly GCA_038204345.1 of Thermoleophilia bacterium. Classification (GTDB taxonomy): domain Bacteria; phylum Actinomycetota; class Thermoleophilia; order RBG-16-64-13; family RBG-16-64-13; genus JAHJSA01. Next base: position 7,315 of record JBBRDB010000116.1, on the reverse strand, counting down.
TTCCTGGGGTTCCTCATGGCTCTGAGCAGCACGGCCATCGTCCTGAAATCACTCCAGCAACGGGCGGAGATCGACGCGCCGCACGGCCGCGGATCCCTGGGTATCCTCATCTTCCAGGACCTCATGGTGGTGCCGCTCACGCTGCTGGTGCCGCTCCTTGCCGGCGACGTGGCCATGGACGGCTCGCCGTGGGCTCTTCTTGCCAAAGCGGTGGGTGTGGTAGCCGCGGTCCTGGTGGGAGCCCGCTGGATCGTGCCGTGGGTCCTGCGCGAGGTGGCCCGCCTGGGGAGCCCCGACGTGTTCCTCATCGCCGTATTGGTGATCGGGCTCGGTGTGGCCGCGGCAGCCGGGCATATCGGCCTCTCCATGGCTCTGGGGGCCTTCGTGGCCGGCCTGGTGATCTCCGAATCGGAGTACAGCCATCAAGTGCTCGGTAACGTCATACCCTTCCGCGATGTACTGCTCAGTTTCTTCTTCGTCTCGGTGGGGATGCTCCTGGACGTGTCGTTCCTTGCCTCCTACTGGTGGATCCTGCTTCTGGCCACCCCCCTCGTGATCATTGGAAAGGCGCTGTTCGGTTCACTGGCCATCCTGGCACTCCGCTTTCCCCTCCGCACTTCTCTCCTCACCGGCATCTCCCTGGCCCAGGTGGGGGAGTTCGCCTTCGTGCTGGCCGCTGTAGGAGCCCAGCAGGGGGTCCTGCGCGAAGACGTGCGCCAGGGCTTCCTGGCCGTGTCGGTGCTCTCCATGGCCGCTACTCCACTGCTGATCGCCTCCAAGGAGCGCATCGCTGACGCCGTCCTCAGGCTGCCAATACCCGCAGCGCTCCGCAGTGGAGGACGGGCCGAGGCAGAAGCCCACTCGGAACCTTTGCGCGACCACCTGGTGGTCATCGGTTTCGGCTTGAACGGGAGAAACCTGGCGCGGGTAGCCCGCGCGTCCCAGATCCCCTACACCATCTTGGAGTTGAATCCCCGCTCGGTACAAAGCGCCCAAGAAGCCGGGGAGCCTATGCTCTTCGGCGACGCCACCAACGTCTCGGTGTTGGAACGGGCGGGCGTGCCGTACGCGCGGGTGGTCGTCGTGGTTATCAGCGACCCCATCGCGACCCGACGCATCGTCTCCCTCGTCAGGCGGCTGAACCCCGATGCCCACCTCATCGCCCGAACCCGCTACGTGTCGGAGGTGCCACTCCTGCTCGAGGCGGGCGCAAGCGACGTCGTGCCTGAGGAGTTCGAGACGGCCGTCGAGATCTTCGTGCGGACCCTGCAGCAATACCTAGTCCCGCTCGCCGAGATCGAGCGGGTGACTGCCGATATCCGGGCCGACGGATACGAGCTGCTGCGGCTGCCTCAGGACGAGAGCCGTTCCTGGAAGAAGATCGAGTCGGCGCTGCCCGGCGTCGAGGTGGTGACGCTCCAAGTGCGGCCCGAGGGAGCCGCCGTGGGCCGCACCCTCGCGGAACTCGATATGCGCCGCACCCACGCCGTCACCCTCATAGCTCTCAGCCGGGCCGGTGAACTCACGCCTAACCCCGGCGGCGACACGCGCATCGAGCCGGGGGACGTCGTGGTACTCCTTGGGCGGCCGGAGGACGTGGTGGATGCAAGGGGCCTGTTCGCGCCGTGCTCAGCCGACGAAGAAGTCTGCTAGAGGAATCCCCTACCAGCCGTGACCTTCACCTCACCCCTCTTTCTCGCCCTCCTTTTCTTGAGCGTTTGCGCCTACTGGGCCCTGCCGGTGCGCTTCCGTTGGATATGGCTCCTGGTCGCGGGCTACCTCCTGTACCTCTCGACGGGGCCGGCGTTCTTTCCCACGCTCCTTGTGGTCACTCTGGCCACCTACTTGGGAGGACGACTCCTCGGGGCCCGAGCGGCCCCTAGGGCCCCGGATGGCACGGACTCGGGGGAAGCGCGGCCGAAAGCCACCCGAAGGGGACGGCGCTTGGCCCTGACCTTGGTCGTCGCGGCGGCGCCTTTGGTCGTGTTCAAGTACACCGGGTTCGTCGCCGACACAGTGACGAGCGCGGCCCGCGCCGCAGGGGCGGGCCCGGACCTCTTCGCCTGGCTCACTCCCGAGCACGGCTGGGCACAGACGTTGCTCCTGCCGATCGGCATCTCCTTCTACACCTTCAAAGGCATGAGTTACCTCATCGAGGTGGCCCGCGACCCCTCACGGATGGAGCGGAGCTTGGGACGCTACGCCCTCAGCATCTCCTTCTTCCCCCAGATCTTTGCCGGCCCCATCGAGCGCCCGCACGCGTTCCTCGCCAAACTCAGAGTGGCGCGCCCCTTTGACCGGGAGAGGGCCTCCGCCGGGCTCGGCCTGCTGGCCTCGGGACTCTTCAAGAAGCTCGTGGTGGCCGACAACCTCGCGGCCGCCGTCAACCAGGTATATGGGGACCTCAGCGCGCACGTCGGACTCCCTCTGGTGCTGGCGATCTTCGGCTTCTCACTGCAGATCTACTATGACTTCTCCGGCTACTCCGACATCGCGAACGGCATCGCTCAGCTGTTCGGTTTCGACGGTGTGGAGAACTTTCGACGACCCTACTTCGCCCGGAGCTTCCGGGAGTTCTGGCAACGCTGGCACATCTCCCTCTCCACGTGGTTCCGTGACTACCTGTACTTCCCCTTGGGGGGCAGCCGCGTGGGCCCGACCCGGCACGTGGTCAACCTGATGATCACCTTCGTGGTCTCAGGCCTGTGGCATGGAGCCGCCTGGACGTTCGCCTTCTGGGGGGCCCTACACGGTCTCTTGTTGGTAGCGGACTCGTTTGCCCGGCCCCTCGCGGCGAGGTCGCCGGGGCCGTCGCGGGCATTCGAGGTTGCGGAGGCGGAGGCACCGAGGGGAACGGCGGGTCGCGTACTCCGGAGCGCGGCCGCGGGAATCGGCGTCTTCGTGATGGTGTCGGTCGCCTGGGTCTTCTTCCGCGCTCCGTCCTTGGGAGACGCGATCTACGTGCTCTCGCACGCCGCGTCCGGCGTCGTCGCGCAGCTCGGGAGCGCGAAGGCATTCAGAGCCGCCCTGGCCCCGACCGGGCTCACCGCGGCCTCCGCGGGAGTCCTCGCTGTGTCGCTTGCCGCACTCCTCGTCGTCGAGGTCTTGCAGGAAAGCGGGCGGTGGTCTGGTATCTGGTCAACCAGGCCCGCGTGGCAGCGCCACGTCCTGGCGTACGGAATGGTAGCGTGGATACTCCTGGCCGGGTCGTTCGAGCAGAACTCGTTCATCTACTTCCAATTCTGATGGCATCCTGGCTGAACCACCGCTTCGGCACGAAGGAGTCCCCGGTGGGTATAGACGGAGGCGGTCCAATGGATTTCTTCAGGCGTACCTTTCTCAAGGCGCTGCCGGTGATGTTCGCCGTCTCCATCGTGACGGTGGGAGTGGACCCTGCCAACCTGTTCCGTGGCTCCTCCTACGAGCGCGGTATCGCGACGTATCTGGCCCAAGGCCGGAACGTAGCCGCCATCGGAAACCACGATGACCGACTGGTACAACGCTACCTCGCCGCCAAACTCGGCGCTTCTCCCGAGGTCCTGGTGTTGGGATCGAGCCGCGCCATGCAGATCAGGCGGAACGTGGCCGACGGCCGAGATTTCTTCAATGCGAGTGTGAGTGAGGCCGCATTGGAGGATCTTGAGGCCATCGCCCAGCTGTACCTACAGCTTGAGCCGCCACCGCGTGAGGTGATAGTGAGTGTGGATCCCTGGGACCTGCAAGAGACAGGCTGGCTGATCGGCTGGAAGACACTCTCTACCGAGCGGGACCGCATCCTCGCGCAGATGGGCAGGGACCCGGGCGGCCATTGGACGGACCGTTGGCAGGCCCTCCTCCGCTATGGGCAGGCGCTGTCACCCTCATACTTCCAGGAATCGGCCCAGCGCTTGATGCGTGCCCTCGTCGATGAAGGCGCCGCGCGTTCAGCCTACTTCGCCACCGACCAGACCGAATTCGACGACAAGCCGGTGAAACTCGCCGACGGGAGCCTGGTGTACGACGCCGCCATGCGCCGACTCTCCGCTGAGGCGGCAGACCGCTCCGCCTTGGAATATGGGGTCAAGTGGCGGGACAAGATCGACGGCGTCAGCAGATTGGAGCCGGCGCGCCAAGCCGAGTTCGAGGACTTCGTGGGCTACCTGCTCGCCCGCGGAGTGCAGGTGACAATCTACCTCGGCCCGTACCACCCCACCACCTACGCCTACTTCCTCCGGGAGAGGAACCTGCGGGTGGGTGGAGAGGTGGAGGACTATGTGCGCTCCATGGCAGCCGCTCGGAACATCGAAGTGTTGGGATCATACGACCCGGCGCGCGCCGGGGTGGGGCCCGAGGACTTCTTCGATGCGCAGCACGTGCGCGAATCTGGGGTGGCAAAGATCTTTTCGCAGGAGGCCGCGCGATGATGGACTTCACTCTCACCGCAGAACAGAAAGACATCGCCGGGATGGTGCGCGCTCTCATGGAAGAGAAGGTTGGCCCGCGGGCCCAGGAGATCGACGAGAAGGCCGAGTTCCCCGAGTGGGTGGCCGACCTCTTCCGCGAACTCGATATCTTCGCGGTGGTCATCCCGGAGGAGTACGGTGGCGTCGACGGCACGCTCGTGACTCTGTGCGCGGTGCAGGAGCAGATCGCCCGGATCGTGCCCGCCTGTTCGATGATCTTAGGAGTCCAGGGGTTGGGCTCGACACCCGTGGTGCTATTCGGTAGCGAAGAGCAGAAGCGGCGCTGGCTGCCGGCCTTCGCCGCCGGCGAGAAGATGACCGGCTTCGGACTGACCGAGCCCAACGCCGGATCAGACGTCAAGGCCATGACCACCCGGGCCACGCGCGTCGAGGGCGGTTGGCGTCTCAACGGTCGCAAGTGCTTCATCAGTCACGCCAACATCGCCGATGTCATCGTGATGTTCGCGAAAGTCAGAGACGATACCGGCGACCGCATAACCGCCTTCTTGGTCGAGACCGACCAGCCCGGCTACACGGTGGACAAGATCGAACACAAGATGGGCCTACGCGGCTCGACCACCTGCTCACTGGTGCTCGAAGACGCCTGGGTGCCCGACGAGAACTTGCTGGGTGACGTCGGGCAAGGTTTGGACATCCTGTTAGCTACCCTCCACAAGAGCCGCATCGGATCGGCGGCCCAGTCGTTGGGCGTAGCCCAGGGTGCGCTCGACATCGCCGCCGCCTACGTGCAGCAACGCGAGCAGTTCGGCCGTCCGCTGGCCCACATGCCGACGGTACAGCTGACCGTCGGCGGGATGATCGCTCAGGTGGAGGCCTCCCGCGCGTTGATCTACGCCGCCGCCAGCAAGTACGACCAGAGGGCCCCGACTCGGGAGCTTCAGAAGTTCTCAGCCTTGGCCAAGCTCTTCGCCGGCGATGCAGCTATGAAAGTGGCGACCGACGCGGTGCAGATCATGGGTGGCTACGGCTACTGCGCCGAGTACGGAGCCGAGCGGTTCATGCGAGACGCGAAGGTGTTCCAGATCTTCGAGGGCGCCAACGAGCTGCACCAGATGCAGGCTGCTCGCCTGCTCTTCGCCACGATCTGAGGGAGCCGATCGAGGCCACCCGCGATCGCGGGCCGGAGGGTCGGGCCGCCTGCGATCGCGGGCCGCCGGGGGTCGGGCCGCCGGGGGTCGGGCCGTCTGCGATCGGGCCGTCTGCGATCGGGCCGCCGGGGGTCGGGCCGCCTGCGATCGGGCCGCCCGGGGGATCGGCCGCAGCCATCACCCCCTGAGTGGCAGCACCGCCCGATCTTTCAACCTCACGTAGCCGCGGTGCGTGATACGTAGGTGAGGGATCGCCGGCGTCGTGAGCGTGTCGACGGCTAGGATCGGATCCTCCCACGCCACGCCCGCATCCCGGAGCGCCTCCGTGACGCCACCCAGGTCCGCGCGCACACGCTCGGCGCGATCCAGGGTCGCCACCCCACACACGGGAGCCGGCGATTCGGCAACCACCTGGTCGTCCCTGACGTAGACGAGTCCGCCGCCGACCTCCACCAGTCGGCGCAGCGCCGTGCGCACGGCGACGGCGTCGCGGCCGGCGACGAGAAGGTCGGGGGAGTCCCACGCGCTCGAGGTGGCGAACGCGCCCTCTTTCAGCCCCAGACCCTTGAGAAATCCCCAGAATGCCTGCTCTCCCCTGGTCCGTTCGACGGCCAAGACCGGCACCAGGTCGGCGCCCCGAGCCTCCTCGGGCGTGAGCACCGCCTCCCGCGTGACGAGGTTGCTGATGTACTCGATCACCCGCACCGGCGTATCCGCAGGGGGCGTGGGCGGAGGACCCACGGAGGCGAGGACTCCGTCCGGATCGAGCCCGAGCGTCCGTAGGAGTTCGGGCGCCACCGTCACCGGCCGCGCATCGACAAGCGGCTCACCTCCGTCAAAGATGGTCTTCCCCTCGACCATCACGAACTCGGGACGGAACTCCTCGGGCGACGGGATGGCCACCAGATCCGCCCAGCGACCCGGGGCGAGGGACCCCAGATCACCGTCGATGCGGAAGTGCTCGGCGACGTTGGCCCCCACCATACGGTAGACGATGTGCGGCGCGATGCCCAGTTCCAAGGCCTCGCGCACCACCTGATCCAGGTAGCCCCATGATTCGAGCCTCTCCGGACCGACCGAGTCGGTGACCAGGGCAAAGCGACGGTAGTCGAGGGACATGTCGAACAGCGGACGCAAGCGCTCGAGATCGCGACGGATGCCCCCCTCGCGTAGCATGACGAAGAGTCCGCGCGAGTAGACCGCCAGGGCCTCTTCCACCGAGATGGGCTCGTGGCAGGAAGACGGTCCGAGCGCGGCGTAGGCGTCGAGGCGCGCTCCCTTGGCACCAGCGGTATGGCCCTCTACCACCTTGCCGGCGGCTAGAGTCCGGGCTATGAGTGCCCTCACCCGAGCGCCTTGGAGCCCCGGCTGCAGGGCGTTGCCCCAGTACGTCTCTCCCAGACCGAGGCAGAGCGGGTCGGACAGGAACCCATCGAAATCGGCCGACGAGATAGGCGCGACCTCCTCTTCCTCGGTGAGACCGCAGAGTGCCGGGGCGGTGTAGAAGAAGCGCAGCGGCTGGTCGCGCAGCGCGTCTATGAAGGGCCGGATACCGGTGATGCCGTTGGCGGCGCCGTACTCCATTGTCTCCATGACAACGGAGGTGACTCCCCTGGGCACCAGCGCCCGCACGAACTCAGGCACGAACAGCCGGATGAGATGGGTGTGCCCGTCGATCAGGCCGGGCACCAACGTCAAAGCCGATGCGTCGATGACGCGTGCGCCGCGGAGCGTCTCCTCCGCGGCTGAAGCCACCCGAGCGAT
>JBBRDB010000115.1:0-8433 GCA_038204345.1 Thermoleophilia bacterium | reverse complement strand
ACCCGAAGCTCTTGGTGACGTGCGACATCCTCACTGCGGGCTGCATGGTCGCTCCTCCCAGGTGTCAGTGACCGTTACGGGCCCTCAGATAAGGGGGCAACTGGCGAAGGTCGCCGAGGCAGTCCGCAGGCCCGCTGAGGTGGGAGTCGGGGGCGACCGCGCCGCCGGCGCTCCGGCCCAGTCGTGCGGCGCTCGTCTGCTCTGGGTCGCGCCGGTAACAAACGAACTCCATGCCGGCGGCTTCGGCGGCCTGTCCGTCGACGTCGGTGTCGCCGATGTAGAGTGCTTCGGCGGGCGGGATGCCCATCCGTTCCGCGGCAAGCACCAGCATGTCTGGGCTCGGCTTAGGATTGGCCACGTCTCGCGCTGTCACCACTGTCTCGACGAAGTCGTCGAAGCCGAAATGGCGCACAAGTGCCGACATGTCGTGACCCCGGTTTGTGGCTATGGCCAGCCGATAGTCGAGGCGAAGCTCCTCCAGCACTTCCAGGGCGTGGGGCTCAAGACGCAGATCTTCGATGAAATCGGCGGGGTCGAGTTGGGAGAGTCGCTTCCTGATACGAAGCTGGTCGGCCGGGTCGGGAACAAAGTGGTCGAGGACATCACCATCGGGAAGGCTGAGACAGATGTCGACGGCTTCCTCGTTGGTCTCATCGATAGGGGCGAGTCCCACTTCGGCGAAGAGCCAGTTGTAGAACGGGATCATGAGGTGACGACTGTCGACGATGGTGCCGTCGCAGTCAAAGATGACCGCTTTGATCATGGGCCGGAGTATACAGGTGTCGGGCGCGCGGCCGGGACAGATCGCGAGCGGTACAGCGCAAGATCGCGGGCGGCCGATCGTGGGCGGCCGAGGCGGATGGTGGGCGGCCGATGGTACAATCGCCGCTGCGCCGACCGCCATCCCGCGGCGGCTGATCTCGAAACGTGCCCCCGTAGCTCAGGGGATAGAGCAGAGGTTTCCTAAACCTCGTGCACAGGTTCGATTCCTGTCGGGGGCACTACCCACCACTGGCCTAGAATGCGCTTTATACGGCCGTTTATCTACTCTTTGCTTCTCACTGCTACTCGGTGGTATTTTGTCCGTACGTGCTCACGCCGCTTACGTGGTGCTTACGTGGGGGGGGCGCGTGGTGCTCACGCCACTTACGCCGGTGCTTGCGTGGAAAGGGTGGACGATGGCCAAGTTGACAGTCCGGACAGTGAAGGCCGCCAAACCTGACCCGACGCGTGATGTGATCCTGTGGGATGAAGACCTACCGGGGTTTGGTCTGCGCACCAGCAAGGCGGGCGTCAAGGCCTACGTTGTCCAGTACCGCAACGCGGGCGGCCGCTCGCGCCGATTGACGATCGGTAAGGCGACAATCCTCACACCCGAAGAAGCGCGCACGAAGGCAGGCGAGACGCTCGCCACTGCCACATTGGGCGCCGACCCGGCACAGGTGAAGGCCGACCGGAAGAAGGCGCGTACGGTGGCGGAACTTGCCAAGCAATTCGACACAGAGCACATCATGGTGCACTGCAAGTCCGGTACCCGGCCGGGATACCACAGCCTGCTCGATAAGGTGATAGTCAAGGACCTCGGTACAAGGAAAGTGGCCGACCTTACCCGCGCGGACGTGGCCCGCTTCCACAACGCCCGACGTGCGACACCCGTCCGCGCCAACCGGGCGCTACTGCTGCTCTCCAAGATGATGAACTTCGCGGAAGCTCGCGGGATGCGGCCGGATGGCACCAACCCGACTCGCCATGTTCAGAAGTTCAAAGAGACCGCGCGGAAACGCTATCTGTCTGGGCAGGAGTTCGCCTTACTGGCCGGGGCGCTCACTGCCATGGAAGGCAAGCGGGGGGAACAATGAGGCTGGCGGAGGGCGGGGTGAGAGCAAGCAAACATCAATGCTAGGAGAGTACTGGCCGTGCCTAGTTTGAGTCAATTTCGTTTCCCCGCTCGTGACCTGTCCGTACTTACGGCCTCCTTGGGCTTAGTCTCGTACGCGGTGCCGCTGTTCCTTTCCGTCGTGGCACTGGACTCCCGGTGGTCCGTACACGGCGTCCTGCTGACTATCCTTGTGATACTGCCAGGATTGATGGGCGTCTTTGCGGCATGGCGGGGTAACGTCATCCTGGTCTGGACGGTCACGGCCGCGTTCATAGCCCTTTGGCTCTTATGGTGGCGGCACTTTCTCCCCTTCAGCGGAGTGCCGGTACTCTATTCTGCCACAGCCGTCTTGACCACCATCTCCTCCCCCGAGTCAAGCGCAAAGGAGGCGGCGATCTTGTGAGACGTCGAGGCGCGGAGTAAAAAGACAGTTAAGCTCTCCTTGGGGGTCCGCAGACGCCGGCGCGATGAGTAGGTGTGCTGTTGAGTTGCTTTCATTCACCATGATGTCATGGTGTCAATCCGGCCGCACGGCAAGCGCTACGCCTTGTCCTCGAGGAATCGCTGCTGCAGCCGGTCCATCCCCTGCAGTCCTGCGGCCCCTCCATCCTGATACTGCCAGAACGTCCAGCCGTTGGTTGCAGGCACGCGTTCGGTCGAGGACGTGGAGTTGACCCGCTTCCGCGGACCGTTGAGGTCTTCCCTCAGGTAGCCAGGACCATGTGCCTCCTTTCGTACTCCACCGGAGAGAGATAGTCAATCCCTGAGTGCCGACGATGGGGGTTGTACCAACCCTCGATGAACTGGAAGAGGGCCATCTTGGCCTCCGCGTGGGTCTTGAACCGGCGTCGGTCGAGAAGTTCGCACTCGAGGGTGGCGAAGAAGCTCTCACACATGGCGTTTGCGTATTTCGGCCCCAGCTGACCACCGGTTTCGGACCAAACTGACCAGCGATATCGGCGGTAACTGACCAGTTGTTTCGGATCTGGCTGACCACCCGTTTCGGCGGTAACTGACCGGCGGCAAGAGAGCCTGAGCCGCGCTGGATAACGACACTCCGGCCGAGGACAGTTCGTCATCGAGGTCGTCGACCTCGGCGCTCTGGTCCGCGACCTGCTCGGTCTTCTGCACAGCGCCGTCTCTAAGAAGGCCCGCCTCGATTTGCACCTGGAAGATGATCTACCCCCCCTGCGTGGAGATCCGAGCCAACTCTCGCAGGTGGTCTTGAATCTGGTTATGAACGCCTCTGAAGCTCTTGGGGACCAGGATGGTGTCATCACCATAGCGACGGGAGTCCGAGAGCGCTCACGTGAGTGCCTAGACACGTTCCTTGGGGACGCAGGTCTGCCGCCCGGTCGTTACCTCACTCTCGAGGTCACTGACACGGGCTGCGGCATGGATTCGGAGACCAAAGTTCGTTTGTTCGAGCCTTTCTACAGCACCAAGTTCGTCGGCCGGGGCTTGGGCCTGGCCGCGGTGCAGGGCATCGTGTACGGTCACCGGGGGGCGCTCCGCGTCGAGAGCGCCGAGGGCCGGGGGAGTACCTTCGCCCTCCTTTTCCCGGCCGAAGACGAAAGAGCGCGGCCGGCGCCTTCTCGGGTCGCACCCGCTGAGGAATGGCGAGGCCGGGGCACAGCGCTTCTCGTGGACGACGAGGAGACCATCCGCACCGTGGGAAGACGCATGCTCGAGCGCGTGGGCTTCCAGGTGCTGACTGCTGAGGACGGAGGTCAGGCCCTTGAGGTCTATCGCCTGCATGGAGCCGAGATCTCTGTGGTCCTGCTTGACCTCACCATGCCCCACATGGACGGGGAGCAGACCTTCCGCGAGTTGCGCTCTCTGGATCCCGAGGCCTGCGTGATCCTCTCCAGCGGGTACACCGAGCAGGACACCGCCGATCGTTTCCGTGATCTGGGCCTGGCCGGTTTCGTGCAGAAGCCGTATACCCTGGAGCAGCTCCGGGAGCGGCTGCGGACTGCACTGGGCGCCGATACCGTCCCCGAGGACTCCGCGGGCCGGTAGCGGGAGCGCGTTGTCTCTCTGAGCGAAGTGCGGACGCACCTTGATCGGTCTACTTCTTCAGCACCTGGGAGAAGCCCTCCTCCGCCTCGGGGGGGCCGACGAGGAGCAGGGACATGCCGGTCCGAAGAACCAGGTCGGGTCTTCCCTGCACCAGGGGTTCGTCCTCGGCGCCTCTCACTGCTACGAGCGTGGCTCCTGTGCGGGCGCGCAGCCGCGCTTGAGCTACCGTGTGGCCGTCCAGGTTATCCGGAACCGGGCGCCAGAAGATGTAAACACCCTCTGTGAGGAACGTGCTCTCTTTGCCCTCGAGTACGTTCAACAAGATCGTGGCCCCAACAGACACGAGCGACACCACGAAGTCGGCCCCCGCCGCATAGAGCTCAGCCACGTTCTCCTCGCGGTTGGCCCGAGCCACGATCCGGAGGGTCGGGTTGAGTTGCCTGCAGACGAGCGTGAGAAAGACGTTGGCCCCGTCGTCGTTCGTCGTGACGATCGCGCCTTTCGCCTCCATGATGCCGGCGGCGTTCAGGATCCCCTCGTTGCAGGCGTCGCCCTCGGTCACCAGATGAGCGGGGACGTCGCCAGGGGCCTCCAGGTCGACGATCCGGTAGTCCACGTCGTTCTTCTGGAGGAAGGCGACTGCCGAGCGCCCCACCGTGCCGTACCCGAGTATGAGCACCCGGTCCGCGCCGTCGGTCGCACCGGCCATCTGCTCGAGCGCTTCAAGTTGTTCGGCGGTTCCGGCGAAGAGGAGCACGGCTCCTTCTTCGAGGACGGTCTCAGGGTCGGGGGGAAGCAGTCGTCCGCGCTCCCACACCCCGATCACGCTGACGCCCGTTGCTTCGCGAATGTGTGACGTCTCCAGGGTTCGCCCTACCAAGTCGCAGCCGTGGAGGGGGAGTTCGGCGAAGAGAAGCCCGCCATAGCTGTCCACCACGTGGGCGAACGCGCCTCTCGTCGTGGAACGGACTGCGAGATACCGCCCCAGGACCTCCTTGAGCGGCACCACCTCCCTGGCACCGGCCAGGTCCATGAACTTTCGGCGGCCCGGATCGTCCAGGAGGGTGATGACCGGCACGGGGCAGAGAGAGCGGACGGTGAGTATGAGGTTCACGTTCTCCGTGTCGCTAATGTTGGCGATGACCGCCCGCGCCTTTTCCACCCGGGCGTTGCGGAGTGTGAGGGGATCGGTGGGGATACCGTGCACCACCTGGATCCGCTGCCCATCCAGGCGCAGCGCGGTGTCGTAGTCCGCCTCGAGCACCGCGTAGGGGATGTTGCGCGCCTGGAGACCGGCCACGAACGTACGAGCCAGAGGGTCCCAACCCGCGATCAGCACGTGATCCTGGAAGTCCTCGGGCACCTGAGCCGGGGGACGGTAGCGAAGCCGTTCTTCCAGCCAGGGTGCGAGGAAGAGCGTGATCACGCCGAAAGGCAAGAACACGAGCAGGAAGACCACGCCGGAGAGGGTGACGAACGCCGAGAAGGCGCGGCCTCCGTCGCTCTGGAAGGTGATGTCGCCGTAGCCCAGCGTGGTCATGGCCGTGATCGTCCAGTAGATGCCGGAGATAATCGAGAAGTGCCGTCCTTCGAGACGGAGCATGAGCATGTCGAAAAGCCAGGCATAGATCAGTATCAGGCCGAGGAGAAAGGCGCTGTAGCCCGCGAGGAGCTTGAGGTTCTGGCGTGCGCGCCCCTGCAGGAAGTAGGCAAGCTCGGCGGCGATCGTCTTCACTCGGACTCCTTGGGCCTGGTTGGGGACGCTTCCAGACTACCAGGAGTAGAGGAACGAGGATCAAACGGCAATCACGTGATTCAGGCTTATTAGCGTAGCTTCCTGTTGGCGTGGCATAACGGTTACGGAAGAGACGGGCATGAACCTCCTGAGAGTGTAATGCAGGTACCGGAGCCGCCATGTCAACGTGAGGGCCTCCGCTCGCCTACTGCGCCTCCGAGCCGCCCCTCGCAGCGTCCTCATCGGATCCAGACGACAAGAGCCGCATCCCGTTGAGCGTGACGACCAGCGAAGCTCCCATGTCGGAGAGGATAGCCAGCCACAACGTGAGCCAGCCGGGGAAGATGAGCGCCACGGCGATGAGCTTGATCGCGAGCGCGAAGGCTATGTTCTGCTTGATGATCCGCAGGCTTCTCTTGCTCAAGGCCATCGCGAAGGGCAACTTGGTGAGGTCGTCGGCCATGAGCGCAACGTCGGCTGTTTCGAGCGCGGTGTCCGAGCCCGCGCCTCCCATGGCGATGCCCACTGTCGCCGTTGCGAGCGCGGGTGCATCGTTAACGCCGTCCCCGACCATAGCCACCTGACCGTACCGCTCGAGCAGACGCTTCACCTGGTCGACCTTGTCCTCGGGGAGCAGCTCCGCATAGTACTCATCCACCCCCGCCTGGGCGGCGATGGCTGCGGCCGTGTGTCTATTGTCACCGGTGATCATGATCGTGTGAGCGATGCCGCTGCGTTTGATGGCCGCCACCGCAGCCGTCGTTTCGTCACGCAATTGATCGGCGACCGCGATAATGCCGAGCGCGTGCTCCCCGCTTGCGACGATCATCGCAGTCTTCCCTTGAGATTGAAGTCCGGAGAGCTGGTCACCAACTGCCGTCAGCACGGGCGAATTCGCGAAAAGCCGCATGTTGCCGATCTGAACGGGAATCGCACCGATCATGGCGGACGCACCAAGGCCCGTCAACGCCCGGAACTCGGACGCTTCGGTCGTGGCAAGGCCACGTGCCCCCGCCGCCTCCACGATGGCTTTGGCCAGGGGATGCTCGGAATTCGCTTCCAGGGATGCGGCCAGGGCGAGCAACCGGTCGGGCTCGATGGAGTCCGCGGGAAGCACGTCGGTCACCACTGGACGACCAGCGGACAACGTGCCCGTCTTGTCGAAGGCGATCGCGTTGACCGAGCCCATCCGCTCCAGGTGGATGCCGCCCTTGATCAGGACACCGTGGCGGGCCGCGTTGCTGATGGCGCTGACGATGGCGACCGGCGTCGAGACTACGAGCGCGCACGGGCAGGACACGACCAGCAGGGTGAGACCTCGGTAGATCCACGGTTCCCATTCGGCTTGGAAGATCAATGGGGGCACAAGGACTATGGCCCCGGAGAGCGCCAGGACTACAGGCGTGTAAACGGCCGCGAAACGCTCCACGAACGCCTGAGACGGGGCTTTGTGTGTTTGGGCTTCCTCGACCAGGTGGACGATCTTGGCGATCGTCGTGTCCTTGACGAGCTTCGTGACCTCGACCCTCAACGCGCCGTATGTGTTGAGGGTGCCCGCGTACACGTCATCGCCCGGCTCCTTCTCGGCCGGGACCGACTCGCCGGTGATGGAAGCCTCATCGATGGCGGACATGCCGCTCGCGACCCTGCCGTCCATTGCGAGCTTCTCGCCCGGACGGACGATCATCACATCTCCGATGAGGACATCCTCTACCGGCACTTCGCGCAGCCCATTGGCCGTTTCGACGCGCGCGGTCTTTGGCGCGATGTCCATGAGATCACGAATCGACCGCCGGGCGCGCCCCGTGGTCCAGCCTTCGAGCAACTCGGACGCCGAGTAGAGGAAGGCGACCAGGGCCCCCTCTCCCCACGCGCCGATGAGCGCGGCTCCGACGACCGCGACCGACATCAGGACGCTCATGTTGAAGTCCAAGCTCGGGAGAGAGCGGGCCGCCTTTCGGAAGTTGCCGAACCCGCCGACTACGATCGCGGCAGCGAACGCCCCCATAGAGATGCCGGAAGGTGCGTGCAGCAGTTCGGCGCTATATCCGAGCACCAGAGCCGCGCCGGCGATCGCCATACGAACGAGCTCCCAGTCGGTCCCTCGCTCCTCAGCGGATCTACCGGCCCCAGCGGCCCCCTCGGCCGTCTTGATTGCGTAGTTCTCTTTGCGCCCCTCATGCCGGATCGCACCCAGATCGACATCCCCCTCGACCGTGAGCTTCCCCGTCATCGGGTTCAACCGTGCCCCGGTTACACCGGGTAGGGCGGCGACGTTCCTCTCGAACTTCGCCGCGCAGTCGAGTCAGGCGATGCCTTCCACGAGGAGTATGCAGGTGCCGGCTCCCTTGTCAGCCATGAATCTCTCCTTCGCCGCCGTTCCTATCGCCGGAAATCTGCCCTAGCGAGCGGACGCCATTCCCTGACCCGCGCGGCTCAGCCGCCCTTGGGTGAGGAGGTCGACAGCCTTTTCAGCGGTGACGATCTTGCCCTTCTGCATCCTCGTAGCCACAATGTGATCGATCATCGGATGCGTCAACCGGGTCACCGGATCATTCTTTGCCGTGGCCTGACTGCGCCCTCGCTGATCTCTTGGAGTCCCATTTAACATCAATTGTCACGCCCATCAAAATGCTGCGGTGGTCCCACAAGGGGATGAAGTGGGTGGAGCGGGATATCTGCGCCCTGTGCTTCAGGGACGACGGGGCCGGGTAGATAGCCGCCAGGTCTCGCGACCGGCCGATGGCAGGGCCGGTCGGCAGGTGTCGTCATCACAGGAGGGGTGTCCCATGGAGTT
>JBBRDB010000114.1:0-8540 GCA_038204345.1 Thermoleophilia bacterium | reverse complement strand
GTCGTCGACCTCCGCTCGGTGCTCTGCCGCGGCAGCGGCCATATCGGCCGATTGTGACCGCAGCGTGCCCGCCTCGCTCTTGAGCCTCCGCACCCGCGAAGACTTGCGAAGATTGCCCGGCAGCATCACGGCGAGCCCAAGAAGGAGACCCACCACGGTCGCGATCAGAATGATGAGTAAGAGCGACACCGTCGACGAGAAGGTTACGAACTTCACCTCCGTCGAACCAGGGTTCTGTACCGCGAAGATGAGGAGCAGAATCAGCAGAAGCACCATGATTGCCAAGAACGCGCGCATGCTTACCTCCCTCGGACAAGCTCGCTCTCGAACAGACTCGCCACACGCCTCAGGATATCGCTAAAAGCCTCGGAAAGGCGTACCCGTGATGGTCCGCCGGCAAACGGTGTCGTGGCTGACGACCGCGAAGATGGGCTTTGATCAGCCGCCCCGTCTACCGTTTGGGTCGCGGGACTGTAGTTCCGCCACATGATTGGAGCTTCTCCAAATTGGGCAAAGGAGAGTTTCAGGGAAAGAGGGATCCGGCTGAAGACCCCCAAGGGGCGGAGAAGGGCGGGAACTTATGGAGATAGGTAGTGCACTCTTCCTCATCGCGGTGGGAGCGATCCTTCGCTACGCGGTGACCTGGGAGTTGTCCGGTTTCAACATTCAACTCGCCGGGCTGATACTGATGATCGTCGGCGTGGTCGGTTTGATCATAGCCTTCTACCGGCGGCTGGTCCGTCGGCCCGTAAGGCGCGAGGATCTGCCGCCTGATGACGACCTGCTATGACGAAGGAGGGCTTGTGGACTGGAACATCATCGAAGGCAAGTGGAAAGAACTCAAGGGGCGTGCTCGGGAAGAGTGGGGCGATTTGACCGACGACGAGCTTGAGGAAGTGGCGGGCAAGAAGGATCGTCTTGTAGGCAAGCTGCAGCAGAAGTACGGATACGCCTCCGATGAGGCCGATCGACGTGCGGACGAATGGGCGCAGCAGCAGGACGAGTTGGACGAGACCTGAGTTCTACCCGAGGGAGGTGAGATCAAATGAGTACGACTGGCTGGATAATACTCATCGTAGTGTTGCTGCTGGTGTTCGGTGGGGGTGGCTGGGGGTTTTCCCGTCGGGGGAGGTAGTCATCGTCCCCCCGGTCAGGTGGCGGCACCCATTGGGCGGGGCAGCGCATAAGAGCGGCCTCCTTGCTCTATGAGTGCCGCTGCTAGGCCTCTCGATGGTTGACAGCAAGCCGCGTCGTGACCACCCACGGGAAGGCGTGCCCACCGGCGAGGCCCTGCCGTCGTGGCAACGTGCCACCGAACCCGAATCGCGATGGCCCGCATTCGCGGCCATCATCGTCACCATCGCCGGCCAGACGTGGGTGGCGAGCAGTCTCTCGCTTCGACCCGTTTGGCCGTTCCCGACTATCGCCGGGATCCTGCTTGTAGCCTCGGCAGCCGTCTACATACCTTCCCGGGCCGAGCCGAGCCGGGCTCTGCGGGCGCTTTCCCTCGGGCTCGTAGCCGTGCTCATCATCGCCAACATGGTGAGCGTCGTTCTGCTCGTCCGCGGGATCTTCGTCGGATCACCACAGCTCAGCCCCCCGAGCCTTCTCCTCGCCGGAGCCTCCCTCTGGGTCACCAATATCGCCGTCTTCGCCCTCATCTACTGGGAACTCGATGGCGGCGGACCTGAGGCCCGCGCCGACGGATACCGGGACTACCCCGACTTCGTGTTTCCTCAACAACAACAAGGCCAGCAAGGACTCGCTTCGGCCCTTTGGAAACCGACCTTCCCGGACTACTTGTTCGTGGCCCTCACCAGCGCGACCGCATTCTCGCCCACCGACGCGATGCCTTATTCAAAGCGCGCCAAGCTCGTCATGGGAGTCGAGAACACGCTTTCGTTGGCCATCGCCGCCATGCTCGTTGCCCGCGCCATCAATATAGCCCGCGGGTGAAGGGGATCGTCGCCAACGGACGAAGCGTGCCTCTTGCGACGAAGTCGCGGCCAGGAAGGGTCTTCTCGCAAGCTCTCAGTCAGACGACGCCGAATGCCGGCGAAGCCAGTCGAGCGTCTCCGAAACCGAAGCGGTAGCCAAAGCGATGCTGCTGTCGGCCGCGCCGTAATAGACCCGCATCTCGTCGCCCTCGACCACCCAGCCGCAGGGGAACACTACGTCGGCCACATCTCCCTGCCGCTCGTATCCCGCTTCGGGACCGAAGGCCCACTCGTCGGCTCGGCGCAGGACCCGCCGAGGGTCTTCCGTGTCCAGCAGGGCCAGACCGAGCCGGTAGACACCTCCGGCAATCGTATGCCGGACCCCGTGATACATGAGGAGCCAGCCTTCATCGGTGAGAAGCGGCGGCGGCGAAAGGCCTATCTTGTTCGCGTCCCACCAACCCCCCTTGCGGCACGGGAGGGCTATCTGGTGCTCTCCCCAGTGCATCATGTCGGGGGAGAACGAGAGCCAGATGTGCGCGCCGATCGGTAGGGATGGCGACGGCCGGTTCAGCATGGCGTATCGCCCGCCAAAACGCACAGGAAAGAGGGCTGCGTCTTTGTTCTCCGGTAACGTCACGGGTCCCAAACGGGTGAAGGTGACGAAATCGCGAGTTGTGGCAAGAGAAACGAGAGGCCCGCCGGCTGAATATGCCGTGTAGGCGATAACGTACGCGTCCATGTCCTCGACCCAGGTGATGCGGGGATCCTCGACGCCCCACAATTCCTCGGGGTGGCCTTCGAGATCGGCCGGAAAAGTGGGGGTAGCATCGATACGCCAGTCGCCCACGCCGTCGTGACTACGGGCTACCGTTAGATGCGAGAGGCCGCGGCGGTCCTCCACCCTCATGAAGAGGAGTGTCTCGCCGTCGGGGAGTAGCGTGGCCGCGGCGTTGAACACAGAGTTCGCGGGATAGGGCAGATCGGCGGACGTGATGATGGGGTTGCCCGCAAAGCGACGGAAGGGACCATCCACTGTGTGCACCTCAGATTGGTCGGCATGGAGCGCGGGCGTCGTCGTCATACGACGCTCGCCACCGCTTCTAATCGGCCCAGGTTCTTCAGACTGCGGTCGGCCCGCAACATGTGCATCTGTATCAGCGAGAGCAGCCAGGCCAGCGACGACTCCGCTCCCTGGTTCAGGTTGACACCATCGGGCTGCAGACCGTCGTAGCAACCGCCACCACGCAGGTCGCAGACGAACTCCTTGATATCGTTCTGGCCCAGGAACCACTGGAAAGCCAGCATGGCGGCCTCCACCCACTTCTCGTCGCCACTGACGGCGTTCGCGGTGATGCAGGCGTCGATCATGGAGTGGGCTTCCAGAGGCTGCTGGTCGAAGCGGGCCCGGGCCCCGCCACGGACGTACCAGCCGTTGCTGCCCACGGGCACGAAGTAGCCGCTCTCGGTCTGAAGGTCCACCAACCAACCCAACGCCCGCAGACCCACCTCCACCATGTCGGCGCGCTCCAGGGAACGGCCGGCGAGCAGTAGGGCGTGCGGGATCTTACCGTTGTCGTAGGTGACTATGTCCTCAGGCCAGGGCCAGTCCGCCGTGGCGTTGCTCGAAAAAGCGCGCAGGAGGCGCTCGGCCAGGTGCTCCCTCAGTCTCTTGGCCTCGCTGTCGCCGGAGAACCGCTCGAGATAGGCTTCGAGACCGAGCAGCGCCATCGCCTGGGACCGGAGGTGCCCGAGATGCTCGACGGTGGGCATGGCCTGATTGAAGAGCGAGGTGGCCAGGCCGAGTTGTCCGGGATCGGTGCTCTCGCGGATGGTCACGCCAAGACCCCAGAGCGCGCGACCCTGACTGTCATCGGAGCCCATCTCCTCCACCCAATGTCGGTCGTAGGGGAGAAAGTTGCGGAACCGGCCCGTCTCTTCGACGAGGGCGTACTGCAGGAAGGCCAGGTAGGTCCCCCGCAGGCGGGCAACGGTGAGGTCGGCCGGCAACACTTTCTCGGCCAGAGCCGCGACAATGAGAGCGCGGGCGTTGTCGTCGGTGCAGTATCCGTGGCGCAGGTCGGGCACGTTGAAGGTGGCGTGCTGCAGGATGCCGGTATGGTCGGTCAGCCGGCGCAGGTGGTCGAGGTTGAGTTCGGGCACGTCGGCGAAGTCTGCCTGCAGCGTGCGCGAGTTGAAGGTGTAGCCCGACAAGCGGGTGCGTTCCTCCCTCGCCTCTTCGAACACCCGTAGATACTCTTGCGCCACCTGCGGCCACACCGCGTCACGGGCAAAAAGGTAGGCCCGCTTACGCATGGCGTTGGCTACGACGGGATTGTCGAACAGATCGAGCACTTGCGCGGCTATGGCTTCCGAGTCGTTGAAGGGCACCAATCGACCCCGCTCCTCGGCCAGCATCTCGGCTGCATACCAGTACGGGGTCGAGACAATGGCCTTACCGCTACCCATGGCGTAGGCGAGGGTGCCCGATGAGATCTGGGCCTCGTTCACGTAAGGCGTGACGTAGATATCGCCGGCACCCAGGAACTCCCTGAGCTCTTGATCGTCGACGAAACGATTCTGAAAGATCAAATTGTCGGCCACCCCAAGGCTCTTGGCCAACTGCTGGAGGGATAGCCGATAGGCCTCGCCCTCGTGTCGCAACACATGGGGATGGGTAACGCCGAGCACTATGTAGACGGTCTCGGGATAACGCTCCGCGATCGAAGGGAGCGCTCTCACCATATGCTCGATACCCTTGTTGGCCGAAAGCAGGCCGAAGGTGAGGATGACGCGCCGTCCCTCCACTCCGAACTGATCCTTGTAGTAGTTGGGGTCGGCGAAAGCCACGTCCGGGATCCCGTGGTGGATGAAAACGATCTTCTCCTCAGGCACCCCGTAGATGTCGCGCAAGAAGTCTCCCGCCGTACGGCTGAGCACCACGAGCCGGTCGGAAAGACCGGCCAACTTGCGCAGGGTCTCCAGCTGCCCCGGGGAGGGCTCCCTCAGTACCGTGTGGAGTGTGGTGACCACCGGCATGCGCAGTTCGCCGATCAGCTTCAGGATGTAGCGACCGTCGGCACCCCCGAAAATGCCGTATTCGTGCTGCAGGCACGCCACGTCCACCTGGTTCATGTTGAGGAACTCGGCGGCCAGACGGTAGTCGGTGAGCCGTGCCTCGTCGAGTTCGAAGCGGACCTGCTGGGGATAGTCATAGCCTCCGGCAACGTCGTTCATGACCACGGACCAGAAGGCGGTTTGGGGCGCCTGTCCTGCCAAGGCGCCCGCGAGATCGGCGGTGAACGTGGCGATACCACAACGCCGCGGTGTGTGATTGCCGATAAGGGCCACCTTGTTAAGGCCGATGCCGGCTCTGATCGCGCGCATCGTGTTCATCTTACCCACCTGATCTCCCTCGAACGGTACCCTGAAAGCGCAAGCGCCGGGCAGTAGCCCGGCGCTTGCCGTTCTTGAACCATGTCTTTGCCTGGTCGTCGGCGTTGGCCGGCAACCTGGTGCGACAACTACCAGCGGTTTCCGCCGCCGCCGCCGCCGCCGCCGTAACCGCCGCCGCCGCCGCCGTAACCGCCGCCGCCGCCACGGTTGCCACCGCTGCGAGGCTCACGCTCTTTGGCTACGTCGACCTTGAGGGCGCGGCCGCCCAGATCGGTTCCGTCGAGGGCGGACTTGGCCGCCTGCGCTTCTTCCGCCGTGCCCATCTCCACGAAACCGAAGCCCTTGGGGCGTCCGCTGTCGCGATCGGTAATAAGGGCCACCGAAGTCACCGAACCGTGCGGCGCGAACAGCGCCTCGATCGTGGACTCCGTTGTGTCGTAGGTGAAGTTGCCTACGTACAGCTTGGACGAACTCATGAAATCCTCCGTTGCAGAGAGTACATTACAGCATGCGAAGAGGCATACACTGCAAACGGGGCGGGGAGAACAAGTGAAGAGTTCGGCGCGACGCCTGAAGAGAGACCCTATCGGATACGAGAATGAGTATAGCACACCCGAATGATGGCGGAGCGAATGGCAAACAGACCGATCTCGCGTGCGCTCGCCGACACAGCCGGTCGGCTCTTCTAGATACTCTAGGCGTGACGGCTCCCACCAATCCTCATCAGGGTTTTATGCGCATGGCGCTCGATGCGGCTCGGCGCGCAGGTGAGCGCGGCGAGGTCCCGGTGGGAGCTGTGCTGGTCCAAGCCGGTAGGGTCGTCGCCTCCCGCGGCAACGAACGCGAGTTAAGACACGACCCTACGGCCCACGCCGAGATGCTCGTGCTGCGCGACGCGGCCGCGTTGCTGGGCGGCTGGAGAGTGCTTGACGCCACCCTCTATGTGACACTCGAGCCCTGCCCCATGTGCGCCGGCGCCCTCGTGCTGGCGCGGGTGGCCCGCCTGGTGTACGGCGCCGCCGACCCCAAAGGAGGCGCCGCCGGCAGTGTGCTCGACATCACGTCGCACCCCGTGCTCAATCACGCCGTGGAGGTGACAGGCGGTGTCTTGGCCGACGAGGCCGGGCTCCTGCTTCGCGAGTTCTTCAAGATTCGGCGCTGATCCTTGATTGCGATGTTACGGGCCATCGCGGACCGGCGGCTGTACGAGATCAAGAAGCGCAACAACGAGTGAACGCATAGGCTGCGCCGAAGTCGACCATCGGCGACAGCTTCGTGGTAGTATCCATCGATGGCTCAATCGATTAAGCTTCATCAGGCGGCAACTCGGGAGCGTGGAGAATGCAACGAGTGATCAGCGCCACAGAGGCTCGAGTGCACTTTGGCGACCTCCTCCGCAGGGTGGTCCAAGGCCATGAGACCGTTCTCGTAGAGCGCGGCGGCCATCCGCAGGTCGTCGTGTTATCGGTCACCGAGTACGAGCGACTTCTTTCCCACCGAGCGTCGGAGGGGTGGAGGGACCGCGCCGCCGCCGCCCGCCGGAAGGTGCGGGAAGAGATTGCCGGTCGAAGCATTCCCCTGCCCGAAGATGTGATCAGCGAGGCGCGTTTGGAGCGCGATGAACAGCTTGACCATCTGCGTTGACGCCAGTTTCATTCTCCGTCTGTTTATGGGTCCCGACGATGAGGCCGCGTGGCGCCTATGGGACTCGTGGCTCGTGGAGGGATCGACCATCCACAGCCCGGCCCTGCTGGGTTACGAAGTCGCGAACGCTCTTCATCGCTACCGCCGAGCGAGCTTGCTCAGCCTCGCATCGGCCGATCTCGTCCTCGACGCGGCGCTTTCGCTCCCAGTACGGCTCCATTCGAGCCCCGAACTACATCGAAGGGCACTCCGGCTTGCAGCTGATATTTCCCTACCGGCAACGTACGACGCTCACTACCTGGCTGTGGCCGAGCAAGTGGGCGCGGAGCTCTGGACAGCGGATGGCCGTCTGGCGAGGCAATACGCCGAAAGATCGACAGTGGTGCGCCTTCTGGGCCGCGACGGGCCTTGAAGGACTGTCCTTCACGAACCCAGGAGGTTGACGATGAGCGAACGTTTCGTACTTGTGCACGGTGCCTGGCACGGCGGTTGGTGCTGGGAGGGAGTCGCGCGTGAGCTGGAGGCGGCCGGCCACGAAGTCGAAGCCCCGACTATGCCCGGCATGGCTCCCGGTGACGACCGCGCCGGCATCGAGTTCCAGGACTACGTCGACGCCTTGACTGACGTGCTCCGCCGGCAGGAGCGACCCGTGGTCCTAGTGGGCCATTCGAGCGCCGGGTTTATTCTTCAGGCAGCGGCACCGAAAGCTCCCGACAAGATAAAGCGCCTGGTGTTTCTCAATGCGTTCGTCTTGCCCGACGGTCTGTGCCAGTTCGATCTGGTGCCTCCGGAAGCCGCCGAGGGACTCAGGGAAGCGGCAAACGCTTCCCCCGATCAGAGCGTGCCGGTGATCGAGGACATGGTGCGCGGCATGCTCATGGGCGGCGACACACGTGAAGCCCAGACCTCCGTTCTCGATCGCCTCTCCCCGCAGCCGCTTGCCCTTTTCACGACGCCGGTGGACACGAAGCCGTTCGCGGCATTGACGATCCCCACGACCGTGATCTTCGGTACGGACGACACGTCCTTGCCCCCCGGCGCATTCCTTGGGATGGCACAAGGCTTGGGTGAGTTCGACCTCATCGAGATCCCGACAGGGCACGAAGGACTGGTAGTGAGCCCTGGGGCGGTGGCTCAGGCCCTCCTGGACGCGGTGGGCGCGGAGAGTAGCTCGGAAACCTCCTGAGAACGCTCTCCGTGGGCGCTGGTGACGCGCGGGCCGGGAGACCCTCGATCATGAGCTGCCGGATCAGGCGCGGACTTTGCGCGGTCGCCCATGAGGGCAACGCGCCAATAGCCGCAAACGACACGTGGCGATTCTGCCGGCGCCGCAGTGGGTAATTGGAGAGTAGAAGCCCAATTAGAAGGGACGAACCGCGGCTCCCAAGACGGCGCCGCCTCCCATGCGGCCGCCAATGACTTTCGTTGCGGCGCCCGTGTTCCCGACTGGAGGTCCCCCATGTCCCTTGTACGCCGAGTCCAAGATATCTTCGAGAGCCGTCCCACCATGGAAGGCGCGGGCGTAAGACTGCGCCGGGCCTTCGGCAACGCCGAGGTCCCCCG
>JBBRDB010000113.1:0-8541 GCA_038204345.1 Thermoleophilia bacterium | reverse complement strand
CGTCGCCTCCTACGCCGAGCGAACGAACAACGAGACCATCAGCATCAAGGCCGTGACCGGCAGCGGGGCGGATAAACGCCTGGACTACGCGCGCAAGGATCTGGGCTTCACGGTGGATGAGGTGACGACCGTCGAACTCGTGTGGCGTCGGGGGCGTCAGCTAAATCCGGTCCTGGCACTGGCCGACCACTTGCGCGCGTTGGGCGGACGGGTGGAGGTACGGCCCGCGAGCACGCTCGACGACAACGCCTTTGAGCGCTGGGTGGCCTCGGCCGCCGCCGAGCTCGATTCCGACCCCATCGAGGCTGAGCTCGAGATCACCGGCGCCACGGTCAGCTTCAGGGAAGCCGAGCCCGGAATGGCGGTTGATCGCGCTGTGCTGCCGGAAAGCGCTCGGGGCGCTCTCGAGGCGACCGGCCCCCAGGAGGTAGAGGTTCCAGCCAAGGACCTTCCGCCCGAAGCCGATCCGGAGGAGCTCGCGGAACTCGCCCGGCAGGCGGAAATCGCGGTTTCGGGACCGGTGCGCCTCACCAGGGGAGAGGCCGCGCTCGAGCTTTCCGGAGAGGAGATCGGCCACCTTCTATCGATTGTGGAGGACGGTGGGAGGCCTCGTCTCCACGTCGATCCCATCGCTCTTGAAGCCGTTGTCGACGACGGGCCGCGGGAGGCTCTGGAGAGCGACCCCGTGGACGCCCGGGTCCGGTTGTCGGGCGGCGCGGTGGTCATAGACCCGGCGGAGCAGGGCTTTCGCTTCGATGCCGCAGCCGCCGCGAGCCAGCTCATGGAAATCGCCATTTCGGGACGGGGTGACGGGCAGGAGCCACGCGAAGCCGAACTCATAGGAGAGACGCTCGAACCCGACTTCACCACGGCCGACGCCGAAGCCCTGCAGATCGTGGAGCGGGTCTCGTCGTTCACCACCGAGTATCCTGCCGGTCAGTCCCGCGTGCAGAACATCCACCGTATCGCCGACCTCGTCGGTGGGGTCGTGCTCCGGCCCGGCGAGCGGTTCTCCATCAACGAGCACGTGGGACCGCGGACTCGGGAGGGCGGCTTCACCGAGGGAGGTGTGATCATCGACGGCGAGTTCGAGACGGCCGTCGGGGGCGGGGTGAGCCAGTTCGCCACGACCTTCTTCAATGCGGCCTACTTCGGGGGCTACGAGATCCTCGAGCACCAGCCTCACAGCTACTACATCAGCCGCTATCCCGAGGGGCGCGAGGCCACGCTGAACTACCCCGACATCGACGTCGTGATCCGGAACGACAGCCCCTACGGCCTGCTCAT
Source organism: Thermoleophilia bacterium (assembly GCA_038204345.1). Taxonomy (GTDB): domain Bacteria; phylum Actinomycetota; class Thermoleophilia; order RBG-16-64-13; family RBG-16-64-13; genus JAHJSA01. Next base: position 7,254 of record JBBRDB010000113.1, on the reverse strand, counting down.
CGTCACGAGCCACACGTCCACGTCGGTGACGGTGGAGACCTGGGGCCGCAAGTGGGTGGACGTCGACTCTGTCACCTCGGAACGAAGGAACATCCAGGATCCGCGCGTCGTGGTGCGGGAGAACCGTCGCCTCGCCCCCGACGAGGTGCGCGTCGTGCAGTCCGGCCGTCTCGGGTTCACCGTCTCCTACACGCGCACACTCAGCTACCACGACGGCAGAGGCGACGAGCAGACATGGACGCACACCTACCGCTCCGAGCCCCGAATAATCGAGCGGAACACCACCACCGCAACCCCGACGACCGCCACGGGAGCTGCTTGAGGAGGACTCGCGCTAGGCGTGAATGGGAGTTCGGGCAGACGCGCGAACCATCGCGGTGGATCACGTTGTTGGCATCGCTAATCATCAGGCGGATCGGTGACCCGCGGACCCGACGATCGGTGACCCGCGGACGCGAAAGTCTTACGACACGTGACTCACCGGGTAGCCCGCCTCTTTGAGGTCGGCCACGATGGGCTCGAGGTTGTCGCCGGCGACTCGGATGAGGAAGCTGTACTTGTCGCTCTGCCGCTGTGGAAAAGTGATGATGGAGCTGAACCGGGTCTTGTGCTCGTCGAGGATGTCGATGATCTTGCGGATGGTACCCAGACGTGGGGGCATGTTCTCGATGGTGATGCGACGGTCTCCCTCGCCGCCCTGCAGCATACCCATGATCATGTCGAAGAGGTCCTGCTGCGTGATGATGCCCACCAGGCGGTCTCCCTCGACCACGGGCATGCAACCATAGCGGTGCCGATAGCCTAGCAGGGCGGCGTCCTCCACCGTCGTGTCTGGGGTCACCGTCAACGGGTCGCGCGTCATGATATCCCGCACTTCGATCTTGTCCACCAGGTAGTTGAGCTCTCCCACAGAGAACGTGGTGGCCGGCGACGGCGAGGCGCGGCGGATGTCGTTCAGGGTGACGATCCCGACGAGCCGATCCTTCTCCACCACCGGGAGGTGGCGGATCTCGTTCTCGGCCATGACGCGGGCGGCCTCTTTCATCGAGGCGGAAGGGGCGATGGTGATGGGGTCAGTGCTCATCCAGGTACGAACCAGCATGTCGACTCACTCCTTCATCGGATCATGACGGAAGACTCGAGGCCTAGCCTACCCATCAAGAGGCCGAGGGTAACTACCGTAGAATGGGCATGAGGGCGGTGAGAGTCGCGGTACCCCCACGCCGTCTGCTTGTTGTGCCCGGCGGGCTCTGATACGCTGCCTCGATGTCCCTCCCTCGCCGCGCGCCCATCCTCACCGTCGTGGTGCCCTGCTACAACGAGCAGGAGGTCCTGCCGGAGACCATCCGCCGCCTCGGCGAGGTGCTCGATGGACTGCTCACCGACTCCCTGATCGCCCCGGGCAGCTTCTGTCTCTTCGTTGACGACGGCAGCACCGACGACACCTGGCGCTTGATCGAGCAGGCGCACGACCGCGACCCCCGCGTCGCCGGTCTCAAGCTGGCCCACAACGCCGGCCACCAAAGGGCCTTGCTCGCGGGCCTGCACGCCGTCCCCGACAGCGTGGACTGTGCCATCTCGGTGGATGCCGACCTTCAGGACGACCTGGAAGCCATGAGGAGTTTCATCCAGGCCTACCGTGAGGGCAACGAGATCGTGTTCGGAGTGCGCCGCGAGCGCGCTGTGGACACGCGGTTCAAGCGTTGGTCGGCCCTCGGCTTCTACCGGCTGATGCGCTGGATGGGCGTAGACCTGGTGTACAACCATGCCGACTACCGACTCATGAGCCGCAAGGCCCTCGGCTACCTCGGGCAGTTCGGCGAGGTGAACCTGTTCCTGCGCGGAGTGGTCAAGCTCATCGGACTGCCCACCGCCGTGGTCACCTACGACCGGCAGGAGCGATTCGCCGGCGAGTCCAAGTACCCCCTGCGCAAGATGTTGGCCTTTGCCATCGACGGCATCACCTCCTTCAGCGTGACCCCGATCCGTTGGGTCACCTACACAGGTCTGGCCTTCGTGGTCTTGTCCGGGGCCGCCGGGCTCTACGGGCTCATCAGCCTTGCAGCCGGAGTCGCGGAGCCGGGCTGGACCTCGCTGATACTCTCGGTGTGGTTCATCGGTGGGGTCCAGCTTCTCAGCCTCGGGCTCTTCGGTGAGTACCTGGGCAAGATCTACCAGGAGGCCAAGGGTCGGCCGCGGTACTTCATCGAGACCGAGCTGCCTGCTCACGTCGGCGGCGGGCCTGCGGATCCCGTTTGAACCTCCTCCGCGCCGCCTCCTCCCGCTGGCGCCGATTCTCCTCCGGTAGCTGGAGCAGGACGGACTGGGGACTGGCCCTCGAGGTCTTCCTCGCCAACAAACTCATCGTCATAGTCGTCGCCGCCCTGGCGGCGCTCGGCGGTCCAAACCGTGTCTTCTCAACCGGCTTCGCCTACGAGGTGTTGGTCCGCTCCTTCCGCTTCTTCGACGCCACCTGGTACGTGAAGATCGCCTCCGCCGGCTACGCGGACGTGAAGTCGACAGCCTTCTTCCCCCTTTACCCGCTGGCGATGCGGGCGGTCGCCGAGATCCTGCGGATAGCACCGCTCACAGCCGGGGTGCTGGTGTCGAACCTGGCTTTCTACGGCCTTCTGTTCGGTTTCGTCAAGCTGGCCCGCCTGGATCTCGACGATGCCAAGACCCGCCGAGCACTCTGGATCTTAGGCCTCTACCCCACGTCCTTCTACTTCTCGGCGGCCTACACGGAGGCGCTCTTCGCGCTCCTGACGGTACTCTCCCTCTATTGGATGAGGACGCGACGCTGGGCGCGAGCGGGACTGGCAGGGGGGCTTGCGGCCCTCACCCGCAACACCGGGGTCTTGCTGGTGATCCCCTACCTGATCGAATTCCTGGCCGCGCCACGGCGGAGCCGGCGTGCCACCCTCGGCATCTTGTGGGGCGGGCTGATCGGTGCGGGCGCCCTCGCCTACGCGGTCTTCCTGTGGTGGCGCTTCGACAACCCGTTCACCTTCGTCGGCGTCCAGGGGTTGTTCGGCCGCGAATCGATGGCGCCCTGGAGCACCCTCTATCACGGCTACGGCTACGCTCTGCAGAAGGCACTCGACTTCGGGCTGCCGCCCTCGTGGTCGGACATCTACTTCGTCACCCAGCCGCTGTTCGTGACCCTGGTCGTCGTGGTGCTCGCTGCCACGTTGCGCAAGGTCCCCTGGTCGTACACAGCGATCATGCTCTATTCGCTGGTCATCCCGTTAGCGGCGCCGTCGACGGAGGGATACATCGACTACTTCATCTCGTTCAGCCGGTATTCAGTGGTGATCCTACCCCTGTTCATCGGTCTAGCTATGCTGCTCGAACGGCGCTGGCTCTACCGGGTATACCTCGCGGTTTCGGTGGGCCTCCTTGTAAGCCTGCTCTACGCCTGGTGCAACCACCTCTGGGTCGCATAGAGAGTCCCGTCCCGCCCGAAGCGAGAGCGCCGAGAGGACCTAGCGGGCCACCAGCCGGCCGTCGACCTCCTCCAGATCGAACCACCATTTCTTGTCTGGATCAGGCCTGCCGTATCCCAGGGCGTCGTCCAGCCACGTGAGCGCCTGGCGTGCCGGCCCGGAACGGGAGGCGAGCGTTGTGGAGAGACCGTGGTACCAGGTGTCGGGCTTGTTCCACGGGCACACCTTGATGCAGTGACCGCAGCCTGCGCCGCGCGCGTTGGTCACCCGATAGCGCGTGCAGGCGTCGACGTCGGGCTTCCACACTTCATAGCCGTTGTGCCAGGTCTTGCCGGCCGCGGAGATCGCGCCCGACGGACACTCGTGCGCGCACTTCTTGCAGACGCTGCAGAAATGCTGAAGCCCGAAATCGATGGGCTTATCGGGCTCGAGCGGCAGATCGGTGGTGACGACCGCCGCTTTGAAACGCGGACCCATGAAGGGGTTCAGAACGACGTCGCCGATGCGGCACATCTCTCCCAACCCAGCCTGCAGGAGGATCGGAGGAAGCACCACCTCGTAGTCGCGTGCGTGGTGGGCGCGGGCCGGGAAGCCCAGACGCCGTATGTAATCGGCAAGGATGCAGGCGATGAAACCGGAGGCCGAATAGCTCATGAAGCTCTGCGAGTTGCTCAGCCAGTCGTGACCGGTGCCTCCGGCAAAGGACTCATAGTTCTGGTCGACCAAGATACCGATTGCGTACTTGTGAGTGTTGGTGACAGGCTCCCCCGAGACGCGATGCGTGTAGACAGCGTAGGAGGGCAGTCTGCAGACTCCCACGGCATCGGCGCGCAGGAAATTCGCCACCTCCTTGATGTGCCGGCTCAGGATGACCGGGTCTTCGGGGATGGGAGCCCGCTCCGGCGCGACCGGGCCGTCCACCGCGTCCACGAGGAAGAGCTGCATGGCGCCCAGCGCCGCGGACAGAGGGTATTTCCCCACGAACCGCGGACGCTCCCGCTGGGGCACCGGACCGAGGTCGCCGCGCACGGCCCGGTTGAACCCACTCTCGCGCTCGTCCACCGCCTCCACGTGATCACCTATGCGCACCGTGGGCCGCTCCACGCGTCGCAACCGGTGCGATGCGTAGCGTTCGTTGCGTCGATTTCCCAGAAGCCGGCGCGGGATCGCAGCGATCGCGCCGGCAGATTGCTTCTTCCCCATGGATCCCTCCGAAATAACGGGCCGCTCCCTTGGCGACCTCTCCCGACGGAACGGTACAGGGTCCTCCTGGGGGGCGCAAGCGACAAAAAAAGAGACCCGGCCCCGCCTGAATCGCGGGGCCGGGTCTCTCTCTCAGGCAGAAGGCCTTGGGTTAGAAGAGTGGTATCTGCGCCGGCACGGTGACATCGGTGTTGGCAGCCGTCTCGTCGGCCACGTACGGTGCGCCCACCCAACCTTCGGCGTCGCCGATCGGATCGGTGAGCCAGAAGTTGCGGAACGCCGGGCCGTGGCAATTGCCGCAGACCTTGGTTATCTCCGTGCTCCGCAGGATGGTATGCGGCGTGGCATAACGCCATGTCGGGGTCGCCTCGACGTGGGGGATCAACCCTGGGATAGCGTTCGCGCCCGTATACGTGAACACGTCCGCGTCCACGGGCACGTGCCGTAGGGTCGCGTACTTCTTGTGAGCCGTATCGCTCTCACCCGTCCACTTGGGGTTGATGCCCGCACGGAAGGTCATAAGCGCGTCCGGCATGACCGTGGTCGGATCAGCCGCCGCCGCCTTTCGGGCGGCCAGAGTGGGGTCGTCGCCGTTGTTCTTGAAGAACGGCACCCCGGTGGCCGTCACGTCGGTGTGGCAGCTGAAACAGCTCTTATACGGTTGCGCGTGGCACACGTAACAGTCCATGGTGTCCAAGTGCCGGCTGGTGTGCAGGCCCACTGCCGCGAATCCGGCAGCATCGGCCTTGCCCGCCCCGTGGCAGTCGCCGCATGCCGGCGATGTGGTGACCGCGTAGCGGTCGTCACCGGTGGGCGCGCCCACGCCGTGCATCTCGTCCTTCTGGTGGCATACTACGCAGTCCATGCCGTTCGTCTTATGCACGTCTGGCTGCAACGTGAAGGTGGCGGCTTCGAAGGGGCTGCTTGTGTCGTATGCAGCCTTGTTGCGCTCAAGGAGAGCGTTGTTCTGGCCGTAGTACTCGTCCTTCACTCGCGAGCCGTGGCAGGCGGTGCAGTTGTTGTCGGTGGATGGGGTCCGTTGGAAGGCGTGGCCTTTCAGCAGACCACCACCGGCCGTGTTGGGCACGCTCACGTGACAGAAGCCGCAGGCGGACTGCCCGCCGGTGGTGGCCACGTGGCACTTCGTGCACTGGGCGTCGAACCGCGCTTGGGCGGTGGCACCTTGGACGCTGCCGAACCCGCGCGCCGCGAGGGACGCGTCGTAGCCGGCGAGCGTGGTGTGCAGACCGTCGGCCGTCTGGTTCACGACGCCTTGGTGGCACGGGACGCATTCGGCCGAGCCGGGTATGGCTTCGAAGTCGCCACTGTGAGCGGCTTTACGTGTGTTCTTGGTGGCGTCGCCACCATGACAGTCCACGCAGGTCTTGCCCTTGTGGACGCTGCTGTTGCTGAGCACGCTCGGATACTGCTCGACGGTTCCGTCGAAGATCCAGAACTTCTTGGGCGCCGGCACGGGCGCCACTGTGCCGCCTCAGCCTTCGCCTTCGGAAGGTGGAGCCTCCCCCGCCGCCTGGATGTTCAGCACTTCCCGGTCGTAGAAGACCCCGGTGAGGCTGGAGTGGCACTGTACGCAGCCGGCGGGCGACGCGTACTCGGCAAGCGACGCGAGGTCATCGGCTCCGCCGTCATTCACGGGGAAATCCCATCCGCGCATGAGATCGAAACTCTTGAGCTGCCCGGAGGTGGGAGCCGACTGATTCCAGCCATTGAAACCGTATAGAAGGTTGCGCACGTCGTAGCCGAGGATGCCCAGAGTCATGGTCGCGAGGCCGCCGGTGTGACCGGTGTAGCAGTAGGCGATCACGGGGCGGCCGGTCTCCACGAACTTGGTCTGCGCGGCCACGTTGGCCACCTGCTGGTAGGGGATGTTGATGGCGCCGGGGACGTGAGCCTTGTTGTAGTCGGCGGTGCCGCGCACGCTGATCACTTGGGGATCGTCGGCCGCGTTGCCGTCCTCGAACTCAGCCGCCAGATCGGACGGGTACACGTGGATGTCCAACTGGCTGGGGAACGAGTTGAGGTAGTCGCGAGCCCGGATGACGATCTTAGTGATCAGGTCACTGGTCTCGAAGTCGGCGAACTGTGGGTATGAGTTTTGGTCGACTCCCGGTACCGCGGCGGCCGTCACCGGCTTCTTCACGATGATGCCCGCCGCCAACGCGTCCTCGAACCGAGTGCCGGCCGGGACCAATTCGCGCTCGAAGCTCCAGGCGACCATACCCTGGAAGACGGTGGTGCACTTCGGATACGGCGGTGTCGTCTTGGCGTTGATCGCGGCCTTCTGAGCGGCCGGATCGAGGATGCGGAAGGCGTTGATGAGCAAGACCGAGAGGTCTCCGTCATCTCCCCAATAGGACGCCGTGACGATCTCCTTGTCCATAGGCACGCGCGGATCGCCATCGAGCAGCGCCTGCGGAAGGCTCTGCAGCGGGATGTTCACCGCTCCCGGGATGTGACCCTTGGCGTAGTCCACAGCCTCTCGAGTGTCGATGACCACCGGGTCGTTGGCCGCGTTCGCGTCCATGAGGACCTTTGCCACAACGTCGGGGTTGGTGGTGTTGTAGCCGAGGGCCAGCACGGCGGC
>JBBRDB010000112.1:0-8573 GCA_038204345.1 Thermoleophilia bacterium | reverse complement strand
ACTCACCACCGACGAAGCCAAGGTCATCGGTCTTCTGCAGGATCTATAGTTGGAACGTATAGCCGAACGGGACGAGGTGCGAGCAGCGAAGCTCTGACGCGCGGCCCGGTCGATCAGCCCGTCGTCCCCCGGGCCGCGGTCTCGCGTCCGCTTGATCAGGTACTCGAAGGCGGCAAGAGCGGCCCTGGCTCCCTGCCCCGCCGCCATTGACTATCGTAAGCCTAGAATATAGGGTTGATACTTAGGCCTACGAGATTCACGGCGCGTATTGTGAATCTCTGCACAATCAGGCAAGGTGGCAGACCCGGAGGGAGGCGCCGCTGGATCAGGCGGAAAACGGTCGAAACCAGCTACAACGGAGGAGGGTTTCGTGCACAAACGGACTACCGCGGTCGTGCTTATCAGCCTGCTGGCCTTGCTGGCGCTGGCGGGGATTGCCCAGGCGGCGACTACGAATGGGTTCGGGCTCACGTACGCCGGTCAGCAGAACTGCACCGGCTGCCATTCGTCCAGCGGCATCAGCCAGGCCTATCGCAACTCTCGACACGGCGCCTTCATGGCGATCATCGATCCATCGAAAGGAGGCAGCTTATCCCTCGCGGTTCCGGCCTTCGACTTACCGGGCATGTGGCCATCGCCGGCCGGCGGCGTCGGCGGCATCCAGTTCAACGCGCAGGACCTCTTCCTCCAGGTGGGCGCGCCCGGCGTAACCAAAGAGTACATTGGCAAGTACAAGGGAGGGGATGCGACCACCACCGCCGGTTCCTACATCCCTCCGCTCAGCCCCTCCGATGACTACCCTCTCTTCGACCCGATCGGCTTCAGCCCTAGTTTGAACGAGTGGGAACCTGAAGGCGGGCCGATCATCACGGTCGCCTACTTCCAGCGCTGCGGCGGTTGCCACAACCTGGGCCTCACCCGTCCCGCTGCCGCGGCAGTCACTCTGGGCAACGGAGCGAGCATCACCCCCACCACGCCCACAGCCTGGTCCGGACTCGGCATTCAGTGCGAGAATTGCCACGGTAGCGGTGAAGCCGCCATCCCCGGGCACGGAGGCACAGGCACCAAGGTGCTCGGCGTCGGCGCCCTCGCTTCAGAGGCCTGCGGGCAGTGTCATGCCAGCGGGTCGACCGTCGAAAGACGTCTGGGTACCACCAGTTCGTTCAGCAACCCCAACGGCTACACTCCGGACGAGCCTCTCGACGACTACTTCTACGTATACACGCCGGCCGACGACGTCGGCAGCATGAACCCACGGTTCTACCCGTCGGGCGCCAACCGCAGTATGAACCACGTGTACTACAACGAGTGGAACATCGGCGCCCACGCCAACTCGCGCGCCTCGTTGAAGAACGAGCTGGGCAACCCGTTCCCGTCGGCAACCGCCGACTGCGTCAGGTGTCACTCCGCCGAGGGCTTCTTGAAAGCCAACGGCTACGATAAGACCATCCTGGCGGGGTACACCCCCAGCCCGGCGACCGACAAGTACGACATCGAATGCGCGGTGTGCCACAACGTGCACGAGCCGAACTCAGACGATCCTCTTTCCATTCGTGGCGGGGAGGAAGTCTGCTCCACGTGTCACACCACCGAGATCGCAGAGGGCACCAGCGTGGCTGTGAACACAGTGGTGTCCTGGACCCCCACCCAGAAGGAGATGGTGGCCGGCTACGGTCTAATCGGCGTCGGGGAAATGGGATCCTCCATGGGCAACGCGACCTGCGTCGATTGCCACATGCCGGAGACGAGAACCGGTCGGATGAGCCACAGCTTCAAAGTGATGATGCCCGGCGATGCCGAGGAATGGGCCGCAACTTGGCCGGGCCGTAACCCCGGCGACTCCTGCACTCCCTGCCACGACACAATGACGCGGTCGACTCTGCAGGGCAACATCGACGGCTGGCAGACCGAGTTCAGCAACAGGCTGGCCTCGCTGAAGGCCGCCATCGCGTCCGCAAAGACCACGCCTGCCGGGATGAGCGACTACGGTAAAGCCCTGCTGGCACAAGCTGACACGAATGTGGCCTTCCTAGAGAACGACGGCAGCAGCGGCGTCCACAATGTGCCGTATGCCCGGGCAGGTTTCACGGCGAGCATGAAACTCGTTGAGTCGGCTCTGGCACCCCCGCCCACCACGACCACCACGACGACCCTGCCCACCACCACCACGACCACAACGCCCGGGACCACCACGACGACCACAACGCCGGGGACGACCACGACGACCACATCGCCGGGGACGACCACGACGACCACGACGCCTCCGCCGAACCAGACTCCTCTGTTCAGCGATGTCCCGGCCACACACACGTTCTTCACCTACATCCAAGGGCTCGGCACGATGGGCGCGGTGGATGGTTACCTCGACGGGACCTTCCGCCCGGACGCCCTGCTGATGCGCGGCCAAGCTGCGAAGATACTCGTCGTCGCGTTTGACTTCCACGACGATGCATGGACCAACTGGTCCAATCCGACGTTCAGGGACGTTCCCCGTCCGCTGATGCAAACGGACAGTGCACGCTACCCGTTCGACTACGTCGAGGAGGCCTTCGAGAACGACGTGATCCTCGGCTACCCCGACGGGACCTTCCGGCCGTACAACAGGATCACGCGGGCTCAGCTCGCCATGATGATCGTACGGATCGGCGGCGATCTGCTGGCACCGGCCACCGCGCAGGATAGAGCGCATTTCACCGATCTCGCCGGCCTCGGGGCCGAGGCGAAGGAGGCGATCGCTCTCTGTTACGCCAATGGCATAATCAGCGGCAAGACGCTGACGACATTCGACCCGCTCGGCACCGCCACGAGGGGCCAAGCGGCGAAGATGATATTCAATCTAACCCAGATGTAGGGAGCAGGCTCCTAGCTAACGTCTACCGACCTTACGTCTGACGAGAGGCCCCCGGCACCCGGGGGCCTCTCGCGTTTTCGTGACAAACCCGCGCGCCGGCCACCAGCAGCCAGATGGTGTCTGAGGTCAGTTCTCCCTTCGGGCAAGATGGGCCGCCGCTTCCTCGTCGAGGTACCAGCAGAGTCGGCCTTGCGTAGGCCGGATGAGTTGCGCCGGAAGGCGGTCGGGATCGTACGGCCCCTCCACGACCTCCCTGACCACCGAGGCCTTCGCGAAACCCGTGACCACGAAGACCACGGTCGCGGCCGTGTTGATGAAGGGTGCCGTCAACGTTACCCGCCAGAGGTCCTCGCCCGCGGCGGTGGTGCCGGCGCCCGCCGCCGCGTCTACGAACACCTCGGCGACCCAATGGTCGCGCTCCGCAAGCACGGGGGTATACGGGAACAGGGAAGCTGTGTGCCCGTTGTCGCCCAGCCCGAGGAGGATCAGATCGGGACCGCCGACCGCCGAACGCACGAAGAAGTCCCGAAGCAGCGACTCGTACCGCGCGACTGCAGGCGGCCGGGACTCGGCGCAGTGCAAAGGGTGGATCTGGTCACGCGGTATCGGGACCTTATCCAGGAAGGCCTCGCGGGCCATGCGTTCGTTACTGCGGGGATCATCCGGCTGCACGCAGCGTTCGTCTCCCCAGAACACGTGGACCCTTTCCCAAGCGATCCGGTCGCGGAATGGCGGCTGAGAGAGCAGCTCGTAAGCTCTGCGCGGAGTACCTCCACCGGAAAGAACGACGCTGAACGCCCCCCTCGCGCTCACGGCACGCTCCGCTTCCTCGGCAAACAGGGATGCGACGCCCGCGGCTGTAGCCTCGGCATCGGCAAACACGGTCACCGTGCCTGGCTGCTTCATCATCCCCACCTCCTTTGAGGCATCGCCATCGACGTCCCGGACACTCGGCATCCGACTATTCCTCCCAACTGCCGAAGAGGTTGTTCATGGACTCAGCCAGTGTCGGGTGGGCGAACATCGTCTCGCGCAACTCGGCTGCAGTGATCCCTCCCTGCATGGCCACCTGCACGAGAGAGGCGATCTCCCCACCCTCTATGCCCAGGACGGCGCAACCCAGGATCTTGTCGGTCGCTGCGTCTACCACGGCTTTCATCAATCCGCGCGACTCGTCCACCTCCAGCGCCCGGGCCACCCAGTCCATGGGCATCTTGGCCACCCGGATCTTGATGCCCCGCTCCCGCGCTTCGGTCTCGCTCAGTCCCACCCGGCCGAGCTGCGGGTCCAGGTAGACCACGTAGGGGACCAGGCGGTTCTCGATGGATGCACTGCCGCCCTCCAAGAGGTTGGTGCGCAGGATACGGAAGTCGTCGTAGGACACGTGGGTAAATGCCGGACCCCCGTTGGCGTCGCCGAGAGCGTAGACTCCGGGCACCCCCGTCTCGAGCCTCTCGTTCACTATGATGGCGCCGCGGGCGTCGGTCTTGATCCCGGCCGCAGCCAGGTTGAGACTGTCGGTGTTCAGCGTCCGTCCGACGGCCACGAGGAGATGGGAGCCCCGGATCGTCTGCCGCCCTTCCGGACAATCCACCGTCAGTGTCACCCACCCATCGGAATCGACCTCGGCCTGCGTGGCCTGCGCCTCGAAGACGAGGCGCAGGCCGTCCTCGCGCAGGACGTCCGCAACAGCCTCGCTCACGTCGGGGTCCTCCCGCGCAAGCAGAGCACTACCGCGCTGCACGATGGTCACTTCGCTGCCGAAACGACGGAACATCTGGCCGAACTCTACGCCCACGTATCCACCCCCAAGCACGACCAGGTGGGCGGGTACGGCGTCCAATTCCATCACGGTGGTCGAATCGAGATAGGGCACGGTGTTCAGTCCGGGAAGCGCCGGTACCGTGGGACGGGCACCCACGTTGATGAAGATTCGCTCAGCCTCGAGCGACCGAGTCACGCCAAGGACGTCGGAGACGTTCATGCGCACTTCGACGGCGTGCGGTCCCGAGAAGGAAGCTTCCCCCCGGAGCAGATCCAGTCCCGGGGCGGCGGCCAGACGCTCCTCGCCCGACTTCCGCCAGCTCGCCACGATCTCGTTCTTGCGACGCAGCACGGCCGGCATATCAACGCCGACGCGCCCGGTCTCTACCCCGAAATCCGCAGCCCGGCGTGCCGTGTACGCCACGCGTGCGCTCGCCACCATAGTCTTCGTCGGCGTGCAGCCGACGTTGATGCACGTCCCCCCCACGTGCTCGCGCTCGACCATGGCCGTCTTCCAGCCGGCCTTCGCCAGGGCGACGGCCAACGGATTCCCGCCTTGGCCGGACCCGATCACCACCGCGTCATACCGTGCGCGTTCGTTCGGCACGTGAACCTCCTCGTCCCTTGACACCAACCTTCATGGTAATACATGCTGCCGCGCTGGACTCTATCACCGAGCCGATCTCACCCCATGCGCTGGGCTACCGCGTCACCAACGACGCGAAGCCGCCCCGCTAACTCTACCGCGGCAGTCATCCATCCTGGGCGAGGCTCGCGCGAAGTACGGCGTCGCGACTCAAGACCCCGACGAACCCCCCGTCGGCAGTGACCACAGGGAGCCTCTTCAGACGGTGCTCCGTCATAAGGCCAAGCGCCTGCTCGATCGGCTCGTCTGCCCGCACAGTGAGGAGGTCACTCACCATGACGTCCGCCGCCGTGAGCGACTCGAACAGGCTCTCTGGGTCGCGTCCGCTCGGCCGCCGCTCCGTGGGGAAAAGCAGGCGTAGGTGATCGACCCATCCTTCCTGCCGGCCACGCAGGGCTGCGAGCAGGTCCCGGTCGGAGATGAGGCCGGCAAGATGTCCCGCCGAGTCCAACACCGCGACGCGGCGGCCTTCCTGCTTGATGAGGTCCAGCACCTCGGATAGTGGGGCGTTCGGCCGTACTGTGGGGATGTCGTGGAGGGCGGCGTCGCCGACCACAACCTGTCCGCTGAGCTCCACTCGGCGGCGGGCTAGGTTGTGCCAGTCGGGGGCATGGCGCGACACCGCGTTCAGCACATCGATACGGGACAGCATCCCCTCAAGCCGCCCCTCGCGATCGACGACGGGGAGCCGCTTCAAGTCCTTCGCCACCATGACCTCTATGGCGCGCTCCAGCGAGCCATCAGGCAACGTAGTCACCACCGGCGAAGACATGATCTCCCGGGCAGGCCGAGTACCCGAGGGCAGCAGGCGTTCCCGTTCAAGTCGGTCGTACTCGGCGAAGAGACCCACGCGGAGGGGCATCCCTGCCCGGTCGATGAGGTCGCGTTGGCTGATGATCCCGACGACCCGTCCGCCCTCGACCACGGGCACGGCGTTGAATTCGTGCTCGGCTAGAAGATGGACCACGTCGTGTACGGGAGTTTGCGGGCCCACGTGAAGGGGGTCGGGGCTCATCACGTCACGCACCCGAAGGTGCCGGGGAACCAGACGTTTGTGAGTTCTGTGGAGCAAGACAGGCATGTCCTCGACGGCGATCACCCCATCCTGCACCATCTCTTCCAGGGCGGGCAGCACTTCTGCGAGTTCGGCGGCGGGCAGGATGATCTCTATCTTGAGAGGAGCGTCGTAGGATAGATCGAGAATGTGCTGGGAGACGATCTCGCCACTCTCGAATGCACCTCCGATCGCACGTAGCACGAGGACCCGGGCTGCGAGCTTACGGTCCCGGACCATCTTGACCACCGCTTCATGCAGGGGTTGATGACGCCAGCGAGCACCCTCACGGGTGAAGATCTCGATGACCTTGTACTCCAGACTCATGGACTCCCCCTTACACCGTCGCCGCCGCACCCATAGGCGGCGCCTTGAGTAAGACATTCCCCAGGGGTATTCCCCGCGAACCATGGGACAGGCCGGTCGCGGTTTCCAGCGCGTTACCAGGCGATTCTGAGCCACACTTCCAACCGATGCTCTGACTACTTGCCGGCTTTTCCCGTCTCTGATACGATACGGTATCGTTTCGTTATTAGGGAGGTCCGAATGTCCAATTCCCACCGAAAGTATCAACGTCGTTGGCTGACCCTGGGCGTGCTGGGGCTGAGCCTGCTCATCGTGGGGCTTGACAACACCATTCTCAACGTTGCCCTGCCTTCTCTGCAAAGAGAGTTCAACGCCTCTGCGTCGGCTCTGCAGTGGATGGTGGATTCTTACGTGCTCGTGTTCGCCGGCATGCTTCTCACAATGGGTGCCTTGGGCGATCGTTTCGGTCGCGCCCGCGCCCTCACTCTTGGCTTGTTGGTCTTCGGAGGCGCCAGCGCCGCCGCGGCATTCTCCACGTCGGAAGTCCAGCTCATCGCCGCCCGGGCCGTCATGGGCGTTGGTGGCGCCCTGATCATGCCCGCCACCCTTTCGATCATTACCGACGTGTTCCCTCGAGAGGAGCGCGGCCGGGCAATCGCGATCTGGGCTGCGATCGCAGGGCTCGGTATCGGCGTCGGACCGATGGTGGGGGGTGTGCTTCTTGAGAACTTCTGGTGGGGATCGGTCTTCCTGGTGAACGTTCCTATTGTCATTCTGGCCGTTGTGGCGGGCCTCTTCCTGGTTCCCAACAGCAAGGACCCCGCCAGGAGATCTCTCGATCTGGTTGGCGCCGTGCTGTCGACGGCCGGTATCTCCGCGCTCGTCTACGGGATCATCGAGGCCCCCGGGCGCGGTTGGCTGGACGGACTCGTCGACTCGGCCATCGTCGGCTCGGTCATATTGGGGGTCGTCTTCCTGCTGTGGGAGCGCCGGCACCATACCCCGATGCTGCCGCTGAACTTCTTCCGCAATCCGCGGTTCTCTATGGGCTCTGCGGCCATCAGCCTCTCATTCTTCGCACTATTCGGGGTGATATTCGCCTACACGCAGTATCTACAGTTCGTGCTCGGATACTCCGCGCTCGGAGCCGGCATCCGCACCGCTCCTATGGCTATCGGAATGGCTTTCGGAGCCGGATTCAGCCATAAAGTCGTCGCTCGATTCGGCGCCACCCGCGTCGTGTCGGGAGCGATGTTGCTCTTGGCGGCGGTTCTGATTTCTATGACGTGGTGGGACACCACCACAGGCTTCTGGTTTGTCGGTGGAGGGCTTGCGCTGGCCGCTTTCTTCATGGGAAACGTCATGGCGCCGTCTACGGATTCTGTTATGGGCGCCGTCCCCTTGGCTAAAGCCGGAGTCGGTTCGGCCATGAACGACGTCGCCCGCATGGTTGGGGGTGCACTGGGCGTTGCGGTGCTCGGATCGGTCATCAATTCGACCTACTCATCCGGCATGACATCCGCGGTTTCCAAACTGCCGGCGCCCGCGGCCTCCGCCGCCCGCGATTCTGTGGGAGCGGCCACCCAGATCGCGGCCTCGTTACCCGGGACGGCAGGAGACGCGCTCGTTCATGCTGCCGGCACCGCCTTCGTTGACGCCATGGGGACTGCCCTTCTCGTCGGTGCGGGCATCGTGGCCCTAGGAGCGGTGCTCGTGGCGAGATTCCTGCCTGCCGCCCACCGCAAAGAAGTGGGCGAACGGATCACGGCACTGGAACCGGCAACATTCGTCGAGTCGTGACCCGCCCTGAAGGAGCAGCCGAGCATCCGCAAACCGGACGCCCACGGGACCCCGAGGTCGACCGAGCGATCATGTCCGCCGTCCTCGAACTCCTTGGCGAGGTGGGTTACTCGGCACTTACCATAGAGGGCGTGGCCCAGAAGGCCGGAGTT
>JBBRDB010000111.1:0-8711 GCA_038204345.1 Thermoleophilia bacterium | reverse complement strand
GCGACCACGATGGGCGAGAGTTTAGCCACCTCCGGCGTCGAAAGGACGATGATGTCCCGGTCGATCTCGATCTCTGAGGTCTTGGGATCCCCGGTCATGTTGAGGACGCCGTCGCCGTTGACATCGTTGAACTTCAGCAGCTTCGTCTCTTCCCACTTGGTAACCCAATCGAGTTCCTGCACCTGGGCGGGAGTCTTACCGTTCAGTTCGTTGATCAGGTTGTACTTGGCGAACACGGCGATGGCCGGAGCCGTCGTGTAGAGCAGCGCGATGAACAGGAGTGCCCAGCCGGCGGAGTAGCGGGCCGCACGCACTGAAGGCACCGTGTAGAAACGCACGATGATGTGCGGGAGACCGGCGGTCCCGATCATGAGGGCCACGGTGATCATGAACACGTCCAGCATGCCCTTGCCCTGGAACGGCTTGGCGTATTCGATCAGCCCTAAGTCCGCCTGCAGTTGGTTCAGCTTCGGCACGATGTCGCTGAAGGTAAGGGCCAACTGCGGAACGGGGTTTCCAGTCACGATCCAGGCGATGGCGATGGCCGGGATCAAGTAGGCCGTGATCAGTACGAAATACTGAGCCACCTGGGTCCAGGTTATGCCCTTCATCCCTCCGAGAACGGCGAAGAAGGAGACGATTACCATCCCCACCACAACGCCCCAGCTGATGGGCAGGCCGAGGAAACGGCTGAAGACGATACCCACACCACGCATCTGCCCGGCCACATAGGTGAGTGACACGAAGATAGCGCAGATGGCCGCCACGACTCGTGCAGTGTTGGAGTAGTAGCGGTCGCCCACGAAGTCGGGCACAGTGTACTTTCCGAACTTCCTCAGGTATGGAGCGAGGAGAAGTGCCAAGAGCACGTAGCCGCCCGTCCACCCCATGAGGTAGAAGGTCCCGTTGTACCCGAGGAAGGAGATGAGGCCTGCCATCGAGATGAAGGAGGCTGCAGACATCCAGTCGGCGGCGGTTGCCGCACCGTTGGCGATTGCGGGAACTCCGTGACCGGCTACGTAGAATCCACTGGTGGTACCTACCCGGTTGAGGTAACCGATGTAGATGTAGGCGGCGAATGTGATGCCGACGATTATGTAAGTAAGGACTTCTACCGACATTACTTCACCTCACTCATGGACGTCGTAGTCGCGGTCGATCTTATCCATCATCTTTGCGTATACGAATATCAAGATGACGAACACGATCATAGACCCCTGATGTGCAAACCAGAAAGCAAGGTTTATCTGGAAGAACGGAATCTTGTAGAACGGGTTGGCAAGGAAGATAGCTGCACCATAGGAGACCGCTGCCCAGATTATGAGCAAGATGATGATCAACCTTAAGTTAGCCTTCCAGTATGCTACCCCGTCACCCTTCGATTGGGGTTCATCTGCCATTTCATCCCCCCTTTACTCTAGTCGCTCGTTTGTAGTAGTTGAGACGACTTGCGGTTGCCCACTCGCGCATTCCCCCTTTCGATTGGTTGCAGAGTGCTCCTGACACCCATAGGGTCGATTCCGGGATGCGCGAACCCGGCCCAGGAGCCTGTTTGAGTCTAGAAGAGTGGGCTCAGCCCTGGAAGGCGGGCAGCGGGTCTATCCTCCGAGTGGCGTTGTGCGAAGCGTGAGTGGTCGCCGGGGTGGGGCGGGCGGCAGGTCTCCCCGTCGTTGAGCGGTCGGTTCAGGCGGACGAGAGGCTCATGGTCCACGGTTGGGGAGCGCGCGAGCCCGCAAGAAGGAGCAGAAGGGCTCAGAGGAGACCCAGAGTCAGCGTCGCACCATGAGGTTTCGGACGGCGGCCGTCAATCCGTCCACGGTGAGTTCGAACATGGGAAAGACGCTTCGGACGATCGCGATTGTCTCCCGACCGTAGATGCTCTCCCAGGATCGTTCACCAACAGGGTTCAACCACACGGCGTGACGAAAGTGCCGGTTCAGGCGCCTCAGCCATTCGATGCCCGGTTCTTCGTTGCTCGCACTCCACCATATGATCCCGTTCGGCTCCAGCAGTTCCGACGGGGCCATGGACGCGTCGCCCACGATCACGAGCTTGTACTCGGAGGAAAGTTCGTGCATCACCCGCGCGGTGGGAATTGAATTGCGCGGATGGCACGTGGGGTCCAAGTAGAGGTTGTCGTACACGCAATTGTGAAAGTAGTAGCGCCGCAGGTCCTTCAGGTGAGTGGCCCGGTCCACGGCCGTGAAGAGGCGGTTACATGCGGCTATGTGAGCGTGCATGGAGCCGCCCGCGTCCATGAGCAAGAGTACTCTGGTCCGATTCCTGCGCGGGCGCTGCCAGACAATGGAAAGTGCCCCTGCGTGATCCGCGGTTTTCGTGATGGTGCCGTCGAGATCCAATTCGTCGGCCGGTCCCTCGTTCTTACTGGAGAGTTGACGCAGGCGCCGCAGGGCTGTTTCGAACTGGCGCACGCCCACTGCGGCATCGGTCCTATAGCCGCGGTAGCGTCGCTCGGCCGCCACCTTGACGGCGGAGCGACCGGAGCTCGCGCCGCCGATGCGCAAGCCGCCCGGGTGGAAGCCCGAGTGTCCAAAAGGCGAGCGCCCGCCGGTGCCGATCCAGTGGGATCCTCCGTGGTGGGCCTCTTTCTGTTCGCGCAGACGCTCCTCGAAAAGGCGCCGCAGTTCCTCGAGGTCAAGCCCCGCGAGGCCGGCCGCGAGTGCCGCGCGTTCCGCTTCGGTCAGCCCAGGAAGGTCGGCCCCCTCTTCCAGCCACTTCCAAACCTCGTCGTGTATCTCCATCGCCGTCTCGACACCGGCGAACGCTTCCTGGAAAGCCTGATCGTACTGGTCGAAATACGCCTCCGACTTGACCAACGCGGCGCGGGCCAGCGAGTAGAAGGCGCTGAGGCTGGAAAGCGCCAGTCCGCGCGACAGGGCTTCGGTGAGCGTGAGCCATTCGGTGAGGGACACGGGCACCTTGCGGGCTCGGAGCAGGAAGAAGAATTCAACGAACACGGCGACCCCTTGCTCTGCGTCGGTGGGACGGGGCGGGTAGTCTAGGACCGCGGAAGAGGTCTCACCGCCCCCGGGTGCCGGGCCGTGAAGACGGCGGCCTCCACGTCCTTGTCCTTCTTCAGTACTACGCCGAGAAACGGCAGCCGCTTTGAGATCTCCTCGGGAGCGATGCCCCCGACGACGAGCGCTCGCAGCCAATCGATGAGTTCGCTGGTCGACGGTTTCTTTTGGATGCCGGGGATCTCGCGCAGCCAGTAGAACGCCTCCATCGCTTGCTCGAGCAGGCGCTCCTCGAGATCGGGATGGTGCACCCCCACGATACGCCGCATGAGTTCGCCCCCAGGGAACTCTATGTAGTGGAAGATGCAACGCCTGAGGAACGCGTCGGGCAGTTCCTTCTCGGCGTTGGACGTGATGATCACGACGGGTCGCTGCTTGGCTCTCACCGTCTCCCCGGTCTCGGCCACCGTGAAGTCCATCTGGTCAAGCTCCCATAGGAGGTCGTTCGGGAACTCGAGGTCGGCCTTGTCGATCTCGTCGATGAGAAGCACCAGGCGCTCCTCGGACGCGAACGCCCGTCCCAGGGGACCGAGTTTGATGTAACGGGAGATGTCGGACACGTCGCCGTCGCCGAACTGGCTGTCGTAGAGACGCTGCACCGTGTCGTATACGTAGAGTCCGTCTTGCGCCTTGCTCGTGGACTTGACGTTCCATACGAGGAGGGGCATGCCGAGACATTCGGCGATACTTTGCGCGAGCATCGTCTTGCCGGTGCCCGGTTCGCCCTTGATCAAGAGCGGGCGGGCGAGGGTCACCGCGACATTGACCGTTTGCATCAACTCGGCCGAAGCGATGTAATCCTGGGTGCCGGTGTAGGTGGTCATCGTGTCGCTCATGCGTCTCCTTCTCACTGGATCCAGGTGACTCTCATTGTCCCACAGCGGGGTCACGGTCTCCAGGGGAGCCGTCCGCCGCCGGCTGGGCCACAAGGATCACGGTTGACAGAACCGCGGTTCCATTGTTTACTACTGCAGTACGGATGTTCACTACGCGGGTAGAGAATAGTCCGTCGAGCGGCAGGCGCAGTCCGTCGAGGGGACAGACTCGCCAGGGGAAGGGGTGGAGTGCGCGGCAGCGATATCATCGTCGAGATGTTGATCGAGTATGGCGTGGAGCACGTGTTCGGGGTCTCCGGTGACACCAGCATCAGCCTGTACGAGTCACTCTACGATCGCCGGGACCGTATCACCCACGTCTTGTGTCGCGACGAGCGCTCCGCGTCTTTCGCAGCCGACGCCTACGCCCGCCTCACCTTCAAACCCGGTCTGTGCGAGAGCCCTTCCGGCGCGGGCGCCCTCTACACCGTCCCCGGCGTAGCCGAAGCCAACGCCTCGTCGGTGCCCGTGATCGCCTTCACCTCGGGTATCGATCTCGCCTCCGAGGGCAAGGGCACCATCACCGAACTCGACCACCACGTGCTCTATAAGAGCATCACGAAGTGGAGCCATTTCGTGAAGCGCTACGACAAGATTCCCGACGCGCTCCGCCGTGCTTTCCGCGTGGCGACCACAGGACGGCCGGGCGCCGTGCACGTGGCCTTCCCCCAAGAAGTCCTGAACAGCGAAGTGCCCGGCGGCGAGCGGGATATCTACGCCGAAGAGGCCTGCAAGGGTTACCCGACCTATCGCGGCCGAGCTGAGCGCCGGCTCGTGGAGCAGGCGGCGGACCTCCTGCTGAACGCCACCCGCCCGGTGATCGTGGCCGGCGGCGGGGTCATCAATGCGCGGGCGTGGGGCGAGCTGATCACCGTGGCCGAGGCGATCTCTGCTCCCGTGGGCACCACCATCACCGGCAAGGGCGCCATCCCCGAGGATCACCCCCTCGCCATCGGCGTGGTGGGCGACAACGGCTATCGCGAGTATGCGAACGAGATGGTCGCCGGAGCGGACCTCCTCTTCTACGTCGGATGTAAGACCGGGTCGGTCACCACCGTCAAGTGGACGCTGCCGGATCCCCGCAACGCGCCCCGGGTGATCCATCTGGACATCGATCCTCAACTCATCGGCAACAACTACCCCACCGACGTGGGCCTCGTGGGCGACGCGCAGCTGATCTTGGGCGATCTCGGTGCCGTGTTGGCCGCCAGAGGCCCAGGAGCGGGTGGTTCGGGCATGCGCGCCGAAGTAGTCACTGGGATATCCCGATCCCGGGCGGACTGGTGGCAAAGCGTGGCGGCTTCCGCTGCGTCCGACCAGGTACCGATCAAGCCGCAGCGGGTCATGGCCGCTCTCAGCCGGGTGCTCCCCGACGACACGGTCGTGATCGCCGACGCGGGCACGCCCACCCCCTACACATCCGCCTACTACGACATCCGCGTGCCGGGCCGGCAGGTGATCATTCCCCGGGCCTACGGAGGCCTTGGTTACGCCATCCCGGCCACCATAGGTGCCAAGATCGCCCGTCCCGACCAGCTGGTCGTGGGTCTTTCCGGCGACGGCAGCTTCGGCATGTGCGCGGGCGAGCTCGAGACGCTGGCGCGCTTAGGCCTGCCGGTGGTGATACTCAACTTCAACAACTCCTGCTTCGGGTGGATCAAGGCCATCCAGTCGATCCATTCCAACGGACGCTATCTGGGCGTTGATTTCTCAACCATCGATCACGCGGCGGTGGCCCGCGCTTTCGGGATGGAAGGCCTCAAGGTCGAGGCCGCTTCGGAGCTCGAGGAAGTGTTGGAGACGGCAGTGGGTCTCGGCAGGCCGGTTCTGGTGGATGTGCCCACGGAGTCGGAAGAGAAGGACCTGCCTCAGGTGAGCCTGTGGCGCAAGGCCGCCGCCCGCAAGGCGGCTAGGGAGGCGGACCAAGAGTCCTCGGGCGCGGGCTCGGAGCCTGCATGGGTGGCAACAGAATGACAGTGGACCGACGAATGAGAGTGGACCGACGAATGAGAACGGACTTTGGAGAAGGAGAGGTCGGATGGCGAGGATAGTAGTCATCGGGGGCGGTTGGGCCGGCACGGGAGCGGCCTTGGCGGCCCGCATGGCAGGTGCCGAGGTGGTCGTGCTGGAGCGGACCGACATGCTTCTCGGCACCGGCTTGGTGGGGGGGATCATCCGGAACAATGGGCGCTTCACCGCTACCGAAGAGCACGTGGCCATGGGGATGGACCGCCTCTGGGCCACGATCGACGCGAACCTGCGGCACCACAATGTGCAGTTTCCGGGCCATGCCCACGCCGACTTGTACGACGTCGCAACGACGGAGCCGGCCATCAGGGCTTTACTCGTGAGCGAAGGCATAGAGGTGCGCACCCAGGCGAGGGTCACCGACGCGATCCGATCCGGGGATTCTCTGGCGGCGGTGAAGGTGGGCGACGAGATCATCGAGGCCGACGCGTTCGTGGAGACCACCGGCTCAGCCGGTCCACAGAACAACTGCACCAAGTATGGCAACGGGTGCGCCATGTGCGCCTTGCGCTGCCCCACGTTCGGCGGCCGCGTGAGCATCGCCGCGAAGGCGGGTATCAAGGAGATGCGCGCCACTCGTATGGATGGGTCTGTGGGAGTGATGAGCGGGTCCTGCAAACTGCACTTCGACTCGGTGTCCCCGCAGATACGGGAAGAGCTGACGAGAACGGGTGTGGCGGTCGTCCCCCTGCCCGACGAACTCAAGGCCGGCGGCGGCAAGGCCAAGCTGCTCGAGTCGAAGGCGTGCCAGCAGTACGCACTGCCCGCCTTCGCCGACAACGTGGTGCTACTGGATACGGGGCATGTGAAGCTCATGAGCCCATACTTCCCTCTGCACCAACTGCGCACTGTCCCCGGGCTGGAGAAGGCCCGCTTCGAGGATCCCTATTCGGGGGGCGTGGGCAACTCCATCAGGTATTTGGCGATGGCGCCCCGCTCGGACGCACTCCAGGTCGAAGGGCTCGACAACCTGTTCGTGGGCGGAGAGAAGACCGGCCCACTCGTGGGTCACACGGAGGCCGCGATCACCGGGTCGCTCGCCGGGCTGAACGCGGTGCGCACGGCGCAGGGCCGCGAACCTGTCACGTTACCGCGCAGCCTGGCGTCGGGAGATGTCATCGCGGCTGCCGGAGAGGTGCTCCGGGGCGGCGATCTCTCCCAGAAACTCACCTTCTCCGGCGCCACGTACTTCAAGCGCATGGAGCAGCTCGACCTGTACAGCACCGACTCGGCGGCCATCCGCGCGCGAGTAGCTGCGGCCGGTCTAGAGAACGTCTTCAAGTCGGGTTCGGCGGTTGCACAACCGGTCAAATCATGATCCACACTGTCGAGACGAGGAGGTAGGGATCTGAGGAAGTGGGATCTGGGTGACGGCCTGTCACGCGGGAGCCGCTGAGAGTCGGACTGTGGACTCCGGTGGGCGAACGAACAATGAACGAAGAACGACACGAACCATGAATCCAATGAGAACGTAGGGGGCAGCATGAGAAGAATCGCAGTACTCAGTCTTATCGCAGTCGTGGCGCTGTTGGCGCTCACGGCGGTCGTAGGGTGCGGTGGAGACACGACCACCACGACCGCTGCACCGGCCGATGGCACCGCTACGACCGCGGCGCCGGCAGGCGGCGGCACTGCGACAACCGGCCCGATGACCGAAGGAGTAACTCCTCTCGATCCGCCGGTGACCGTCAAAGTGGCATACGACAACGCGCCGGGCACGGCCGGCATCATCTTGGCGGACAAGATGGGCTTCTTCGAGAAAGTCGGGATCAAGATCGAGTATGTCGAGTTCGCGTCGGGTGCCCATATGTACCAGTCCCTGGCCGCGAATCAGGTGGACGTGGGCCGAGGCATTATCACCGCGTCGCTCTTCAACGGCGCTGCTCAGGATGTGCGCGTGTGGGTCGTGGCCGACAGCGGCACCAACGTCGAGGGCAAGGGTTCCTACTTCACCGTGGTAGTGCGCAAGGACCTGGAGACCGAGATCAAGGACTTCCCCGATCTCAAGGGCCGCAAGATCGGCATCGTGTCTGTGGGCAGTATCAATGAGTACTTCCTGCGGAAGGCCCTGGAGAAGGGCGGGCTCACCATCGACGATGTCACGCCTACCATCATCGCCGAATTCCCCGACCTGAATACGGGTCTCGCGAACGGCGCCATCGACGCGGCCGTGCAGATCGAGCCCCTCATCACCTCGGGCGAGCAAGAAGGGATCCTTTCCTACTTCAAAGACGCCGAAGACTACGCTCCCGGCGAGCAGGTGGCCGTGCTCCTCTACAGTGATGACTTCGCCAAGAACCCCGACGTGGCCAACCTCTTCATGTATGCCCACCTGCAAGGCGTGCGTGCCTACAACGACGCCATCGTCCAAGGCAGTAAAGATCGCGATGCGGTCATCAAGATACTCACCGAGAACACCTTCATAGACAATGCGGCCATGTGGACGGAGATGCGTCCCACCGGTCTGAACGTCGACGGCTCCGTCCTCGAGCAGGCCGTGGCCGGCCAGCAGGACTTCTACGCCGAGATCGGCCAGGTGGACGAGAAGGTCACCATGGACAAGGTACTCGACATGTCGTTCGCCACATGGGCGACCGACCAACTCGGCCCGTACACGGCGCCGTCGCAGTAGAGCAGAGCGCGAAGCGTAAGGGGTAGATGATGGCGGAGAAAGAACCTGTTGGAACTGAGGGGACGAAGAGGTCGGGCGGCAACCTGGCCGACGACGCGGCCCTCGCTTTCGGCACGGAGTTGGCCGGCGCGATGGTGC
>JBBRDB010000110.1:0-8725 GCA_038204345.1 Thermoleophilia bacterium | reverse complement strand
TCCACTGTTATGGGGTGTTCCTCCGCGCGTCGTCTCCACGTCCGGGTGCACTCAGAATGCTATCGTGGACGACGGCCGCCTGGATGCGGACGCGAACTTCCCGGAGAATCCCTTCACTCCGGCGGCACTACTCCGCAAGGTGCGTGGAGTGCTCGATCGGCCTGCGGGGACAACTGAATCTGTTGAGCTCCGTCCTTCGCACCGATCGCCGACGCGATATGCAGGATTCACAAGGCGGTAGACCGTGCGGCCTGTCGGGGGTTGAGGACTTGACAGCCGCACGGTGCGACCCGGTTCAGCCCTCTTGCGTCCTCTCCCTCAGGCGGGCGATCGGGCGGAGCAGTGGCAGCAGCAGTTGCTCGCCGATGAGAAGAGCGGCCACCAGCCCCAGGAACAGCCCGGCCTTTCGCTCGGGAGGCATTGGTGTCCAATGGAAGGCCACCCGTTCCCGGACGATGTCCCGCACGGGTATGCGGTCCGGCAGGCTCGCGAACCAACCCTTGCCTTCGTCGGAGACGAAGGCCGTGGCCGGATCTTCCAGGGCGTTGACGCCCTTGCCCGGGTAGTCCACCCACACGTGGTCGAACGAATAGCGGAACGTGTAGGGCAGGCCCTTCGCTGTGAGGATGCTCGCCGTGAGGACGGCCTCGGCCTGACAGTCACCGGCTTTGTCTTCGAGTACCTCAGCCACCGTGGGGAAATACCAGGGCACTCGGTAGACCGTCCACGCCGAGCGATACTGCACGTACTGCTGCGAGAAGGATTCGACGGCGGCGGGATCGTCCGGGAGGGTGTCGGCAAGACTTTGGACCGCGGCCTGATCTATGGGAGGGTGCAGGAGTCTTCGGATGGACACCGCGAGGACGCGGGGATCCGGGTAGAGCAGAAGCCCGACCCACAAGAGCATCGCCGCAAGCATCACCAGCCGGCGTGTGAGGGACACCCGGGAGTTTGTGGGAGCACCGCGTTCCCGCTCGGTTCTTCGCAACCCTTGGCGAGCCGCCGGCTGCGTGGAGGGGGTTTTTGGATGAGACATGAAACTATTTTACGCGGTCGTTCGAGAGCGTGCCAACTTGGGACCGCCCGGGGCGTCTCCGGCGGGCCGTCTTGGCTGCTCCGAACCCTGCGCGCTCGCAGGCCCTCAGAGCACTATCGCGGCACCCCCGCGCCGATGATCCCCACCCCCATCGAAGACCACCTCGCCGCCGACCATCCGTCGCACGGCGACCTGCGCCCCGCCGAAGAAGAGGTCGGTCACCGACCAACGGTTGACGTCGTAGCCCGCGGCCTCCAGCGCCCGCGCGACTGCGGCAGGGGTACCGCCCTCCGCCTGGATGATTCCCCGTTGATGGTGCAGGCGGGGGCGATCCACCGCCTCCTGGGCGGGCAACTTCAGATCGAGCATGTTCGCCAGGATCTGGACGATGGCGGACCGCAAACGTTCGCTGCCCGCGGAGCCGAGCGCCACGAGGAAGTCGGCCTGAGTGGTGCCCGGTACCGACGAGAAGGCGATGGTGGGCGCCATCATGGACGTCAGGCGCTCGCCGGGAGGCAGCTTGAAGAAGCCACCCGGGTTGAGGTCCTCTTCTCCCATCATGTTGTTCATGTAGATGCCGGTGCCCGGTATCACGACCCCCGAGCCTGAGCCGCACGAGGACGTGACAGAGACGGTGAGACCTTCCGAGTCTATGGCGCAAACGTGGGTGGTGTTACCGGGAGTCGGGGAACCGGCCCCGGGCGGGTGGGCACCGCCTGCGATGCTTGCCCTCGCCTCGTCGGTGGCCACCATGGCGCGGACGAGGGCCACCGCCAAGTCTCCCTCGCTGAGCGATCCCAACTCCTCCTGGTTGAGCAGGCCCAGCGTATGAGCGATCAGCGAGCCACCCGAACTCGGCTTAGGGTTGGTCAGGATGTGGTGCCCCCGATACTGGGCCGCGATCGGTTCTCTGATCACCACCTGGTACGCGGCCAGATCCTCGCGCGTGATGAGACCGCCTCTCTCCTCGAGGAACGAGGCCGTCCGCTCGGCGTAGCGTCCGGTGGTGAACGGCGCGGGCCCCTCCAAGGCGAGCACCTCCAGGGCATCGCCGAGGTCGGGGAAACTCACAGTCTCGCCGCTGCGGAGCAGACGGCCGCCGGGAGCGAAGACGGCGCGCACGGGTTCGTCGACGGTGAGGATGCCCGACAGGATATCGTGAAGGTAGTCCTGCTGCGGCACGAGGGTGATCCCGTCCCGGGCACGGGCGATGGCGGGTGCGAGCACTTGAGTCAGGGGCAATCGGCCGTGGCGCCCGTGGAGTTCGGCCAGACCCAAGGGCATACCAGGCACCGCGCACGACGACGGCCCCACGTTGAACACTTGGGTCGCCGAGCGGAAGGGCACCTCGTAGGGGTGCAGGTGGGCGCGCGCCTCGAGGTCGCGCCGGGTGCGGCCCATCCCTGCGGCGGCCACGAAGAAATCCAAGAGTTCGGCTCGGCCGTCGGGCTCGCGCACCAGGGCGAAGCCCCCGGCGCCAAGCCCGGTGAGGCAGGCCTCCGCGGTCAACGAGGTGGCGACGGCGGCCACCGCCGCGTCGGCAGCGTTGCCCCCGGCTTCGAGCACCTCGGCCCCGGCACGCGCAGACGCCGGGTGGCCTCCCGCTACGACGCCCCGGGGCGGCACGGTCACTCTTTCCCGTCGGGCGCGCGGCCTTCCTTCTGAGAAGGCCCACCGCCGGCGTCTGCCGCCCCCTTGAGCCCGGCGCCGAGCATGTCGGCCAGGATGCGTAAGTCCTGCAGAGGTAGGTTGGCCGTGCCTTCACGCTCGTACAACACGCTCAGCTTGGCCGGGAACTCCTCGTCCTCGACCCACAGGGCGAAGATCACCGGCACGTACGGTAGAGGGTAAAAGGCCAACGCCACGTCGGCCAGATCGACACTCGTTCCTCCCAGAGTCCGCCCGGCGGCGCGAAAGCCGTCGGGGTCGGCGGCGAAGAGGCGGGCAAGCGGTTCCTCGACTTCCCGGGTGATGGTATTCGCATAGAACATACCATCGGGCAATTCTCGGTAACTCACCCAGTCGGTGCCCGGACGGCGCCCCGTGGCCATGCGGAGGTAGTGCAAGGCTATCAGCTGCCAGGCGAAGTTGCGGAGCAAGGGGTGGGGCGCGTCGAAGGCGAGCTCGGGCCAGCTGAGCGCAATCGGCGCGCCCAATGCCTCGAAGGTCAGCATCCCGCGTCGCTCCGCAAGTCGGTCCTCTTCGGATGGCCCGGCCGGCTGCCAGGTCATGCCACAGCGCTCGGCGACAGCCTTCGGCTGGAGCCTACGCACCTCGTTCTCGGAGGCCGCATACGCTTCCTGATGTTTCTCTTCGTTCGTGGGACACATAGAAGACCACTCTAACATGCCGGCCCCGCCCTTCATCGCGGGCCCTACAGTCGGCTCCCACCGCGGCCGTACTCGCCGCAGTGGGGGCCGCTCGGTCGCCGACTCCGAGGTCCGCGGGCGGCGGCGGGGCGGCCGAAGTCGCGACTTTGGTTCGACCCACCACTCCGATAGAATGACGGGGTGGGCGCGCGCCGCGCGGGCGGGGCGGACGCGGCGGACGGGATGCGGCCACCCGGGTGTGCCCCACGTGCGAGAGACGCTCAGTCACGGATAAGGAGCTTGCATGATCTACGAAGCCGAATGGATCCTGCCGATCACCTCCCCCGCGATCAAACGGGGAGCCGTGCTCGTAGAAGACGGGTCCATCGTCGACTTCGGGCCTACGGCCGAGGTCCGCGAACGTCATCCCGAACAGGCAGTCACCGCCTTTCACGACGCCATCCTCCTGCCCGGGTTCGTCAACGCCCATGTACATCTCGACTACTCGGTCTTCCGGGGGCTGTTCGACGACTGCGACTTCGGTGACTGGATGCTGCGCTTCATGGGCGCCAAGCGCAGGCTCGACTCCAACGACTACGCTGCATCGGCGCTGCTTGGAGCCATGGAGTGTGTGGGCTCGGGCATCACCTCGATCGGAGACACCGTGTTCGACGGTGAAGCGACGATGAGGGCGGCCAACCGGTTCGGTCTGCGCGCCTTCACGTTCGTCGAAGCTTTCGGGATGGATGACTCCAAGATCAAGCAGGTGGTCAAGCTTGCCGGCGAGAGGATCGAACGGCTGAAGGAGATAGCGGGGCCGCTCGCCAAGGTGGGCCTCTCTCCCCATGCCCCCTACACCGTGTCGGGGCGGCTCTACCGGGCGCTCGCTGAGTACGCTCGCGAGCATGGCTATAAGGTGGCGACACACGTGGCCGAATCGCAGGCGGAGGTCACTTTCATCCGCGACGGCTCGGGAGTGCTGGCTCACGACTTCCGCGAGCTCGTGGGCTGGGATGATCTCCAGCTGACTCCCACCGGCACCAGCCCCATCAAGTTCCTCGAGCAGTATGACGTGTTCGACAAGAACGTGATCGCCATCCACTGCGTGCAGGCCTCGCCAAGCGACATCCAGGTGCTCAAGCGGTACGACGTGGCCGTGGCTCATTGCCCTAAGTCCAATGCGAAGCTCGGATGTGGCATCGCTCCAGTGGGGGAGTTCCTGTCGGCCGGCCTGCGAGTGGGCTTAGGCACCGACAGCCTCGCCTCGAACAACATACTCGACATGTTCGACGAGATGCGCATGACCATCTTCCTTCATCGGGCGAGTCAGGCCTCGGCCGTGTGCATGAGCGCGGAGCAGGTGCTGGAGATGGCCACCTTGGGTGGCGCCCGCGTTCTCGGCAGCGACCGAATAGTGGGGAGCATAGATCGCGGAAAACGAGCCGATCTGATGGCCGTGGACATGGAGTACAGTCACTTCGCCCCCATCGACGATCCGGTCTCGGCCCTCGTGTACGGGGCGAATCAAGAGGACGTGTTCTTCGCGATGATCGACGGCAAGGTCGTGTACGACAAGAAGGCCTTCCCGGCCATTGATGTGGAGGAGATCTCCCGCGACGCCGACAGGGTGAGGGCCAAGCTGCGGGGCTAGGCGCTCGCGGCTGGAGTTGCGCTGAGATCTCCTCAGGCGCCGCGTCGGGGGCGCGGCGAGACCGCCGCGCCCCCTTGCGCGACTTCTTGATAGGGCGCCGCGTCCTCCCTGGTTCCTGAGGGCCGTTTGGGGCATAATCTCCCATGATCCGTGACGACTTCGCGGATCTGTGACGACTCAAGAACAGGAGAACCGTATCCTTGTTGCTCGATAGGAAACGTATCAATCGATGGGCCAAGTGGGTAGCTCTCGGGCTCGCCTTGGTCTTCGGCCTCAGTTTCGTGTTCATGGGTGTGGGCACCGGCGTCAACGTCAACTGGAACGAGATATGGAACTTCGTAGCCGGTCGTGACGGCACCGTCAACACCGGCTCTGCCGGGCCCGAAGACCGCATCAAGACCTACGAGGCCACCTTGGCTGCCGACCCCAATAACCTAGAAGCATTGATGGGGATCGCAACCGAGTATTCGTCTCTGGACCAACCTTTGAAAGCCGCGGAGTATCTCGAGAAAGCCGCCGCGGTCGCCCCCGACAACTTCGACGTCTACATGCGGTTGGCCGGCATCTATATGTCTCCCGATTCTCGCGACTACCAGGCGGCGGTGCGGGTGCTGAACCAAGCCACGTCACTCAATTCTAACGACGCTCAGGCTTTTCTTGAGTTGGGTGCGGCCCAGCGGGGCGCGGGCAACGTGAGTGCCGCCACCCTGGCGTGGAACCGCTACCTGCAGCTTGAGCCCGAAGGCGACATGGCCGAGACGGTACGTGCCGAACTCTCCGTGATGTCTCCCACCACGACCGGCGCCACCACCGAAACCACAGGCGGCGGCGCCGATGCGACGCAGACTACAGCTACTACGGCCAAGCAGTAGACGGCGAGGGCGAGGGGCGGCGTATGTTCCCCGGGCCGGATGCATCCGCGTGTCTATGATGGTAAGCTCACGCTCGGAATGAACGTTCTTATCAACAGCACCACCGCCGAGGGGGCTTTCATCATCCAAGTGGATGGTGAACTCGACGTGTATACGGCGCCTCAGCTCAAGGAAGCGATCGCTGAAGGCGTGAGCGGGGAGCATCGCCTCATAGTGGTGGATCTCACGCGTGTGGGCTTCCTCGATTCCACTGCTCTCGGGGTCCTCGTCGGAGGCCGGCGCAGCGCGCAGGACGAGGGCGGCGACGTGGTTCTCGTGGTCGACAGCCCCCACCTCGAGAAGATGTTCCGTATCACCGGCTTTGAAGCCGTGTTCGGGATCCACCGGACCTTGGACGAGGCCCTCTCCATAGCCTGATCCTCGCCGACGTTTCCACGCGGCGTCTCCAATCCACCTTTCGCCCGATTGAACTCGACCCTGCCCATCTGTATCTTTACCTGTCGCCGCCGGGCGATGTCCCACCGATTTGGTCGACCGCGGCGACCGGCCGTGCGCCCGAGTGTCTGGAGTAACGAAACGTGCGACTGATAATCACCGAGAAGAACGACGTGGCCTCGAAGCTCGCCGGGATACTGGCCCAAGGAGCGATCGAGCGTGAAGCGTTCTACAAGGTTCCTTACTACGTTTTCACCGACGCTTCCGGCCGCCGGAACACCGCGGTGGGTCTAAAAGGCCACGTCCTCCAGGTGGAGTTTCCTCCTGAATACGCCGACTGGCGCAAGGTCGATCCTTCCGCGCTGATCGACGCGCCGCTGGTCAAGGGGGAGACGGCGAAGTCTGTGGTGAGAGCCGTCCGCAAGCTGGCCTCGGAAGCCGATGAGTTGGTGATCGCCACGGACTACGACCGTGAAGGCGAATTGATCGGTCTCGAGGCTCGGGACATCGCGGCCGGGGAGAACGAGTCACTCCTGCGTCATTTGCGCAGGGCCCGCTTCTCAGCCCTCACCGCGGGGGAGATCAATCGCGCTTTTGAGTCGCTCGAGTATCTGTCCGAGCCACTGGCGTGGGCGGGAGAGGCTCGTCAGGATATCGACCTCGTCTGGGGAGCAACGCTCACCCGCTTCGTCAGTCTGGCCACCTCACGCCTGGGCAACCAGTTTCTGAGCGTGGGTCGGGTCCAAAGTCCCACCCTGGCCCTGATCGTAGCGCGGGAGATGGAGCGTCGGGCGTTCGTACCCGAGCCGTATTGGGTGCTGACAGCGGATCTGGAAGCAGGTGCTCAGAAGTTCACGGCCACCCACAAGGAGGAGCGCTTCTTAGACCAGGCCGCAGCCGAGGCGGCGTACGAGCGACTCACTGGCCCCGCTCGTGTCACCCAGCTGAAGCGCACCAGCCGCAAGATCGCACGTCCGGCGCCGTTCAACACCACGTCGTACATCACCGCCGCCACGGGCGTGGGACTCAGCGCTTCGGCTGCCATGAGGGTGGCCGAAGATCTCTACATGGGCGGCTACATAAGCTATCCGCGGACGGACAACACGGTCTACCCGCAATCGCTCGACCTCCGCGAGATACTTCAGACCTTGTCCGGGAGCGAGTTCGCAGCGGATGCCAAGAGACTCCTGGCCGAGCCGAAGCTCTCGCCCAGCCGGGGCAAGAAGAAGACCACCGATCATCCCCCCATCTACCCCACGGGAGTTCCCCGGAAGGGGGCCTTGGACGATCGGGCGCGAAAGGTGTACGAGTTGGTCGTGCGGCGGTTCTTCGCTACCCTTGCCGACGACGCCGTCTCGGAGTCCAATCGGATAGACCTGGACATAAACGGGGAGCCTTTCTTCGTGCGCGGCTCGCGCATCACCCACGCCGGGTGGCTCGCGTACTATCCCTATTCCCGTCAGAAGGATGCCGAGTTGCCCGATCTCGCCGAAGGCCAAGAAGCCCAGCTGGTGGGCAAGGACCTGGAGGCCAAGGAGACTCAGCCGCCGTCGCGCTATGGGCAGGGCACGTTGATCGAGCTCATGGAGGCCCACAACCTGGGCACCAAGGCCACTCGACACAACATCATCCAGAACCTCTACGATCGCGGCTACATCCACGGCAACCCTGTGGAACCCACGGAGACGGGCGTCAAGATGGCCGAGGCGCTGCTGGAATACGCCCCGCTCATCGCCTCGCCCGCGATGACGGCCCAGCTCGAGCTCGACATGGACGCGATCGCGGAAGAGGAGCAGACGAAGGCCGATGTGGTAGCTACCTCGCGTGAGCTGCTCCGCAAAGCCTATAAGTCGCTGGCGGAGAACAAAGCCGCCGTCGCTGCGAAGATCTTCGAGGGCATTACGGACGACCGTATCCTGGGCGACTGTCCCACGTGCGGCACTCACAAGTTGCGCATCATCAAGTCCAAGGCCACCCGCAAACGGTTCGTCGGCTGCGAGGGGTATCCGGACGACTGCACGCAAACCTACCCATTGCCGCAGCGCGGTGACATCCTCGCAACCGGCGAGACATGCCCGTCGTGCGGCACCCCACGCATCAAAATACTGGGAGGTAAGCGCCCGTGGATCCTGTGCCTCGATCCGGAGTGTCCCACCAAGGCTGAGTATCGTGAGAAGCAGGCTGCCCGTCTAGCCGCCCGGGCGTCCGGAGCCGCGGCCAAGGAGGGCGCCGCCCCAAAGAAAGCCGCCTCGAAGAAGAAGACGGCCGTCAAGAAGACGACAGCCGTCAAGTCCACGACGGCCGCCAAGAAGACTGCGGCCGCCAAGAAGACTGCGGCGGCCAAGAAGACTGCGGCGGCCAAGAAGACTGCGGCGGCCAAGAAGACTACGACGGCCGCCAAGACCACGACGTCCAAGAAAGC
>JBBRDB010000109.1:0-8751 GCA_038204345.1 Thermoleophilia bacterium | reverse complement strand
GACACGACGGTGGTGACGGCGGTAGGCCACCTCGCAGGTCCAGGTGTCCATCTGGGTCTGTAGATCGGTCAGGTTGTCGAACCCGCGCTGGGCAGGAAGGAGCCTTCCAGATACTTATTGGTGCGCTCCACCTGACCCTTGTCATAGGCCTTCAACTACAGCTGATGCAGAACTTCGAGGACGATTCATCGTCACCCACCCCTTCCACCCCCTGAGAGGCCGAGAGTTCGAGCTGGTCGGCTACGCCCACACCTGGGGCGAGCACCGGGTCTTCTTCCGCAGGCCGGGAGAAGAACGGGTCCAGTCCCTACCCGCCCGCTGGACCGACGTCGAGGGGGTGGACCCCTTCCTGGCCATCTCAGCCGGCCGCGCGCACTTCCGGGTCGAGGATCTGATCGCCCTGGCCCGGCTCGGGCGCGAGATCGACAACGGGGAGGCGTAAGGTGGATTATGCCGCGCATGTTAGGCGAATTCTGCCGCAGCAGGCCTCACTGATCTGCCGCGTAGTGCGGGTATTTTGCCGTATAGAGCTGGTATTGAACCAAGATGAGACCTACCCACGCCTTGACTTCGGCAGATTGTGCGGCATAATACACCTAACGCAACCACAGGAGGCCGGCCGTGGAACCCTCAGACTCCGGAGCCGAAAAGCGTGTCGCCCTGCGGCGTCACCACGCGCTGAACCCCCGGGCCCGGGCGGTGCGCGATCCCGCTTTCTCGGGGGAGAGCCCCTTCTTCGACCCCCAGGATCTGGTCCAAGTGAAATACGAGATGCTCCGGCGGGTCCGCGAGGAAGGCCGGCGGGTGAGCGAGACGTCGGCCGCCTTCGGCTTCTCGCGGCCCTCCTTCTACGAGGCCCAGAGAGCCTTCGGGGAATCGGGTCTCCCCGG
Organism: Thermoleophilia bacterium; assembly: GCA_038204345.1. Taxonomy (GTDB): domain Bacteria; phylum Actinomycetota; class Thermoleophilia; order RBG-16-64-13; family RBG-16-64-13; genus JAHJSA01. Next base: position 7,861 of record JBBRDB010000109.1, on the reverse strand, counting down.
TCTTCTGCCCGAGCGGCCGGGACCGCGCCGGGCCCACAAGCTCTCCGAGCCGGTGCTCGACCTCCTGGAGGAGGCGCTCGCGGAAGAGCCCTCCCTCTCGAGCGCCGCCCTGGTCCGGCTGCTCGAGGAGCGTCTTGGACTTACAGTCCACCCCCGCAGCATCGAGCGGGCCCTCACGCGCCGACGAAAAAAAGGGGCTCCCAAGACGCCCTGAGGATCGCGGCGCCCGCAACCGAACTGGCCCAGGGCTACGAAGCCCTGCGGGCCCAGGCCCTCGGCGAGCTCCCCCCTCTCACCCCGCGCGGTTTGGCCGTGTTTGTGCGCGGTGGTCTCGCGGGCTGGATGGGCGCCTGCCCGCCCAGTGACCGACCGCGGCCCCTGGCGGCGGTGGCGGGCGAACCGGTCGGCTACGACGGGGTGCGCGGCCTTGCCGCGGCCGACCCCGAACTCGTGCGGGTGCTGGCGGAGATGGCCCTTTCGAGTCGGAGGAGGTGCCCGGCGTGAACCCCGAAGAACACCACAAGGTGACCGCGGGCCACCTGGGGCGACTCGCCTACCTCTACGTTCGCCAGAGCACGCTCCGGCAGGTCCTCGAGAACACGGAGAGCACCAAGCGTCAATACGCCCTACGCGAACGGGCCGTGGCCTTGGGCTGGGCCCAAGATCGGATCGTCGTCATCGACCGCGACCTGGGACTCTCCGGAGCCGACAGTGACCGGGAAGGCTTCCAGCAGCTGGTGGCCGCCGTGGGCCTGGGGGAGGTGGGGGTGGTGCTCGGCCTGGAGGTCTCCCGCCTGGCCCGCAGCTCGGCCGACTGGCACCGCCTGCTCGAGATCTGCGCCCTCTCCGACACGCTCATCCTGGACGAGGACGGCCTCTATGACCCCGCCCACTTCAACGATCGGCTGCTCCTGGGCCTCAAGGGCACCATGTCAGAAGCCGAGCTGCACGTGCTGCGCTCCCGCCTCCTGGGCGGCCAGCGGGCCAAGGCCGGTCGGGGCGAACTCGAGGTGAAGCTCCCCGTGGGCCTCCTCTATGACGCCGCGGGGCGGGTCGTCCTCGACCCCGATCTCGGGGTGCAGCAGGCCGTGCGCACCTTCTTCGCCACCTTCCGCCGCACCGGTTCGGCCACGGGGACGGTGCGCAGCTTTCGCGAGCAGGGTCTCTTGTTCCCCCGCCGGTTGACCACCGGGCCCCATAAGGGCGAGGTGGTCTGGGGTCAGCTCCTGCACAGTCGGGCCCTGCGGGTGCTCAAGAACCCCCGCTACACGGGGGCCTTCGTCTACGGGCGCAGCCGGGGGCGCAGGCTCCCCGGCGGCAAAGAGCATCGCCGTCCGCTGCCGCGCGACGAATGGCACACGCTCATCCTCGGTGCCCACCCCGGCTACCTCTCCTGGGAGGAGTACGAGGCGAACCTCGCCCGGCTCAGGGAGAACGCGCAGGCCAACGGCGCCGAGCGCCGCCGGAGCCCGCCCCGCGAAGGCCCCGCCCTCCTGCAGGGTCTCGCCGTCTGCGGGCGCTGTGGGGAGCGCATGACCGTCCGCTACCACCTGCGTCACGGCGAGCCCGCGCCCGAGTACGTCTGCCAGCGGGAGGGCATCGAGCGGGGCGGCCCCCCCTGCCAGCGCCTCGTCGGCGCCGAGATCGACCGGGCCGTGGGGGAACTGCTCGTGCAGACGGTGACGCCGCTCGCCCTGGAGGTGGCGCTCGCCGTCCAGGAGGAGCTCGAGGCCCGCGCCGCCGAGGCCGACCAGCTGCGCCTGCGACAGGTGGAGCGGGCGCGCTACGAGGCCGAGCTCGCCCAACGCCGCTATCTCCAGGTCCACCCCGATAACCGCCTGGTGGCCGACTCCTTGGAGGCGGACTGGAACCACAAACTACGCGCCTTGGCCCAGGCCCAAGAGGAGTACGAACGGCGGCGGGAAGCCGACGGTCGTGTGCTTGCCGAGGAGCGGCGGGCCGAGATCCTGGCTCTCGCCACCGACTTTGCCCGTCTCTGGCGCGACCCAGATGTCCCCCAGCGCGAGCGCAAGCGCATGCTGCGGCTCCTCGTGGAAGACGTGACCCTCCTGCGCACCGACGAAGTCGTGGCCCACGTGCGCTTCCGCGGCGGCGCCGGCAAGACCCTCCATCTGCCCCTCCCCTTGAGTGCGGCCCAGCTGCGCAAGGTTGATCCGGCCGTGGTCGCCGAGGTCGATCGGCTGCTCGAGTGCCACACCGGCGCTGAGATCGTGGACATCCTCAACGAATCCGGCCTGCGCCCGGGCGTGGCCGAACGCTTCAGCCTCAAGATCCTCTACACCTTGCGGCGCACCTACGGCCTGGACGACCGCTATACCCGCCTGCGCCGGCGAGGACTCTTCACGCTGGAAGAGATCTCGGAGCTCCTCGGCGCCGATCCGGGGACGGTGAAGATGTGGGCGCGGACCGGCCACGTCCGCTCGGAGGTCTACAATGACAAGGGGCAGCGGCTCTACGAGCGGCCGGCAACGCTCACACAGCCCTGCGGGTGGTGTGGTGACCCCATACCGGCCACACCGTTGCTACGCCGGGGCAAGAAGTGGTGCAGCCAGCGCTGTTGCTTCGCCGCCTACAGGAGCCGGAAGCGGGCGGCCAGACAGGCGCTGAAAGAGGACGGCGCCGTGAAAGGCAAGGACTTCATGTCGGATGCCCCCAACAAGGAGTAGTCAGATGCCCAAGCCTTAGCCTTGGGCGAGCGTATCGGCGTGCGGATGACGCGCACCCCCTCGGAACGAAACAGCTCATCGAATGGCCCTGAATACTTGGCGTCACGATCACGGACAGGAACTGGGTTCCGGCCAAGCGGTTCTCGATCGCCAGGTCACGAGCCTGCTGGGTCACCCAACGAGAACTGGGATAGGCGGTGACGCCGGCCAGGTGCACCCTGCGGGTGGAGAGCTCGAGGAAGAAGAGAACATAGACCGTCTTCAACCAGACGGTCTGCACACAGAAGAAGTCGCAGGCGACGATGCCGGCGGCCTGCTGAGTGAGGAACTCCTATCCATGATGGTCCGTCTCGTCGAGGGGCCGGCTGGAGGCCGTGCAGGCGAAGCACTGAGCAGATGCCGGTTGCGGAGACTGGGATGCCGAGCTTCTTCAGCTCGCCCTGGATTCGCTGGTAACCCCAGCGCGGGTTCTCTCTCGCTGGGTCGGAGGATGAGCATGGCCTGCTCCTTCGCAATTCTCGGCCGACCCGGTCGCCGCCTGCGCCGGTAGGTCCACTTGCGCTTCACGAGCTCGTGGTGCCAGCGCAGCACTGTCTGTGGCGAGACCGGGAAAGATCGCCAGAGGTCGCTTGGCAGTAGCCCGCCGGCCGCCGCCAGTAGGATCCGATCGCGACGTCGTAGCGTTAGGCGACGACCTCTGCCGAGCACACATAGTTGATGGCGTAGGACTAGGATCTGAACATCGCGAGCCACGTCGTCTGAATAGCACCTGCGGTGAGCAGACGCAGAAGGCGGCGAACGGCGAAGTAGACGAGCGAGAGCAGCATTGGAACTCCAGGGTGAGGCGGGCGGTCGGGGAGCCCCGATCCTAGCGAATGTTGCCAACCCAGGCCAACCTCGGGCTGGACCGACGGTGACGTATTTCGCATGAAACGGCTTGGCGGGTTGACCGACGAGTATCAGCGACAAGCGGCGTGAATCGGAATAAACGCACCCCTCAGGCATCGGCCCGGGCGACCAGAGTCACCGTGAAGCATCCCCGGTCCCTTCTGCCCGCATAGCCTCGGCACGGGGGTGGGGCAACCCCTGCCGTCGCTCCGCGAGCAACGGGCACGATTCCTGCAGCGCGCCGGCGGCTTCATCTTCGCGACCTTGCTTCCGTTGGAGTCGCGCCATCCGGTAGAGGAGCCGTGGCCGCATGCAGTGGGTCCACCCGTCAGATTGAGTAGCAACGGCCTCACTCCCCCGCAGTAGGCAGCTCGGCCTCGATGAGCTTCCCGGCGGCCGGAGCGATGCCGGCGAGGGTCCAGTGGGCGGGCATGGTGAGGGAGCGACCGATCTCATGCATGTCCTCAACCAGGTGAAGGGCGCGCCGGGCCGCCCACTCGGCCTCCCCAAGGCTGCCCTGTCGCAGGTGGGCTGGGGGCCGAGCAGAAGACGTAGGCCGGTTTGGAAAAGCATAGTGGTGAGCAGATAACCTTGTTGGAACAGTCCGAGGCGAAGTCGCGGGTGGAAGAAGAGTTGAAGAAGTATCGCGGGCATCTGGAGAAACTGACCGGAATCCCGGCCGCTGCATTGGCTTTGGACGTGACCGGGCGCAGGCGGGCGGAGAGCGCCTTACACGAGAAGATAGAAGGATTGAGCCGTTTGGCAACCGTGGTCAGCGATTCGAACGACGCGGTCATCATGCATGATCTTAACGGCAAAATCCTGGCCTGGAATCGGGGCGCGAAAGAGACTTACGGCTACACCGAAGCCGAGGCGCTGGGAAAGAATGTCCGGGGAATTGTCGCTGAGCCTGATCGTGAAGCGGTGCTGAGCCTGATCCAAAGGGTTAAGCAGGGCGAGATCGTCAAATCGTTTGAACTTCGACGAATCGCCAAGGATGGTCGCATTCTCGATGTTTGGCTGACCACCACGTTGCTGAGCGATGAAGAAGGGAAAGCAGTGGCGATCGCCACGACCGAACGCGACATCACCGAGCGCAAGCGGGCGGAGGAGTCGTTGCGGGAGTCCGAGCAAATGCTGGCGAAGACCTTTGCCAGCCTGCGCGAGGCCGTCTTCATCGTTGATGCCGACACAGCGAACATTAGGGACTGCAATCCCGCGGCATCAGAAATCTTTGGCTACAGTCGCGATGAACTTGTGGGGCGGACGACCGACTTCCTACACGTTGACCAACAAGGGCTGGCAGAGTTCCGACAACACCTGTTCCTGGCCACGGCGGAGATGGGCTTTCTCTCCTTGCCGGGGTTTAGGATGAAGCGGAAGGGATGGGCAGGTCTTCCCCAGCGAGCACACGGTGACGTCACTCGAAGACGTAGAGGGCAGGCGGTTCGCCTGGGTAAGCGTGTTGCGCGACGTCACTGAGCGCGAGCAGCGCGAGCGCGAGCTGGAAGCCATCGTCACCCTGAGCGCGGCACTGCGCACCGCATCCACCCGCGCCGCAATGCTGCCGATCATCGTAGACAAACTGTTGATCTTGTTGGATGCGGACGGAGCGGCACTGGCGCTGCGCGACCCCACCAGCGGCGACACAGTTATCGAACAGGCACGCGGAGATTTCACCAAAGGGCGTATGCGCCTTGCGCCGGGCGAGGGTGTATCCGGCGCGGTCATTGCCGGCGGCAAGCTCTTTGTGACCAACGACATTCAGAAAGAAACGGGCATTGCCCAGCCCGACGCGTTCGAAACCGTTCGCGCCATAGTTTGCATCCCGCTCGTTGTGCAAGACCAAGTCATCGGCGCATTGTGGGTTGGACGACAAAGCGAGATTAGCGCCGCCGAAATCCGCCTGCTCACTGCCATCGCGGACATTGCCGCGAACGCGATCCGGCGCGAGACGTTACACGAGCAGACCGTGCAGCAACTACAACGTCTGGCCGCGCTCCACACGATTAACGCCGCCATCAACAGCAGTTTCGACTTGCGCGTCACGCTTGACATTTTCCTCGCCCAAGCAATTGCTTATCTGAACGTGGACGCCGCCAGCATATTGCGGCTCAGTCCGCATACGCTGACGCTCGAATACTTGGCCGGAAAAGGGTTCCGCTCACGCGCAATTGAAAAAACACAACTGCATCTCGGCGAGGGGTACGCCGGGCGCGCCGCACTCGAACGCCGCACACAGAGCGTTCCTGACCTTCGCTCGGTTGGATTAGAATACGGGCGCAAAGAATTGCTGGCGGGCGAAGAGTTTGTGGCATATTTCGGTGTCCCGCTCGTCACTAAAGGCAAAGTGATCGGCGTGCTCGACATTTTCAAGCGGTCTCCAGTCACGCCCGACCCAGGGTGGCTGGATTTCATGGAGGCGCTTGCCGGTCAGGCGGCCATCGCCATCGAGAACGCCCAGCTCTTCGAGCACCTGCAGCGCTCCAACGTGGACTTGGCCCTGGCCTATGACGCCACCATCGAAGGCTGGTCGCGCGCCCTGGATCTGCGCGACAAGGAGACCGAAGGTCACACCCAGCGGGTGGCCGAGGTGACCATGCGTATGGCCCGAGCCATGGGCATCGCCGATAGCGAGCTTCTGCACGTGCGTAGAGGGGCGCTTCTGCACGACATCGGCAAGATGGGGGTGCCCGATGCCGTCCTTTTGAAACCCGGACCCTTAACCGAAGAGGAGTGGGTCCTCATGCGTCGTCACCCCCAGGCAGCCTATGACCTGCTCGCCCCCATCGACCATCTGCGCCCGGCGCTGGACATCCCCTACTGTCACCATGAGAAATGGGACGGCACGGGCTATCCCCGGGGCCTCACCGGAGAACAGATCCCGCTCGTCGCCCGCCTCTTTGCCGTGGTGGACGTCTGGGACGCCCTCTGCTCGGACCGCCCCTACCGGAAGGCCTGGACCCAGGAAGAGGCCCTCACCCACATCCGCACCGGGGCGGGGACGCATTTCGACCCCCGGGCGGTGGAGGTGTTCTTGGGCGTAGTGAGTGAGGGGACGGGAAAAAGGTAGGCGGCGAGCTATCCGCCCGAACGCATCTTCATCCGTTCATCGTGTGCGTTCCCGGCGGGAAACCATTGGAGGTCGTGTTCGGTGCCATGGCCGGCGCCCGTTCGGTTTCGCATCTCCCGCGAGGGAGTTGACGACAAAACGTACATAAGTTACAATCTGTACGTAATCACATGCCCACAAGCAGATGGGAGAGACCAGTCCATGACCAGTATGCCAATCACCGCGGCGCGTGACGACCTATCAGAGGTCGTCAATCGTGTGGCGTACAGCAAGGAGCGCATTTGCCTGACTCGTCACGGCAAGGACGTGGCCTGTGTGGTCTCAGTTGAGGACGCGAGACTGCTTGATCTCATCGAAGACCGTCTTGATCTCTCCGACGCGCTGGATGCTCTCAGGGAGCTGCGGGAGCAAGGTCCCGTCTCTTGGGATGATCTCAAAGCCGAGCTTGGTGTCTAGCCGACGTCGATGGCTCACCGCATCGAGGTCAGCCCGGCAGCCGCACGGCAACTGAAGAAGATCGACCGGCGTGTTCTACCTCAGATAGCCGAGAAGAGCGACTCGCTGGCGTCTCAACCCAGGCCGAATGGCTGTGAGAAGCTGAGCGGGTATGACAGCCTGTATCGAGTGAGAGCCGGAGACTATCGAATCGTCTATGGGGTGGAAGACCGACTGGTGCTGATTGTCGTTCTCAAGGTTGGGAACCGAGCCGAGATCTACAAGCGCATCCGCGAGAGCGACCTCGACTTCCTGCGTAGCCTGATAAGCAAATGACGCGCCGCTGAAGAGCTGGCGGCGGTTGTATCTGTCATGGATGCTCCTGGTCGGTCCGATCACGACGTGGTCATAGTGATTGCAGCCATTCGGGCTCTCAGGGGCGCTGGATGCTCGGAAGGCATTTTTGGCGGGAGATAGAGCCGGCGGTAGGCCAGCACTCCCAGCAGGCGGTGGTGCAGCAAACGGGTGCAGCGAACGCTATCTCGCCATGGTTTCGGTGATCATAGACACGCGCTGCGGGGTGATACCGCGAAGGGTCAGAGGCGTCTCTGGGCATACATCGGGGGTTCGATCTGGAGTACAACACCGTGCAGTAGCAGGCGCCCTGCCAGGCACCTACTCGTGGCGAAGCTCTCTCCCCAGGATCCTCTCTACGCCTTGCACCTTGCCCTCGAGCCGGCCGGTGGCTCCGGCGCGGTCGTCGATGGTGATGTGTGTC
>JBBRDB010000108.1:0-8779 GCA_038204345.1 Thermoleophilia bacterium | reverse complement strand
GGAGCTCCTGAATATCACCTTTGCCGCTGCGTGAGCGACTGGCCGAGTACGCGGGCCAGACACGTTCTGGCCGCGCTCGTCCGCATCGGCTGGCAGGTGGAGCGGCAGACGGGATCGCATCGCGTGCTTTCGCGGCCGGGCCGGCCCAACCTCGTCTTCGCCTTCCATGATCGCGACGAGATCGGCCCGCGCATGCTGGCTCGGATCTCCAAGCACAGCGGCTTGCGCCCTGAGGATCTCTGATGCGGCGCACACCGAACAAGCACATGAAGCAGATGCCGCTCTCGCGGCACAGCTCATGTGCCGAACGTTAGACAGACCAATAGTCCGCCATCGGAAGGCACCCGCAATCACCGTGTCCGACCAGCTATACGAGACGCATTCGGTGCTATCCCGGGACGGAACGACGATCGGGTATCGTCAACTCGGATCCGGGCCGGGGCTCGTGCTCGTACACGGCGCCGGACAGTCATCGCAGGACTTCATGTCTCTTGCCTCAGCCCTCTCGGACTCGTTCACGCTGTATGTTCCGGACAGGCGCGGCCGCGGACTAAGCGGGCCGTTCGGCGACGGCTACGGTCTCGAAGCCGAGTGCGACGACCTCCGCTCGATCATGACGCGAACCGGCGCGCGCTTCGTCTTCGGACTCAGTTCAGGCGCCGTCATCTGTCTCCGGGCGGCCGTCTTGGTGCCCGAGGTCGCAAGAGCCGCTCTCTACGAGCCGCCGCTGCCAACACAGAGTCGGCCGCCGGCCGCATGGGCCGACCGCTACGACCAGGAAGTCGCCCGAGGTGACCTTGGTGCGGCGATGGTGACCGCGCTCGAGGGCACCCAATCCTTGGGGCCCGCCCGATTTGTGCCGCGGTTCGCTCTTGTGCCGCTGATGCGCCTGGCTGTGGCTCGGGCGGACCCGTCGAAGATCACCGGCGACAGGATCCACCCGCTCACGCTGATCACCACGCTGCACTACGATGCGCAGCTCGTGCGCGAGATGGAGGGCCGGCTGGAGGACTCCCGCCATGTCGGAGTGCCGGTCTTGCTTCTTGGCGGCAGCAGAAGCCCTGCGTACCTTCGCCGCTCACTCGATCTGCTGGAAGGACTCCTTCCGCAGTACACCAGATTCGAGCTGGCAGGCGCCGGCCACACGGCCGCGGGCAACAACGGGAGACCCGAGCTCGTCGCTCGTGAGCTCCGCCGCTTCTTTGGTGGTCCATCCGCCTGACAGCTGCTGAAATGCTGTCGAACAAGCGCTTCCTTAGTGTCACTCTGTCCCTGTTGGGATGCCTGACCTGCGTCAGGTAGCCTCGGTTTCGACGGCGGGGTGACCCGAAGCGCTTCTGTTGCCCGGTGGGGCTGACTGACGGCTGTTATGTCCCCCGCCGCCGGATCCGAGGGGTCGCCGACGTGACCTGATAGGAGCCTGACCTAGAGGCCCCAGCTAAGGCGTGTCCGCCGACGATCCCCTCGATCGGAAGGTATCTCCGACGGAAGGGGACGACATGATCGTAATCGGCATCGACCCGCACATGAAGACCCACACCGCTGTGGCTCTCGACGCCGCGACGGGAAGCGGTCTCGGGACCAGGACCGTGACATGCGACGACCACGGGCACAACGAACTGCACACCTGGGCGAGAAACCTCGGTTCGGAGCGCTTCTTCGCCATCGAGGACTGTCGCCACGTCTCGGGCAGGCTTGAGAGTCACCTGCTCGGCCATGGCGAGCGGGTGGTCCGCGTGCCGCGCTGCGCGAACCGGGCCTTCCCGAGGCGTCACTGACCGGCCCCGAGCATGACGTGCGACTCCTTGTCGATCACCGAGACGACCTCGTCGAGGAGCGCAAACGCATCCAGAAGCGATTACGCTGGCACTGTCACGACCTCGAGATCGGACTCGAACTGCCGGCTCGGGTGCTTGACCGCCACGTGTGGCTGGACCTGCTCGAGATCCCGGGCTGCTCGGCTCTTCGTGCGGCCCACATCCTCGGCCAGACGGCGGGTTTCTCGCGCTTCAAGGGCGACGCCACCTTCGCCATGCACGTCGGATGCGCACCGTTACCGGTCTCGTCGGGCAAGTCGGCGCGTCATCGGCTGAACCGCTGCGGCAACCGCAAGCTCAACTCCGTGATCCACATGATCGCGCTCACCCAGGCCGGGATGCACCCTCCGGCGATGGCGTATATGGAACGCAAGCAGGCAGAAGGCATGAGCTACCGGGAAGCGCTACGCTGTCTCAAGCGTCTCATCTTAAGAGCGGTGTTCAAGACGATGCTACGGGCGGAGAAGGCTCACGCCGACAAAGTCGTTCGAGCGGACTTCGGTGCCGGCTCCGTCGCTGTCGGGGTGTAGCATTGACATAGGAGCAACAGCTACGGCCATGAGCGTAGAGTAAACGCGAGGCGCGTCGGCCGCCGCTGACGCGCACACACGTTCGGTGGAACCGTTCGGTACAACGTGACAGGCAGCAACGAATCATGTAATCTGATTTTCAGATGCTCGTATGAGGAGATAACCCATGTCCGATGTGACCGTCACCCAAGTCGCCCGCCACTTTGCCGACTACATCAACCGCGTTGCTTACCGCCGGGAAACGTTCACTCTTCTACGTGGGAACAAGCCGCTCGCGGAGCTTCGCCCTCTACCCGCCGGTGCGAATCTCTCAGAGCTACCCGCCCTGCTTGCCTCTCTCCCACGGCTGTCCGGGGTTGAGGCTGGTGACTTCGCCGACGACCTGGCAGCGGCACGGGATGAGCTCGGCGAGGCGCGTGATGCATGGCAGTCCTGATTGACGCGAGCATCCTCATCGAGGCCGAGCGCGGCCTCCTCGAGATCGAGCCCCACGTTCGGCGCCACGGGGACGAGGAGGCTTTTCTTTCCGTCGTCACCGCGAGCGAGTTGCTGCATGGTGTGCACCGCGCCACTCAGCCGGGCGTGCGCACTCGCCGCTCCGCCTTCGTCGAGGGCATCCTCGACCGTTTTCCGCTGCTCTCTATCGACCTCGCCTGTGCCCGGGCGCACGCGCAGCTCTGGGCCGACCTTCGGCAGGCGGGGGCGCTCATCGGACCGCATGACCTCTGGCTCGCCGCCACCTGTGTTGCCCACGGGTTGACCATGGTCACTGCCAACGTACGCGAATTCTCCCGAGTGCCCGGACTCGTGGTTGAGGATTGGTCGCAGGTCGGGTAGCGGTGCGGTCTCGCCGAACAAGGCGTTGCACGGACGGCGCTGCGCGCCGCCGCTGAACCGGGGCGTTAGGCGGACCTTCGTCGGTAGGTCTGGTGTCCTCGCTTGAAGCGTGGGTTATCCTTACAGGGTCGCAAGGAGGCGAGATCATGCGGTCGTACCACTTCGTCGTCGAACGTGACCCCGAGATGGACCTGCTCGTTGGCTCGAGGCGCTGAGAGGTGACCGCGCCGGGCAGCACAGCATCCGCATAAACGACCAGTATCGAGTCTGCTTCCGCTGGACGGCGGCCGGCGCCGAAGACGTCGAGATCGTGGATTACCATTAGGAGTGCAACGATGGACAAGCTCAAGCCCGTAACCCCTGGTGAGCTGCTGCGCGAGGAGTTCCTCCTGCCCATGGGCATCTCGCAGTATCGCCTGGCGAAGGAGATCGGTGTACCCGCGCAGCGCATCAGCGAGATCGTGGCCGGACGCCGCGCGATCACTGCTGACACCGACCTGCGCCTCTGCCGCTTCTTCGGCCTCTCTAGCGGCTACTGGTTGCGCTCCCAAGCGGCCCACGACACGGAGGTCGCCGAGGAGGCTCTGGCCGGCGACCTGGCCCACATCCGGCCGTGGTCCGGGACGGCTGCCTGAGGTTCTGGGGTCCGTCCAACAAGCTTGGGGTCCGTCCAACAAGCTTGGAGTCCGTCCAACAAGCGGATCGACCCGACTCGCTTTGCTCCGCGGGTTATCCGCCAAGCGTTAGCGGGACGACCGCGGTCGCTTCACGGTATGCAGCCTGATCCAGTCAGCCAGCATTCCTTCATCGAGCTCGCCTGATGCGAGCGCCACGATTGTGGTGACCACATCGGCTTCACTCGCGGTCAAGTCCAGCCCATTCAGTCCCAGGAACACTGCCATCACGACGAATGCGACACGCTTGTTGCCGTCGTTGTACGGATGGCTGCGGGCAAGCCCGTACCCGTAGGCTGCGGCGAGCGCTGCCAGGTCCGATCCGCGTCAAGCCGGAGTGTTCGTCACCAGAATGTCACTAGACCCATCCGCACCAGCCTGGTTGAGCTGCCGAGTGAGGCCAAGGTCGTGGTCCTCATCACCGACGCCCATCCGAACGGCCTCTTCCTACGGCCGGTCGACACAGCAAGCGAGGATGACGGGTCGTCCCTCGCTTTGCCGCCCGCCTCCGGTCTTGGCGTTCTGGACGCAGCGCGTAGACATAGCGTTCCAATCGTTGGGTCCATCATCGGCGACAATCTGTGGGTGGCTCAGGCGCTGACCTCGACTCGATTGCCTCCCGCATGCTTGGCCGCGTACATCCCGGCGTCGGCGCGACGAAGGATCTCAGTCGTGCGCTCTGAGCCGTCGATAACGACCAGACCCATGCTGACGCTCAGCTTCAATCGCGTCCCGCCCAGCAGGAAGTCTCCTTCCTGCACGGCCGTGCGCATTCGTTCAGCCACCGCAGCCGCCGCAGCGGAGTCGGCCTCGAAGAGGAGGGCGACGAACTCGTCCCCTCCTTGACGGAAGAGAATGTCCCCGCCGCGCAGCGCGCTCTTCAACACCTGGGCAACCGCAATCAGTGCCTGATCGCCGGCCTCATGGCCGAGAGTGTCGTTGATGCGCTTGAAGTGGTCCACATCGATGAGCAGGAGCGAGCTTCCACCGCCGCGACGCGCCCGCATCACCACTCTCTCGAGCGTTTCTTGCAGGAGACGGCGATTAGGAAGGTCGGTCAAGGCGTCGTGACCGGCAAGGTGGTTCAGCTCCTCCTCAAGTTCCTTGCGGGTGCTGATATCGAGCAGAACCCCCTGGACACACATCGATCCTGCCTGATTGTCGTACACCATGGTGGTCACATCGTGAAACCACACGGCCCGGCCGTCTTTCGCCACGAGGCGATAGTCCGAGACAAACGGTTCCTGCGCATCGCGGGCACGGTCGAGCTCGGCGAGGACACGCTCGCGGTCGGCCGGGTGAAGGCAGTCCGACCAGGCGTGTGGGGCCGCGAGCCACTCTTCGGCCGCATAGCCAAGGAGGCGCTCGAGCTGTGGACTGACGTATCGCAATCCCCCGACCTCGTAGTTGTCGGCGAGGTAGGTGATGGCCGGAATCTGCTGGATCAACGAGCGGTAGAGCGCCTCCGAGCGGTGAACTGCCCCCTCCAGCTGTTTGCGCTCGGAAACGTCATGAAAGAGAACGTAGAAGCATTGCGGGAACCCTTCTGCATCGCGGATGAGCGAGATGCTTATCTGAACCGGGATCACACTCCCATCCGTGCGCACGACCCGGTAATCCAACCCCTGGAGGCACTCGCAGGTAGCCAGCCGGGCAATATCCTCACGGCCGCGCGGTCGATCCTCCTCGTTGAGCAGGGCGAGGGCGTTCTGCCCCACCAGTTCCTCGGGGGCGTTCATGCCGAGCAGTTGGGCGGCCCCCTCGTTCGCTGCCACTATGGTCTCCGACTGGTCGAAGAACAGGATGGCGCCGGGTGAACGCTGAACGAAGAGTCGATAGAGTTCCTCGGACGACGACAGGATCTCGCGAACGGGGTGGGTCATGGTGCTCCTTCTTCGACCTCTTCCAACCGCGACTCGTTCTGGCGAGTACGTGGCCCTGCCTGCTCGCTGACGACGTGACGAACTATTTGAACAGCGTTCATGGCCTTCCCTGGTATTGGCCAATCGGATTTACCTCGCACCTTCGGTGTCGGCATATGTGCTCGCCACCTTGAAGGAGAAGTGGCCCTGGAGGCCGTGAAGGGCGAAGACCCCTTGATCGTCCTTGCGGAGCGCTTCGACGTCCACCCCAGCCGTGAAGAAGCTCTCGAGCGCGAGCGGGTCTCATTGCCCTGTTCCCACATGTGGCTCGCGGTCACGTTCGCGCAAGGGTGCCCTTGAGCATCTCCGTCGTCTGCTTGCCCACGGAACACCACCTCCAGCTACTGAGCACTACTAACTACTGGCACGTAGCAACACAGAGTAGTTGCGGTGCAAGCTCAACCTAAGACCAAGATCTCGACCCCTGTGCTATTGTCCGAAGACACGCAGTCGAAGCCTTCCGGCGCCCGGCATGACGGGCGCCGTCCATCGGAAATCAGTTGAGAGACCAAGGAGGAAGGATGTCGCGCGGAGCAGCGGATTCAGCCGGCACGGTCGGCGCTTTTGACGTTGTAGACACGCCCCCCGGTCGCGATATCGTGGAGGCGGCCTTGGCCGCGGGTCACAGCGCGCTGGACGAGTCCTCGGGCAAGGCCCTGTTCGCGGCCTACGGGATCCCGGTCACTCCCGGGCGGGTCGTGGGCGGTGAGGAGGCGGCCGTGGAGGTTGCCGTCGAGCTCGGCTACCCGGTGGTGATGAAGGGTCTGTCACGCGAGGTGCTGCACAAGACGGACGCCGGGTTGGTCGTCCTCGACGTGCACGACGAGGAGGCCGTCCGCTCGGCCTTCCACGTGCTGCAGCGGCGGGGGGATGGTCGTCTCGACGGCATCCTGGTGGAGAAGATGCTGCCCCGGGGCCGCGAGTTCGTGGTGGGTCTTACCCGCGACCCGCAGTTCGGTCCCGTGGTGATGTTCGGAGTGGGTGGCGTGCTGACCGAGGCCCTCGATGACGTGGCTTTCGGCGTTGCTCCTCTGGACGAGCGTGAGGCCGACGAGCTGCTCGGCGCCATCCGGGCGTCGCGACTGCTGGGTGAGTTCCGTGGCTCGCCCGCCGTCGATCGCCCGGCTCTCGTCGACATGATCCGCGCGGTTGGTCGCATAGCCTTCGACCACCCTGAGATACAAGAGATCGACGTGAACCCGGTCCTCGTGGACGGGAGTAGTCCCGTGGCCGTCGATGCCTTGGTGACGTTGGGGCCGCCGGTCGCGCGTCCGACGAAGGATCTCGTCGCCAAGCTACGCAATCTGGACGCCGTGTTCAGCCCGAAGACGGTGGCCGTGGTGGGAGCGTCGAACGACCCTACCAAGTGGGGCGGCACCATCATCAACAACATCATCTCCGGGGAGTTCCCCGGCACCCTGTATCCGATCAACCCTCGTTCCGAACACATCTTTGGGCTCAAGGCGTACGCTTCGCTGACGGAGCTGCCGGAGGTCCCTGACCTCGTACTGATCGCGGTGCCGGCTCACATGGTGATGTCGGTGGTCGAGGAGAGCGGGACCCTCGGCGTCCGGGCGGTGGTAGTGATCACCTCCGGTTTCTCCGAGGCCAACGAAGAGGGGGCGGCACTCGAGCGTCAGATCGCGGAGACGGCGGCCCGTCACGGCATGGCCATGATCGGTCCGAACTGCATGGGCGTCATTTCGTCGTGGAGTCACTTCTACGCGACCGGCGCCATCATCCTGCACCCGGTAATAGGGCCCGCCAGCTTCCTCTCTCAGTCCGGCAACATGGGTGTGCAACTCATGGCGGCGGCTGAAGATCGCAAAGGCGGCATCGGCAAGTTCGTGGGGATCGGGAACGAGGCCCTGTTCGACGCCACCGACCTGTTCGAGTACTTCCGCACCGACCCGCAGACCGGAGTGATCCTCGCGTACCTCGAGGGGTTCAACGACGGCCGCAGGTTCATGGAGGAGGCGCGCAAAGCCACCACCGAGAAGCCGGTGATCGTCCTACGGGCGGCCATCAGCGACTACGGGATGAAAGCCGCGCTGTCGCACACGGGCACGATGGCCGGCTCGGCCCGGGTCTATGAGGCTGTCGTTCGCCAGAGCGGGATCATCTCCACCAACGATCCAGACGAGTTCATGGACCTGGCCTTCTCGCTTTCGTATATGCCGCTGCCCAAGGGTCGCCGGGTGGCAGTGGTCACGATGGGCGGCGGATGGGGGGTCCTCAGCGCCGACGAGATCTCACGCACGGGTCTCACGCTCGCGGAGTTGCCGCCGGAGGTCATCGCAGAGATCAGCGCGGTGCTCCCGCCCTTCTGGAGTCACGGCAACCCGGTCGACCTTGTGGGCACTATGAGCGATCAGGCTCCCGAACGGGCCGTCGAAGCGGTGGTCAGGAGCGACGCCGTCGACGCCGTGATCGTCCTGGGCATCGTGGGCATAGGCGCCGGTCGGCAGAGGACCATCGAGACGGCGCAGCGTATTCATGCCGCCGCCTCCGAGGAGACCGCGCTGCGTGAACTCGGGGAGTTCGAGGATTTCGAGAGCCGTGAAGCTGCCTTCATCCGTTGGAACGGGGAATTGATGAACCGCTACCGTAAGCCCATCATCAACGTGTCGTTCACTCCAGTGGACCAAGCGGTGTACGAGGCCGACGGTCCCTACTCCGCCGTCATCCTGCCGTCCCCCCTCCGTTCCGTGCGGGTGATAGCCAAGATGGCGCGCTATCGTGCGTTCCTAGATGCCGTGGGAGTGCACCGCGAGGCGCGGTGAGTGACTACGCCCTCGGGGACACCGAGTCTCTGGTGGTCGCCGTCGCCGTCTATCGCGGGCCGCCGCGAGGTGTGGGCGAAGCCTTCGATAGGCTGCTGTCCTGGGCCGACGTGCACCACCTCGAGCAGTGGGGGCCCCTGATCGGAGTGTACGCGGATTCGCGGAACGCCGTCGATGAGATCGATGCGGAGGCTTGGCTGCCGCTCCCACCGGCGA